>CAZNCX010000058.1:0-7687 GCA_964571655.1 uncultured Elusimicrobium sp. | reverse complement strand
AAGCAAAAAAGTGCGGCGCGCTCAAGCTTCGGGCTTTCTGTAGAAAGCCAAAAGATGTCCCATAATCTGCGCCCTGCCGGTTTTAACCCTGCGCTGTTTGCCGCTTTTGTCTTCTAAAATAAGCATTTTGCCCGTCTTAATTATTTTTCTTATGCTGTAGACGCCGTACTCTTTTATAAGCACAAGTTTGCCCAGCGGCGGCTCGTTTGTATTTACAAAAATAGCATATTCCCCGTTATGCGCCCACGGGCAGGCTTTTTTATCGGCTATTTTAAGAGCAAAGGGCGGCTTATTTTTAACTTCAAGAAGGAGGGGCAAAAACTCCTCCGGCTGGAAATAATAAGAAAGCTCAAAATATTCTTTTGAAACCTCGCATAAAACGCCGATATGCTTTGTTATAGGAAGAGAAGAAAGAAGTTCGTAAAACTTTTTTTCGGCCAGTTCCTCCTCGTCGGTACGCGGCGGAGCATAGGTATAGGCGTCGTCTGCAAAATAAGAAACAGGCTTTTCAAAAACATGGGAAAGCTTTTCCATATTATCCCTGTCGGGTTTGAAACGGTTTTTTACCCAATGGGATATCACGCTGGAATCTTTAAGTCCCAGTCTTCTTGAAAGCTCAACTTTTGTCATCGCCGTTGTTTTAAGCAGCTGGTCAATTTTTTGTCCTAGGTTCATATATCCCCCTTTTGCCCCGCAGGGCGGGGCCCCATACTTATTTTTTAACAAATATAGTATCAAATGTCAATTCTTTTCTGCCGTCTGAAAATTTGACAAATTAAAAATAGTTTGATACAATTGTATCAGATTTGATACGGTTTTAGAAATAAGACCTTTTCAAATCGGGCTAAAGGCTTAAATATCCGCAGGTAAAGCAACTGCAAAATTTTTTTGCAATTGCGAGACGGCTCTCCCAACAAAAACCTTAAATGGAACTGCCGCAAAAAAAGCGGCACCTCCCTGCGGATATTAAGCTGCCCTGCAAGCTTAAAAAAGCCTGCAAACAAAGGCGGTATAAAAAGAGGTGTAGCGTATGTCTGTGAATTGTAACAACAAAAAAGCGGAGGTTTTTATTCCCGCGCAAGGAACTTGGGCCGAACTTTATAAAATTTTGCTGGAACTTTTGGACAGAAGGCACTACCTTATGCCTTACGCTAAGGAATTTAACCTGATTGACGACGCGCTTAAAAAATACTTTGAAGGCGCGCCAAACTGCAGTATAGGCTCTTATAAAATAAGCGGCGCCCCCGCGCTTACGCGCGATATAATGCCCTTTGCTACAGATGAAAGAGATTTCAAGAGAGCAAGGCCATGGCGCGTTGATATAAAAAAAGAAGATAAAAATAAGTTAAATAAAAATTAAAAAAGAGGAAATCTATGGACTATTTTATTGCGCGTTGGTATGCCGTAAGCAGCATGTCTTTGGAAAAACTTTTTTTACTCCATATGTTTGAACGCGCGTTAAACGAATATGCAAAAAAGATAAATAAAATGCAAAAAACGCGTAAAGGCCTTAAAACAACAGCCCCCCTTTGGTGGCAGGAAGGGGCAAGAGCGTTAAATAAAGAAATGCGCTCTTTTTGGCTGCACGTAGGCAAAGACTGCAACTTAAGCGCCGACATAAAACAACGCGCACAAAATATTTTTTTGAAAAACGGCATTGAATTTGACAGCCTGCGCGCATTTGCCGATATAACTTTAATGCATAAGTGCGATCTCGCCCTCAACTCTTCCCAAAAACCTTCCGACACCCCTACGCCCCAAGCCTTAAACGGCTTAAATATTGTACTCTCCAGCCCCCGACCCGCAATCCCAAGCCCGCGCTGCGCGCTAAAACGCGCAGCGTCTAAAAAACTGCCATAAGCGGCGCGGGATTGCCCCGCCCACAGCAGCGCACCGTGCCCTCCTTCTTCCCTGTGAAGAAGGAGGGCCCCTTTTTGCGCGCACGAATTTTAAGCAATTATTCCGCGGGCAACTCAGTTAAGACGGCAAATTTAAGTATGCGTGGCGGCGCAATTTTTTGCGCGCAAAAAAGCGCGCGGACATTTGAAAAAATGTCCGCGCGCTGCGCTGTCAAAAAACTGAAATTTTATTTCAGCAGTGCTTTTCTTGAAAGGCGCACTTTGCCGTTATTGTCAATTTCAACTACTTTGACCTCAACGACATCGCCTAAGGAGAGCACGTCTTCCACCTTATTTATGCGGTGTTTTTCAATCTCGGATATATGCAAAAGTCCGTCTTTGCCCGGCAGCAGTTCCACGAACGCGCCGAAAGGCTGTATGGAAACCACTTTGCCTTTGTATATCTGATTGACCTCAACGTCTTTGGTCAACAGTTCCACTTCGGCTCTGGCCTGCTGCAATTTTTCGTCGTTTGCCGCGGCGATTAAGACTTTGCCGCTTTCATCAACGTCAATTTTGCATTGGGTAGTTTCGCAGATGCGCTTAATATTTTTACCGCCCGGCCCTATCAGGGCGCCTATTTTATCCTGCGGTATCATAAGTGTATAAATTACGGGCGCATTCTTTGAGATATTGGGTCTGGGTTCTTTGATGACGCTTTCCATATGATCCATAATGAACATACGGCCCAGCGTCGCCTGAGCAATGGCCTTCCTTAAGATATCAAGCGAAATGCCGCTTGCAAGTTTAAGGTCCATCTGGAAAGCGGTTATACCCTTGCGCGATCCGGTCAGTTTGAAATCCATATCTCCCAAATGATCTTCAAGCCCCATAATGTCGGAGAGGACCGCGTATTTATCGCCCTCTGTTATAAGGCCCATTGCGATGCCGCTGCAGGCAGCTTTCATCGGTACGCCGGCGTCAAAGAGGGATAAAGAACCTCCGCAAACGCTTGCCATGGAAGAAGAGCCGTTTGACTCCATAATATCGGATACAACCCTTATGGTGTAAGGGAAATCCTCGTCGCTTGGGAGCAAAGGCAGCAAAGCGCGCCTTGCAAGTTCGCCGTGGCCGATTTCGCGTCTGCCGGGGCTTCTGTCTGGTTTACACTCGCCTGTTGCAAAACCCGGGAAGTTATAGTGAAGCATAAATTTCTCGTCATAAGTTTCATCAAGCCCTTCTATCATCTGCGCGTCGTCGCCGGTGCCCAAAGTGGTTACGGCAAGCGCCTGCGTCTGGCCTCTGGTAAACAAGGCAGAGCCGTGCGCATTGGGCAGCAGGCCTACTACGGAACTGAGCGGGCGTATCTGGTCGGTCTTTCTCCCGTCAACACGTACGCCTTCGTCAAGAACCATCTTGCGCGACTCTTCGTAAGCAAGCATTTCCATGGCAAAGTCGCCGTAAGCGGCGGCCTGCTCGGGATATTGTTCGGTAAGTTCGGTTTTTAAGGCTTCTTTAAGCTTGGCGATGTTAACGTCGCGGGTTTGCTTATCGCTGAACTCGTGGAGGATTTTGCTTACCTCGCCGCGGTATTTGGCATTTGCCAAATCCAAAACGGCATGGGGTAGGGTTTCGGCGGCAAACTCAAATTTTTCCTTACCGCATTTTTCCCTTAAATCAAGCTGCGCCTGACAAAGTTTTTTTACTTCGGGGTGGGCAATTTCAATTGCCTTTACCAAAGATTCTTCATCTACTTCGCTTGCGCCGCCTTCCACCATCATAATGCCTTGCATAGTGCCGGCAATTACAAGGTCCATATCGGCCTGTTTGCGCTCTTCAATAGTAGCGTTTACGATATATTGACCGTCTACCCTGTTTACCCTTACGCCCGCAACGGGGGTGGTAAAAGGTATGGAGGATATTACTGTCGCCGCAGAAGAAGCGGCTATGCTCAAAACGTCGCTGTCGTTTACGCAGTCGGCCGAAATTACCATAGCGGTAATATTGACTTCGCACGCAAACCCCTGGGGGAAAAGCGGCCTCATAGAGCGGTCAATTAAGCGGGAGGATAAAGTTTCTTTTTTGCTGGGCCTTGCTTCTCTCTTAAAAAAACCGCCGGGGATTTTGCCCGCGGCGTAAGTTCTTTCTTTGTAGTTTACGGTTAAAGGAACAAAATCCTGTAACCCGGGTTTTTGGTTTTTATCGCTTACGGCGGCGGCAAGCACCATAGTGTCGCCGAGCTTTGCTACGACGGCGCCGTCAGCCTGTTTTGCCATTAACCCCGTTTCAAATGAGATAGTTTTACCTCCGACGTCAACGCTGAGGCTTGTTATATTATTATTTATCATTTATTATTATTTCCTTAAGTTAAGTTCTTTAGTCAGTTGCTGATACTTGGCGAAATCGTGCTTTTTAAGATAAGCCAAGAGTCTCTTTCTCTGTCCGACGAGTTTTACTAAACCTCTTTCGCCGGAAAAGTCTTTGGGATTGTCTTTTAAGTGTTTGGATATGTACTGAATTCTTTCGGTAATGAGCGCAACTTGAACTGAAGGCGAGCCTGTGTCTGACATGGAAGTCTGGAATTTTGAGATTATGTCTTTTCTGTCTTTGCTTGTTAATGCCATATTATTATTTAAGCCTTTAACTGCCTGCCGAGTAAGGGCGCCGCGTTTGTCGTGCGAGGGGTGTTAACTGTGATGCCGGTACCAAGCGGGAGGGGGCTTCTCCTATATATTATTTAATACAAGAACATTATACCATATTAGAGCGTGCAGGACGCTCTAATATGGTATTTAACGATAACGGCAATTTGGTACAAAAATAAAAATTGTTCACCTGATACTATCTGTCCCTAAAACCAAATAGTTGTTAGTTAACGGTTATTTATACATCGGGTAAAAATAAAGCCCCATAAACACCGGATTATCCACAAACCCCTTAACTTCCTTCCTAAACACCCACACGCCCGGGGAGTGCACGGTATAAATCTGGGGGACGTCCTCAAAACTTAAAGCGTGTATTTGGCGGTATAAATCCTGCCGCGCTTTAGCGTCGGTTTCGGCGGAAGCCTGTTTTATAAGTTTATCAAGACGCTCGTCCTTAAAACCCTGGGCAAGGGCGTATCTGCCTTCGCTGTCCAAAAACGGGAAGGCAAAATTATGGGCGTCGGGATAATCTGCTATCCAGCCGCGCAACCACATCGGCATTTTACGGGCCTGCGTCTTCTCCAGAAAAGAGGCCCACGGCACGCCCCTTAACTCAATCTTAAACTTTGGGTTGAGGTTTTCAACATTGCGTTTTAATATCTCGGCTGCGGTTTGGCGCAAATCGCTGCCGGTATTATAGGTAAGCGTAAAAGAAAAACCTTTATCCCAAACCTCGCCGCCGTAAGCCTGCTTAAAATATTGGCGCGCTTTATCCAAATCAAAGTCATACTTGGGCGGATTTGCGCCGTAGTCAAGCAGCGCGGGCGGCACGGGGCCTATAGCCCGAGGCGCCTTGCCTTTCATAGACTGATTTACAAAAGCGTCATAATCAAAACTATAGGCAAAAGCTTTGCGGATATTTACGTCCTTAAAAAAATCGGGGGGAATGCCTTGTCCGTCAAGACGTCCGCTGCCGATATCGGGGTTGCCTTCGGAATTGATGTCAAAGGTAAAAAATATAACGGGGTCCGTCTTAAGGCGCGGCAAAGCGTCTTCCACTGCAACGGAAGGGTTGCCCGCTATTTGCTCGGCGAAGCTGCCGGAAATTTCGGCGATATCGGCGTCTGCGCTCTCAAGCATAAGGCGCATGGTGCTTTGCTCGGCTATGCTAAACATTTGCACGCCATCAAGTTTTGGCGCGCCGCGAAAATAATTTTTATTTGCCGCAAGATAAACTTTTTTGCCCGCAATATCCCAACGCCGCACGCTGAAAGGGCCGCTGCCGAGAGCTTTATCAAACAAATAACTGTCGGCCTTTTGGCGGTTATTAAATTTTTGCCAGTTCTGCTCAGAACCGTCCCACTCCCCGCCTTTTACGGCAAAGTTCTTGCTTAAGACGTAGGACCAACGCGCCAATATTCCCAAAAGCGGCGCGAAAGGTTTGTTTAAGGTAATTACGATAGTGTTGCCCTCGCGGCTTACGGCACGCTCTATATCCTGATAGGTAATTATGATATTGCCGTTATCGTCGCGAGTGCTGTTAACGTCAAGCAGCGGCGCAAGAAGAAGACTGGAGGGGCCGCCTGCCGTATCGCTTATCAGAAACCTGCGCAGGGAATATAAAACATCTTCTGCGGTAAGGGGCGTGCCGTCGGTAAATTTAATGTCGTCACGTATTTCAAATTTATAGGTTTTGCCGTCTTCAGAAATAAGGCCGTTTTCGCGCGTGGGCACCCTTTTGGCTAAAGAAGGCTCAAACTCCCTCAGAGAGCTGCCCTTAAACCTTATAAGAGTGTCGTAAACGTTAAGCAAAAGGCCATGCGTTACGCCGTCGTAGGACAAGACGGGATCCAAACTTTCAACCTCGCCTTTTACTACGGCGGTCAAAGTTTTGCTTTGCGCAGCGGGCTTATTGCAGGCCGCCGCGCTTAAAAATAAAAAAGGCAGCAGCGGCAAAAAAATCTTAAGCAAAAAGCGTTTGTAAAAAGAAGTCATTTTATATCCTCCGCCGCGTAGCAAAGCCCTTTTTTATTTTTAAGCCATGCGCGGGCAAATTGTTTTCTGTCATAGACGCGCCTTACGCTTTCTTTGGTTTTGGCGGCCGGATCAAGCGCAATTACGTTTCCTTTTTTGTCAAAGCCGCTCATAAGAACAAAATGACCTTGCGTTTTTTTAAGAGGGGCGTTTTTTAATTCCCCCGCTTTGTAGGATATGCTTGCGGCAAGAGGTCTTGCTTTAAGCAGCTCCCCCTCCGCCTGCGCAAGGGAACAGCAACGCATCGTAACAGCAAGAAGGCCCCTTTGCGCAAGCTGCGCGCTGTTAAGCGGCCACACTCCGTAAATTTTTTTATAGCTGTCAAAAACTTCTTTTGCCGTCTCCTCAAGCGCGGCCGCTTTACCGTAATAATTAAGCAGCATACAAATTACGGCGGGGCTGCACAGGCGGTTTCTCAAACTTTTCTGCGCGGCCGCGTGCTGGCTTAAAGCGGGCACTTTTATTTCAAAATCTCTTAAATCCAAAGTTTCAAGCGCAAGATTAGCGTCGTATTTCGCGCCGGCGCGCGTTAAAGCGGCGCAAATTAAATCCACTTTTGCCGCGCTTTGCGCGCTTGCCGCCGCGCCTGAAATTATTATTTTATATTTGAAAACTTCCGTCGGTTTTTTAGGCAGTAAAATATCAATATCGGTTGAGGCGTAAGCGTCATTTACGTTTGCAAAAGTGTTTTTGCCCGCGCGGGATATCTGCGCCATTTTATAAAACGGCGACCAGCCGTCTTTTGTCTTCACGGCCGCGCAAAGAAGAAGGGAGGCTTTTTTGTCAAGTCGCGCGCTGGCCGAAAGCACTAAACTGTCAAAAGCAAAAGGCGCTTTTATCGGTTTGGAAATTATTTCGCTTGTACTTTTACCGATTTTTTTGGCGGTAAAATGTTTTGGCGTATGAATAATATTATAGGAAGGGAGCAAAGCTTTTTGATTTTTTGTAAGGCTCATAAGGCGGCGGTCTCCGAGTGAAAAGTAAATATATCGGGGTACCCGGGCTTGAACCGGGAACCTCTCGGTCCCAAACCGAGCGCTCTACCATTGAGCCATACCCCGATACTATATTATATCAATTCACATAACGACATATGGCGTTAGAAGCAGATAGTATCAGGTGAACAATTTTCTGCTTTTGGGCTATTTTTGATTTTTTTCAAGACTAGCG
>CAZNCX010000057.1:4285-7803 GCA_964571655.1 uncultured Elusimicrobium sp. | reverse complement strand
GTGGATTTTATAATAACCTCAATATCCTTAACGTCGGCCTTTGCGGCCGCGCGCGCATTTGGATATTTGGCAAAAAGAACGGGCGTTACTTTATTTACGCGCTCGTCTGTGCACTGGGCCGAAAGTATTACCGCGCATAAAAGCTCAAAAGCGCTTTTATAATGCAAAGCGGTTTTTGTGCGCGGATATAATTTCTTTAAGTCTTCAATCGCGCGCGGCAGAAGTTCTTTTTTTATTAACATATTTTACCAGAGCGCAAATAAATAAGATAAATAAATCCGTCAGTATTATAACTGCCCCGCTGGGCAGATTAAACAGAAAAGCAAAATAAATACCGCCGACAACGCCTAAAACGGAATATACCGCCGCGCGCATAAGCGCGCCCCTGAACGTTTTGGCCTGCTGCAGCGCGCTCACCGGCGGGATTATCGTCATAGCCGAGACCAGCAAAACCCCCACCACCTTAAGCGCAACGGCAATTGCGGCCGAGGCCATAAGTAAAAGCAAAATATTTATTTTATCGGTATCAACGCCGGCGGTTTTTGCAAAATTCTCGTCAAAGGTGCAGGCGATTAGGGAATTATAATAAAGGTATATAAGCGCAATTACCGCCGCCGTAAGCGCAATTGAAACCCACATCTGCGCCGTAGTAACCGTAAGCACGCTGCCAAACAAAAAACCCATTAAGTCAACATTAAAGCCGCCGGCCAGTTTTGCAATTACAAGCCCAAGGGCAATGCCAAGCGCGCTTATTATGCCAAGGGCGCCGTCGCTGTAAACTTTGGCTGCGCGCGAAACTTTATAAACCCCGAGCGCGCTTATCATAACAACGGGCAAAGTTACAAAAACGGGGCTTGTTTTAGTAAGCAGCCCCAAGGCGACGCCGCTTAAAGCAACGTGGCTCAAACTGTCGCCTAAAAGAGAAAGGCGTTTTAGTATCAAAAAAGTCCCCAGCAAAGCTGTTACCACGGCTATAAAAGAACCCGTAATCAGAGCGCGCCAGACAAAACCGTAAGAGAGAAATTCCCAAAAACTCATTTCCCCTCCTTTTGCGCCGCGCATAAATTTACTTTGCAGTCTTCTTTGAAAGGGCAGTTATCTTCGCTGTGAAGATGGTCTATTATATGCTGCGTATAAGGGCCGAAGTAGCGCGTAACGTCTTTGGAGGAGCAAAACTCCAAGCGGCCGCCAAAGAAGATAAGGCTTTTGTCAAGCACAAGAAATTTATTTACGTAAGGCCCGCTTTCGCCCACGTTGTGGGTAATAAACAAAACAGTCATCTTTTTCTCTTTATTAAGGGAAAATATAAGGTCCATAATATTTTCTTTTGAGCGAAGGTCAAGGGCGGTAGAAGGCTCGTCTAAAATCAAAAGGCGCGGTTTGTTTACAAGCGCACGCGCAAGCAAAGCGCGCTGCTGCTGCCCGCCGGAAAGTTCGTAAAATAATTTGTCTTTATAGTCAAGCGCGCCGCAGAGGCTTAAGGTTTGCAGCGTAAGTTCGTTATCTTCTTTACTGAAAATCTGCGGCATCTTCTTGCCGCTTAAAAGGCCAAGGCGTGCCGCCTCAAAAACGCTTAGAGGCATAAGCGAAGGCGCGTTGCTTTTCTGCTCCAGATATCCGATATATTGCCAGTTGTCAAAAGCAGCGATATCCTTGCCCATAATTTTTACGCCGCCTTTTTGCAGCTTAAGCAGGCCTAAAATAATTTTTATTAAAGTGGTTTTGCCGCTGCCGTTTGGGCCCATTACCGATATAAAATCCCCCTCTTTGGCAGTAAAAGAGATATCTTTGAGGACGGCTTCTTCCCCATAGTTAAAAGAGAGGTTTTTTACTTCAATAATGTTCATAGCGCGCCGTCGTCTTTTTGCCCTTGACAGGACAGCCCTAAAACCAGCGCGTCAAGGTTTCTTTTCATCAAAGCGGTATAGGAAACCTGCTTGTCAAAATCTTCTTTTGAGATATGCTCAATCGTATAGAGCATAAGCGGTTTTGCGCCGGTTTCTTTTTCTATTAAATTTGCAAAATCGGGCGGCAGGGCTTCCTCGCTGAAAATATATCTGATATCGTTATCCTTAATTTCTTTTATCATCAAAGCAAGATCTTTTACGGCTGGCTCCTGCCCTTGGGAACTTACGCCCGATAACGGTTTGAAATTAAGATTAAACTCTTTTGCAAGATAGCCAAAAGCTTTGTGGCCTATATGATAGACGTCGCGCGTTTTGCAGTTGGAAAGTTTTTTTGCGTACATACGCTTAAGCAGCGAAAGTTCGTTTTGAAAATTCAAGTCGTTCTTAAAAAGCGTCTCCTGCGCGCTCGGGTATTTTTCCTCCACAGCCTGCGCTATGTTTGACGCCATAGCATAAGCATTATCTAAATTAAGCCAGACGTGCGGATCGCCGTCTATAACTTCGGGCAGGTTTTGGACCGCGGGGTAAACATTGTCTTCATCAAAAGCTTTCATCCACGGGGCCATGGAATAGTCTATAAAAAAGAAGAAGGGCGCTTCCTTTATCTTTATTATGTCTTGGGCAGAAGGCTCAAAAGTATGCATTTCCTCGCCCGGACGCGTCAGCATAGAAACGTCTGCTGCGCCTTTAAGCGCGGCTTTGGCCAAAATGTAAGGCGTATAGTTTGAAGCCAAAACTTTTATCCGGCGCGCCTCCTGCGGTGTTTGCGCGGGAGAGGGCAAGGCGGCGTTTTGCCGTCTTGCCCTGCCTAAAATAACCATCAGCAGAAATACAAGGCATACTGCCGTTACTATCAATTTATTTTTAGGGTACATCTTTATTTTTCCTTATATTTCCTATATTATGCCCAAAGCTTTGCCGCATTTTTTGAAGGCCGCAACCGCTTTTTCAAGGTCTTTAATCTCATGCCCGCTGGTAACTATTGTTCTTAATCTTTCTTTTCCTTTTGCCACCGTGGGGAATACTATTGCAAGCGCAAAAACGCCTTCGTCAAAAAGCATTTTGCTTAAGGCGTGTGCTTTTCTTGTATCGCCGACCATAACGGGGGTAATGGGGGTTTGGCTGTTGCCGATGTCAAAACCGGCTTTTTTTAGTTCTTCTTTGAAAAATTTAGTATTATCCCAAAGTTTTTTAATGCGCTCGGGCTCGTTGTAGATTATGTCAAGGCCGGCCATGCAACTTGCCACAACGCTGTGCGGGTGTGAGCTGGAAAACAGAAAAGGCCGCGCAACGCTTTGCATATAGGCTCTTAGTTCGCTGCAGCCCGCCACATAGCCGCCTACGGCGGCAAAAGCTTTTGAAAGCGTGCCTATTTGTATATCCACCTGCCCTTTGAGATTATAATACGCAACGGTGCCCCTGCCCTGCGGGCCGATAACGCCGCTTGCATGCGCGTCGTCTACCATAGAAATTACGCCGTATTTTTTGCAAAGCTTAACAATTTCCGGCAGGTTTGCGATATCGCCGTCCATGCTGAAAACACCGTCTGTAACAAGCATTTTGCGGCGGGCGGATTTAACCTCGGGCTCGTTTAAGATTTCCTCAAGATGC
>CAZNCX010000057.1:0-4275 GCA_964571655.1 uncultured Elusimicrobium sp. | reverse complement strand
AAGCTCGGTTGCCATAAGAGTTCGTCCAACGGGCTCCTGCATATCAACAAGGCTGTTGATTCCTTCAACCACCTCGGCAAGCTTTTTCTCATCAAATTTAAGCCTTTTTAAAAGAGGTGCCGGTAAATTTTCTTTTTTGCTTTAGATAGCCTGCCCCCGTCTATTATGGAGGCGTGGTTAAGTTCGTCTGAAATTAAAACGTCTTCTGCGGAGGTCATAAGGCTTTGGCAGACCGCAGTGTTTGAGGTAAAGCCCGATTGTATTAGAATAGCAGCCTGCGTGCCCTTAAACTCGGCAAGCCTTTTTTCAAGCTCTTCGTGCATGGTCGTGGTGCCTATTATGGTGCGAACGGCAGCCGTACCTATACCAAAATCGTCTATAGCTTTTTTTGCCGCTTCCTTAAGTTTGGGGTGGTTTGCAAGACAAAGATAGTTATTTGAAGTCAAATTTATAACTTCCTTGCCGTTTATTACGGCAATTGGCCCCTGGGCGCTTTGCAGGACGGCTGGGACTATAAGGCGATCCTCCTTTTTTAAGGTATCAATTTCCTGTTTCAAAAAATCTAAGACGGGCATTTTTATTTCTCCTTTTGTTTGATTGTAGTTTGCCCGCCGTTCTTTTTGAACGGCAGGCAGGCGAAAATTACGGAATCAGCAGAATCTTGCCGCATTCTTTTTTAGGGTCGCAGGCAACCTCAAAGGCTTGGGCAAAATCTTTCATCTTAAAAGTATGCGTAATGACAGGGCGCGGGTCAATGGCGTGGCTTTTTAAGAGGCTTTCCATTTTATACCAGCTCTTAAAAATTTCCCTTCCCGCGATACCCTGCAAACGAACGGCCTTAAAAACTATTTGGTTTGCATAGTCAATGGTGATGTCTTCCTTGGGCAGGCCAAAAGCCACAAACTTGCCGGCCGGTTTGACGGCTTTAAGCGCGGTATTTATGGCGTTTTGATTGCCCGACATTTCTATGACAATATCAATGCCGCTTTTTTCTCCGCCGGCGTCAATTATTTTGGCCAAAGTATCGCTTTCGGCCGGGTTAATGATAATATCCGCCCCCATCTTTTGGGCAAGATTGGTGCGAAAGGCGGAAGTTTCAACCGCAATAACTTTAGCCGCGCCGCAGGCTTTTGCTATCTGGGTTGCAAAAAGCCCCTGAGGCCCGCAGCCCGAGATAAGAACGGTTTTGCCTATGATATCTTCCGAGAGGGTGGCAAAAACAGCGTTGCCCAAAGGCTCCATTATAGAGCCGATGTCCTTAAGAGTGTCGTCGGTATGCTTCCACGCGCAACGCGCGGGGACGGCGGCGTACTCGGCAAATCCGCCCTGTACGTCAATGCCTAAAATTTTTAGATTGGAACAAACGTGGCGCTGGTCGTTGCGGCACTGGTAGCACATACCGCAGAAAATATGGGATTCCACCGACACAAAATCGCCTTTGGTAAAGCCTTTTGCTTTATCGCCGATTTCCACGACCTCGCCGCAAAGCTCGTGACCGAAAATAAAAGGTATCGGCATACGTTTTGCCGACCATGAGGAAAATTGATATATCGGCAAATCGCTTCCGCAGATAGAGGTTGCGTGGATTTTTATAAGAAGTTCGTCGCTCTTAATACGCGGGATATCGGTGTCAATATACTCCGCGCCCGGGGCGGCTTTTGTTTTACAAATTGCTTTCATAAATACTCTCCTTTGCGCTTGTTGCGCAGGGTTACAAGTCTATTTTACATTATTATTAACGGCATTGGGACTTAAGGATATCCTGCGGCCCGCCGCACTTTTCTAACACAGCGCAAAACAATTGCTTTACGTATTCTATTTTGGTAGACTTTGAAATAGACTTGAAGCCGTAAAATCAGCTGAGTAAGGAGTTAAAGAATCACTATGAAAAAAGTATTGGCAATTTGCATTTGTCTGCTTGGCTTTGGAGCCGCCGCTTTCGCGCAAGAGTATGAAGAATCCTCTTGGCGCCCTTATTTCCGCGCTGACGCGCAGGCCGCCTACAGCGCTTTTACTTTAGCGGGATCAAACGGAGATCAGGATTTAACTGGTTTCCAAGGCGTTTACGATTTTGCATTAGGCGCAAATTATAAAAGAGGCCGCTTTGAATTGGCCTACCAAAAAAGGGGCGCTGTTTCGGACGCTATTTTCCTCTTTGCGGCCACGACCGCTTTTGTGGATAACGACGCCGTGCTCGCCAACGCTTATTATGATTTTGTTAAAGCGGGCTTTTTTTCTATGTATATCGGCGGCGGCATGGGTGTAAATAAGTGGTCTTCGGAGATTACTTCTTCCGGCCATACATCCAGCGACGACGGCTACGCCTTCATCGGCGGCGCGTATCTGGGTATGAGCTTTGCCATATATATGGTAAATCTTGACTTCGGCATGAACTATTACTATATATCAAAGCTTGATATGAACACTCTTGGCTTTATGGCCGGCGTGAGAATAAATTTCTAAGCAATTGCAACGCTTAACAGACGCAAAAAAGCCCCGCCTTGAAAGGCGGGGCTTTTTGATGATTAAAAGTCTAGCGTCTTATTGAGATATCCGCAGGCAGATTTTCCGCAAGCTGTTTAATAAACTTTTCTGTTTTTGCGGCAAAAGTTTCGTTTTTTGATATTCTTTTTATCTCAAGTTTAGGATTTCTATTAAAAAGGGTAACCTGAAAATCTGTCATCGCCACATGGTAACGTTTTACCCATTCTAATAAACCGACGCCTCTTTTATATAGGAAAGGATCGGTAACGATATAGTAAATATTTCCATCTTTCACCGATTGAACAGCAAATAAAACTACGGCGTGGCGGCTCCACGGAATATGTCTTTTACCGTTTTCGTCTACAAAAAAGTTTGAGCCTTCCGCCGTTATTAAGTCTACCCCCGTATTTTGCAAAAAAGCTAAAGAGGCCCCGGGCGCATGATAATTTCTTTTGCCCATAGCCTGCACAATATATATTCCAGTTAAGATATAATCCTGAGTATTTATCTTAATCTCTTTTTCATAAACGGACTTTGCCGTAAAATAAGCAAAAGCTTCGCATTGCTTATTTACGGGCATGGAATAAAAATCTATTTTGACGGAATAATCTTTTTCTATGGCAAGACTTTCTTTTAAGACTCTTGTAAAGATGTCCGATAAATCTTGGGGAGGATTTCTCCTCCAGTCAAACTCCGTGGGGATTTCACCCGAGAGATTTTTGTTATTGACTTTCTTATATTGTTCTTTTGCCAAATTATCAAAAGAGGAAGCTTTTATACCTTCGTAGGAAAAAGCGGGTAAAGAAACAAATGCAAAAACCAGTAGTATCAGTAATTTTCTCATACCCTAATTGTAACAAGGCACGCTTTATTTGGCAAGGGCTCTTAGTCCTATGGCACGGCTGGGCCTAATTGGCAGTATTGACAAGGGCTAGAAATAAAATCTTGCCGCCAGCGCACCGCTTAACCCTGAACGGTCCGATAAAATAAGACTCCCCAAAGAGGTATTTTCAGTAACCTTTGCGGCAATATTATATTTTATATCAAGACCTAAGGCAAAAAGATTGCTAAACCGATATTCCGAACCAACCGAAATATGCGGGAAAACTTTTGTGCCGTTATATTCATCGTTCAGTCCGATGAGGGAAGCTATATAATTGTCAATTTTAAGGTTTGTCCTTAAAATAGTTATACCTGCGCCCCCGTAAAAACTGAGTTTTTTCACTCCCGGATCATATTTATAGTAAATTGTTATAGGGAGTGAATAAGTTGTCTCCGTCAGAGCATCACCATAACCCGATATATCAAGATTGTTTTGACCGTAAATATCAAAACCGGCTTTAATCCCCAGCTTACTGTACTGTGGCCAACTCTCAATATTTTTTTCATATAAAACTTCTAATGCAAAAATCCCGGGGGAAGTGGTTAATGTGCGGTCCACGCCGTACATACTGTCAAACGCATCTTCCATATCTTTAGGATCATTTTCCCCCGCGCCGAGTTTCACCCCCAAACCCCATTGGGCAAAAGACAGCGGCGATAATATTGTTACTGCAAATATCAGCAATAAAATCTTTTTCATATTTTTTCTCCTTTTGATATTAGATATTTCTTATTATACAAAAAGCGAGTATTAATCCCAAATAATTATTCTCAGTTGAGACATCGCGGTAGAGGTCTTTTGGCCTTCTAAATTTAGCAATTACTTTTTTTAATGAACCTAAAAGTTAATAATGATTTTTTCAAAGGATTTTTTGTTTATACGAGGAGCCTGCAACGAGGTATATCAGG
>CAZNCX010000056.1:0-7902 GCA_964571655.1 uncultured Elusimicrobium sp. | reverse complement strand
TATACGAAGAAGAAGATTTGGCGACTGATAAGCAGAAAGGATACTTAGCTTCATTAATTGAAGAGAAGATACCTTTTAGAGAGAGGCCAAAGTGGATACAAGAATTATCCAATAATCTACTTACTAGAATAGAAGCAAGTGAGAAGATAAATACATTATTAACTAACTATTAATATCTATATGATTACCAAATATCTAAAAAGAAATAATCATATATGTGATTATTTTGAAAGTGAACAAGTGGTGATGACGAATAAGCAGAGAAGAACACTTACCGAGCTTATTTATGAGAATATTCAAGATGAAGATATGAGAGAGCAATATCTTAATCAGATTAATGATGATTTAAGTTATGGTGAAGCACAAGATATGATTCTTGAATTATCAATATAGCAACAAATACAAAACTCGGCGAGGTCCATATGGGGCTTCGCCGAGAGTTTTGTTAATGTTTTATTAAAAAAATAATATGATATAATCAAATTATGATTTATTCAAAATATTCATGTCCTAAATGTAATAACACAATACAAAATTATGCACCAAAATATATAACTTTTGGTAATCCATTTATTCATTGCAATAAATGTGGAGCTACGGTAAAAATGGATAGTATAAATGAATGGGAAGCAATGAGTTTCTTTAAAAAATTAGATTACTATTTTATATTTTATGGGCAAGTAATAATTTTATCAGCAATAGGAACTCTTCTATTTGAGATATTTTTCTCAGAAGTATTAAAAAGTGAAATTTTTATATATGATGATAATCCAACTGGGTTAGGAATATTTTTAATAATATTGGTTACATTGGTAATGACAATCATTCGTCATATTAAATTTAGTAAAGCAGTAAAACAATCAAAAGAAAGAACAAAAAACGAAGAATATAGAAAACAATTAGGAATCAGTTAATTTCTTATAAATACTTTTTAATAATTTCTGATTTTCTATTGTTAATCTCTTCCAACTCTTTATTTAATTGTGAAATTTTACTCTCAATATTTTCTACCTCTTTGACTATTTTTGTCTGTTCAGTAATTGATGGAACTTTTATCTTTATACCTTGAATTCTATCAATTGAAGCTCTTTTTGTTCTAGAAAATTCAAGTATTTTACCTTCTTCTTCCAAAATAAATGCAAGATATTTTTCGTTTATCGAATCATCTTTTATTCTTAAGACACCACAATGATCAGTTGGATAGAATTTATAACCTTGTGGAATATAATTTACCATCCAATCACCATCAATTCCCCATAGAATTGAAGGTTTACTGAAATTTTTAATTAATAATTTATCAATATTACCAGATGATTCAATTACATTAGCACTATAAACGGGTATTTCTCCATTTTCAACAAATTCATTTTTAAGCACTCGTTTTCCGATTGAAATTTCAAAAATATCTTCATCACTTAATCTAAATGTTTTGTCTGCTTTTTGTTCAGCTTTATCAAATAAATTTAAAATTATTTTCCTATTCGATTCAATTTCTTCTTTAATTTGTTTCTCCTTTTTTTCTAAAACTTCAATTTCAGAAACAATATTTTTTTGAATATCTAATGGTGGTAATGGAATTTGAATTTCAGCCATTATATTATTCATCAGTTTAGGATTAGCAACCTTAACCACATAATCATTAGTATAATTAGGAAGTAAAATTGATAGATATTTCATATTAATAGATCCTGACTTTGATTCTAGTGTCCCACAAACATTAGTACAATTAAATCTTCCATTCCTATAAAATACACTTCCCGCATAAATACCATCTGTTGTCCAAGTTACATATTCTCCCTCAAAATCAAAAGTATTTAAAAATCCTAAAATTCCATCATTTGAAGTTTGAGATGAAAATACAGGATAAACTCCAGGATTTTGCTCAATTTCCTTTTTACTTATAACTCTTCCTCTACCTATTTTACATATATCAGAGATTCTTTTTATTTCCCATTTACTTTCAATTTTTATCTTTTTTTTTACAGAAAGTGAAATTGTTTTTTCAAAATCTACACGATCAAAAATCATCATGTCAATAAGATTCACAATAAAGACATTTTTATCTAAAGATTTATCAATTTTTTGATCTTCATTCCCAAGAAATGCTTTATATATATAAGAGCTTGCTTTTGTATTATCTTCTTGATTATCTGAATTATACATTTTTGTACATTCATCAATAGATTTACTTTTTTGGATTGGATGTATACCTTCACACCCCCTACGATTACTAAACTCATAACCAAGGAATTTTTTCTCTTCCTTTTTTTGTCCAGATTTAACAAGAATAGTTTTCTGTTTATAAGCTAATATAAAATATAATATTTTTTCTTGTTCTTTTTCAAGTATTATTTTATTCAAATCAACTTTATTTTTTACTTTAAGTTTCTTTTCATATTCTTTATATATTTCGTGATTCTCTATATTTTTATTTGAAATACCTGAACAAAAATTTACATAATCTTCAAATTTTATTCCATCCCATACATATTTAACATATTTAGAAAAAACTTTTTCTATACCATTTACTGTTATATCTATATGATTATTTAAAAATTTATCTATAGAAGACTTAATATTTTCCCACTCATAATTGTTTTTTCTTCTTAAAAACAAAATTACAGTATTTGTTCCCGTTGCCATAAAAGTACCTGATCCTAACTCAGTTATTCCAATAATTTCAAAATATTTCAGAATAATTTCTCTAGTTTTAGTATATATTCCAGTATTATTTAAAATACTAGAGGGTAGAATTATCCCAGCTAAACCACCATCCTTTAAAAGTTGTTTAGTTCTTTCAATAAACAAACATTCAATCTCTGAACTTTGATCAGTTAATTTATTATATAAATCAAAAGACTCTTTAGCATCTTCTTCAATAAGATTACTCTTAAAAGATGATACAGAATATGGAGGATTAGAAATAACTAGATCAAATTGTTTATTATCTTGTGTAAAATCACGATCATTTTCTTTAAGGATTCCACGATACTCATCTGTTTTATCAAATGTACCAAGCCCATCACCATGGATAACTTTTGCTAATCCATCACCATGAAGATAACATCCAACTTTAGCAGTTTTTACTAAACGATAATCTTTTTCTATTCCATATATATAATCAAAAGCCCATTCAAATTCATTTTTCTTCCAAGCACTAATTTTCCTTGCAGTTTGTGGAGTTAGTTTACTTTCATCCATAGACTCTATTATTCTTTGTATGTTTTCCATTGATTCAATAAGAAAATGTCCGCTACCTGCTGCATAATCAATAGTAAAAGGAATAATATCATTAGGATTTCCTTTTGATATTTTATTTTGAATTATTTCTTTTATAGGTAAACTTTTAATAATATATTTAGCAACTGGTACAGGAGTAAAGAACTGTCCTGATTCTTGCTTCAATCCAGTAGTTAATAGAAGTTCAAAGAAATCTCCAAGATATTGATGTTTCTTATTATAACGAAGTTTATATCCTTGAAGTAATTCAACAACTTCTTTTACAACTTTCGCATTATCAACAAAGGATGAATCATCAAAAACTTCCTTAAAAGCAAATTCATTATTTTTCTTCAATCTTACCTCTGTTAATATTTTTAAGAATTCTGATTTATACTTTTCATCTACAGATCCAAACTTTTTTTTAAATTCTTCATCTCCTATATCTACAACATCTTTTTCTAAAAGTTCATGCATTCCTCTTTTGTAAAGATCTGTTAGTCTTTTTTGAAATGAAATATCATCGTCTTCACCCTCTAGATATTGAAAATGTAATTGTTCATCATTAGATCTGTCTTCGTCAACAATTTTACATAAAAAAAGAGTAAATATCTTATTAAAAGCATTTGGTTTATCTGAAACCACATTTTGTCGTAGAATTTCTAAAAAACGATTAAAAATAAAACTGCTATCCTCTTGTTTTATAACTTTTAAATCTTTTAAAGTTAGTGCTTTATTTTGGAATTCATAAGCATTAACCCAACTATCAAAAATTCCATTTGATTTTGATAGTTTATTCCAGCGATCATATAAATCTTTAACATTACCTGCTTCTCTATAATGATCTTCAATCTTAACTATCTCACATTTAAAATCTATTTCTCCTGTTATAAACTGAGAAGTATATAACATAAGATATTGAGTATCTCTATCCTGTTGAAAATATGTAAAGAGCTGACCTCCATCCTTTTGCATTTTTTTAAGAGCCTTGTCATATTCTACATTGAAAGTTTTACATTCAATCATTAAATATGCTTTTTTGTCTTTTTTAACCAAAATATCAAGTCTGCCACTTGTTCCATGACCTGTTGGATATATTTTTTCTAATGTTATATCTTCTGGTTTATATCCTTTCTCAAGTAATCTATTTATGCACTCCAAAACAACCCAATTTTCTTCTTGAGAAAAGTTTTGGGTTGTACTACTGTCAGATTTTATTTTAGATCCAAAATTAAATTTATTTTTAGAAAAATCAATTTCAATAATATAATCACCAAAAGAATGAAACTTTTTATAAAAAATCTCATTTGCATTTTCTTTTGGTAAAAAACCTAATTTTTTTAATAATTCCTTATGATTAGGCATAACTTTATAACTTTTATAATTATAGCAAACTAATTTCAATAATCCTACAATTTCAATATAAATAAAAACTCTTTATATATCAATATATTTAATTAATTATCCCAATGAGTTTTAATATATTCATTTACCTCTCTAATGTTCATAGGTTGAGATGAAGCAGAAGCTCTAATAAAAAATTCATCTTTACCATCGCTATTCTTTAAGAACACAGGCATTGCACTATTTGATATTTCTATAACAGCAATTTCTTTATTTTGTATTTTTGTTATATCAATATCTATATATTGATTGAATTCTTTGCCTAGATATAGATTTACAACTTGTGTAAATTGTAATAAGAATCCATCTTTGTTTTTACCTTTTAATGATTCATAATCCTTATCTAATCCAAGGATATCTCCATTATCACTGACACCTATAAACAATCTTCCACCTTCTGCATTCATAAAGGCAGAAATAGTTTTTGCTATTACATATTCTAATGTTTTATTAACATTACCTTGTACATAGTCCCATCTTAAAGAAGATTTAAACTCTACATAGTTATTTTCACCATTCTTAATAATTTCATTGTAATCAATAACTTCTTCAACCTCCTTACCTCGTAGTGTATCTAGGAAAAGATTAATAGAATCAGCTATCATTTTTCTTCTAACAGTTAGGAATTCATTATATTTCTCAATACTCCACAAAGATGAATCTGTTGGTATCATTTGTTGCTTTAAAGCTTCAGGATATTTTGCATTAACTTCCTTTAAATAATCAGTAGGATTTTTATCAGATATATCAAAATTAGTGTCTCTTGTAATAAAAGCTCTATTTGCAACCTCATTAACTCTTTGTTTATCTAAATGGTTATCAGACTCAAAACCATTTTTATATAAAAAAGCTTGAGGAAAAATATGATGACTTTGAATACTATTATAATCTCCCATGGTGTCCTGGAGAGAGCCACCATTAGCCCAATCTGTTGCTTTATTAAATTTAGCAACAATATAAAGCATTCTATGTAATGGATGTCCAGAACCCCTTCCTTCCAAATCGGTAGGTTTAACTTCAATTCTACCTCTTTGATCTTCTATTTCTTTTATCAAATCCAGTACAGGCTGTGAACTATTTATGGCAAGATAAACATCCTTATCTAACCTTTGGTCCGTTTGCCCACTATATCTACCCCAAATAAGAGCAAGAAACATCCAATACAAAAATTGATTCTTTTGCCCATTATTGAATACTCCATCATTTACTGAAAGATAAGCTACCATAGGAACAAGCACATTATTGGTGCTCATATCTTTACTTCCACTTATATATGCAGACTGTTTTAGGATTGGTATTAAGTAGTCAAATATTCTAACTAAATTATTCCATATATTCTCATATGTTTTTTCAGATGTATCTTTATATGTATCTTCTGTCATTTTTTCATACAAAGCAGAATTTGTAAGCATAACAACAAAACATCTTGTTAAAAAATCTAGTTCAAAATAAAAGCCAACTTTTTCATAAGCCTCAATTTGTTTTTTCATAACTCTACGAGCTTGAGGCCATCTACCAGCAATGTGAGTTAAAACAAGCTCTGCCTCGGTAAGTTTGGTCCCCATAGAATTTACTTTATCAAAAATATCTATTGCTTTATCAATATTAAGCCCCTGTGGAACAGATTGAACAAAATAATCTATGTCAGAAATAGATCTAAGTCTAACTAGATTATCATTTACAGTTTTCCCAATCTCTAATTTTTCTTTGGCGTCTTCTAAGTGCAAATTCTCTATTAAAGTAAAAGCATCTATTTTATCATTAAAACAATCAACAACAGACTTCCAATAAGGACTTCCTTCCATTTTTTGCTTTTGATAATAATTAAATTCTCCAGTTTTTAGATTGAAATAAAGATGACGAGGATCATTCAATAAATCATCTTCTTTGTAATATGGAGGAATTTCACCTTTTATTAAAAGATACAAAGTAGTCAATCTTTGCTGTCCATCAAGTAAAACTTTTATCCATCCCATTTTATCTTTTACAACAGCATTATTTTTTATTTCAGGAGGAGTGTTGGTTTCCCATACCAAAACACTACCAGTAGGATATTCTTGAAAAAGAGAAACCATCAATTCTTTAGCTTGATCTAAACTCCAAACATATTCTCTCTGAAATTCAGGAACAACTATTTCTAACTCTTTAACAGAATCAAGTAATTTTGATATCTTTGCCATATAAGGCAATTTTCTCACATTTTTAGATTTTTTACAATTAAAATCCAAAATTTTATAGGTACTATGCTATAATAAGTAAAGTGATTAAAAATTAGTTATTAAAAATGACTATATTAATTCTCTAAATATAAAGATTAATGTTGATGCTAAAGTTATGTTGCTGTTGAGTTGAAGTTATAGAAAATATTAACAAATCTTTGTTTTTGGGGACTCAAATCAAAAACTCCAACAAAACCTTATATTATGATTGATATACCATATATAGGGCAATAATTAATGAGAAGTTCAGGTGTTGATGAAAAAGCGCTGGGAAAATGTTGTTCGACTTGCACCCAGCCTCGTGATCAGGATCGGAGCTTCACAGATTGATATAGGAATTTTTAAGTAAGGTAATTGATATCACTGGTTATGCCTTACCGAGGGGTATTCGCTATTTAAATCAGCTGTTAATTACATAAATTGAGGTTTTTATACTTTTATATGTATTACATACTATTAAATTATAAAATTTTACATATTACGAAACTTCACAAAACAAATTCAAATACCCTTCAAGGGGTAAGTCGAGCAACACGCCCAAAATTTCATAAATAGATAATTCATAAATCATTCAATGGATGTTTTGTAATTTGCCCTCTTAAATGTTCTGCACTAGCAGATAGGTAAATTGTCGTTGTTTTAATATCGCTATGGCCCATCATACGAGATAAGGAGTAGATATCACATCCACCTTCAAGCATAAGAGTAGCAAAGGTATGTCTTAGTTTATGAACAGTGAATTTTATACCAGATTTTGCTCTCATTTGATCAGTTAGTTTCTTTAGTCCATTATCAGTAAAGCCCATATTGTCTCTAGAAGAAGCAAAAAATTCAGGACATGTTTTATTTAGTCTTTTTCTTTCCTCAACATATTTTTTGAGTGTTTGAGCTAGTGTATAACTCATAGGGACAATTCGGTCCTTATTTCCTTTTCCTTGTTTTACAAAAATAGTAAAATTCTCTAAATCTACATCAGCATATTTAAGATTCAATAATTCTTTTTTTCTTAATCCAGTGAAAATAAAAGTAGAAAAAATTGCATGATTTCTGTATCTTAAAA
>CAZNCX010000055.1:0-8031 GCA_964571655.1 uncultured Elusimicrobium sp. | reverse complement strand
CCTGACACTATCTGCCTCTAACACCAAACCGCCGTTAATCCCACTTTTCTTTTTGTATAATTAAGTATGGACCTCTTACAGAGCCTCAAATTGCGCTTAGAATACGTCGGCCTCAAAGTCTTGCTGTTCGCCGTCAATTTTCTGCCCTACTCGGCCGCCGTAAAAGCAGGGGAAACTTTGGGCTCTATAATGGCCAAAGCAATGCCAAAACGCTACAAACGCGCGTTAAAAGATATATCAAAAGCCTTCCCCGAAAAATCACCAGAAGAAATAAATCAAATAGCCTTTGAGTCGTGGAAAAACATGGGCCGCGTCACGGCGGAATTTATAAAAGCCGTTCATCTGCCGCGCGAGGTTACAGAGAACCTTGTGGAACTGCGTAATTTCGGCCCCGTCTTTGAGCAGGAGCAAAAAAATGCCTCCGCCTTAGTACAGGTGGGGCATTTTGCAAACTGGGAGTTATTCGGCCTTGTGATGAGCATAAAATTTAAGATGATGTCTTTCATCGCGCGTCCGCAAAATAACCCGTATGTAGATAAAGAATTAAACCGTCTGCGCACAATTTTCGGCGGAAAAATGGTAAGTGCATACAACCCGTTTTTCTCGTGTTTCAGGACGTTAAAAAAAGGCTCTCTTATGGGCATTTTAAGCGATCAGAGCGCACCGTCCTCCAAGCTTTATATGGACTTCCTTAACAGGCCCGCGGAAGTCGCCCCGATGACCGCTATGCTGGCCCTTAAATTAAATCTGCCGATTTTTTTAGTGCGCCTCTTTAGAGAAAACGGCAAAATAATAGCCGAGGTGGAGGAAACTATCCCCCCTCAAAACGCCGCCTATACCCACGAGGCTATGAAGGCCCTTACCGTGCGTCTCAAAAACAAGTACGAAGACTGGATACGCAGGGATCCGGCCTCCTGGCTTTGGGCGCATAACCGCTGGAAAAGGGAAAAAGACTCCCTCGCCCATATGCGCAGGGAACAGCAAAAACAAGAAAAGGCGGCCCAAACAGCCCCCGCCGACCAACATAAACAAACGGAGGACGCCCATGCCGCCCGCTCTTAAGACAAAAAAAACCCTGCAAAAGCCCATCAACAAAGCCGTCTTCTTTGACCGCGACGGCACTTTAATCAAAGAGCAGCGCGGCGGATATCTCTCCAATCCAAATAAAATAAAACTTTATAAAAGTACTTTACCCGCCCTGCATCTTCTTAAAAGGGCGGGTTTCAAAATTTTTATAGTGTCAAACCAGTCCGGCGTGGGAAGGGGTTATTTCGGAGAAGATAAAGTAAAAGCCGTCCACGCGCGCCTTGTAAAAATTTTGAAACCCGCCGCCGCGCCCGAGGGCATTTCCTACTGCCCGCACGCGCCGCAGGATAACTGCGCCTGCCGCAAACCAAAGCCCAAAATGGGGCTGGATATTATTAAAAAGTTCAATATAGCAAAAAGCGCGCTCTACGTAGTCGGCGATAAAAAGAGCGATATTGATTTTGGCTTAAACTGCGGCGCGCGCGGCATTTTGGTTCTAACGGCAAACGGCCCCAGACATAAAGCTAAGTATGAAAAAGAATTTAAGTTAAACGGCGTAAAGTTTGCAAAAGATCTCTTAAGCGCGGCAAAATATATCATCAGTCAGGATACTGCGCAAAACACCGCTCAAAATACAGCCCGCAAAACTGCTCAAAAATCCAAAAAGAAACAAATCTTCAAAACTAACGGCAAAACAAAAGGAAAATAATATGGGGAAAAATATTTTTACGAAATATCTGTTTGCGTTTTTATGCGCCTATTTACTTTGCGCGGCCGCGCCTGCGGCACAGGCGCAGACGGCTTTCAGCCCGCTTGATTTTGACGCTACCTTCGGCCCGAAAACAGATGAGCAAAAAGAACGCCAAAAACAAACCCGCCTTGAAAGGGAGCAACAGGAGCAGGAAGCCAAAATAAAAGCCGAGCAGGAAGCCAAAACCCAGGAAGCCCTGCGCAAAGAACATCAGTTTAATGACGTCGGCCGCATGCTTCACCCGTGGTATAATTTCCCAGAGATAACGGGCAAAGAACTGCAAAAACTGCCCAAACCGCCCTGGTTTGGCGAAGAGCTTAAATTCAAAATCGGCTGGGCGTTTATCACAGCGGGGGAAGCTTCCCTAACGCTCAACAAAATCGTGCAAACCCCGCAGGGCCCCGCCTTGGTGAGCGAGGCTACTGCGCGCTCATACCCCGTCATAGACGCTATGTTTAAGGTGCGCGATACAAACACTTCGTGGCTGGCTTTGGACCTTAAAAAATCCTTCGGCTATTGGCAAAGCGTGCGCGAGGGCGGCTATGCGAGAGACGAGTGGACCGTTTTTGATTACGATAAAAATTCTTATAGCGTCCATAAGCAGGACAAGCGCGGTCTCATTGATATAGAAGAAGCAAATTTCAAAGGCAAAGCGATTTTGGATATGCTGGGTTCCCTTTATTTCGTAAGAATGCAAAAATTGCCTTTGAAAGGAGAGATATATTTTGATATAGTAAATAGGAAGAAACAATACCCGCTCAAAGTCATAGTTCACGGTAAAGATAAGGTAAAGACGGCGGCGGGTACTTTTAATTGCATTTTGGTGGAGCCCGTTATCGCGGGCGAAGGTATTTTTGTTTCAAAAGGCAAAAGCCTTAAAGTTTGGCTTACCGACGATAAATACAAAATGCCCGTCAAGATGACGGTGGAAGTTTTTATAGGCAGCGTCAAGGCGGAACTTGTGGAGTATAAACGCCCGTCCCCCGCCGCGGCGCGTTAATAATAAGAGGAGCGTTTTTATGTCAACCGAAAGACAAACAAACGTAAAGAAATTACTTGGCGTCATAGATAAATTTGAAAGCAAAAGAATTATAGTTATAGGCGACGTTATGCTGGACCATTTTGTAAAAGGCTCCGTAGCAAGAATTTCGCCCGAGGCGCCTGTTCCCGTAGTAAACGTTGAGAGCGAGGATTTTATAGCCGGCGGCGCAGGCAATGTGGCCGTAAATCTGGCCGCTTTGGGGGCAAAAGCGGTGCTGATATCAGTCGTCGGGCAGGATATGAAAGGCGACGTGCTCAAAAGTTTTCTTGACGGCAAAGGCGTAGATACGGCAAAAATCACCGCCGACAACCAACGCCCCACCACTCAAAAAGTTCGCATTATAGCCGAACGCCAGCAGGTCGTGCGAGTTGACAGGGAAAGCCGCGCGCGGGTTTCCCCCTCCGTATCAAAAATTTGCATGCAAAATTTTTTGGAGGAGCTTAAAACGGCAGACGGCGTAGTAATGTCGGACTACGGTAAAGGCATGCTGTCCGACCATAATATCGCCGATATCATAAAAGCCTGTCTTTTGCGCAAAGTACCCGTCTGCGTAGACCCAAAAATTGATAATTTCAAAAAATATAAATACGTAACCTGTATTACGCCCAATACCAAAGAAGCGTGGGAAGGCATGGGCATTACGCCCAAAAAAGACGAGGCTTCCGTAATTGCGCTGGGCAAAAAGATACTGGCGACGCTTAAGGCGCAGTCCATCTTAATTACGCGAAGCGCAGAGGGCATGAGCTTATTTGAAAAAAATAAAGTTACCACAATCAGCGCCGCCGCAAAGGAAGTCTACGATGTAACCGGCGCAGGCGATACGGTAATTTCGGTCTTAACTTTAGCTTTGGCGTGTAAAGCTTCGCTTAAAGACGCGGCTTTTATAGCAAATAAAGCCGCGGGCATCGTGGTAGGCAAACTGGGCACCGCGACCGCAAGCAGAAAAGAAATAAAAGAGGTCTTAAAAAAATGAAAGCAAAAAATGCTGCCGCTGGCAGCGACGTTTTAATAGTAATACCGGCGCGCTACGGGTCCACCCGTCTGCCGGCAAAAGTGCTTGAGAAAATAGAAAATAAAACCATTTTGCAATGGGTTTATGACGCCGCAAAAAAAGCCGCCTGCGGCGAAGTTATAATAGCTACGGAAAACCAGAAAATTATAGACGAGGCCGCCGCCTTCGGCGCGCGCGCCGTTATGACAAGCGAAGCCTGCCAAAGCGGCACGGACAGGGTTTTTGAGGCGGCAAAAAGTTCCCGCGCGCGCTACATTATCAACGTGCAGGGAGACGAACCCTTTATTTCCCCCTCCACTATTTCCGGCGTGGTAAAAGCTTTGCAAAAAGATAGTGAGGCCGATATTATGACCGCCTGTCTGCCGACCACCGACACCAAAGCCATAAATCACCCCAGCCACGTAAAAGCCGTGCTTACGGCGGACTTGCGCGCGCTTTATTTCTCGCGTGCGGCAGTGCCTTTTAAGCGCGAAGTTACTCCTGAGACAATCAAAATCCCTTACTACCTGCACTGCGGCATTTACGGCTACAAACGCTCCGCTTTGGAAAAATTTGTAAAGCTTCCCAAGAGCAATCTGGAAACGCTTGAGAAGCTGGAACAGTTAAGAGCGCTTGAAAACGGCTTAACCATAAAAAGCATCCTTATCAAAAGAAGCGGCCCCGCCATTGACACGTGGGAAGATCTGTACGGCGCAAGAGAATTTGCAAAAAAACTGAAGTAATTTTTTTACCCGCGCGCCGCAGGCTGCATTGCTGCGGCGCAAATAATTTTCAAATTTATTATAAAACGGAGAGGACTGTTCTATGTGTAAATATATCTTTATTACGGGCGGCGTAGTAAGCTCTTTAGGCAAAGGCATTTCTGGCTCAAGCATAGCAAAGCTTTTGCAGTTAAGAGGGCTAAAGGTCAATATGATTAAATGCGATCCTTACATCAATATTGACCCGGGCACTTTAAGCCCTTATCAGCACGGAGAGGTTTTTGTAACCGCAGACGGGGCCGAGGCGGATTTGGATCTGGGCACTTACGAGCGTTTCTTAGACGTCCCCATGACCAAACGCAACACCAACACCACCGGCACTATTTATCAAACGGTAATTGACCGCGAAAGACGCGGTGAGTACAACGGCGTAACCGTACAGGTTATCCCGCATGTTACCAATGAAATAAAAACGCGCTTTACCCCTTTTGAAAAAGATTTTGACGTTACCATTATTGAAATAGGCGGTACGGTGGGCGATATTGAAAGCCTGCCCTTTCTTGAAGCCGTAAGGCAGTTTCGCGTAGAACGCGGCCGTCAAAACGTTATGACCATACACGCCACCTTGATACCCTACATAACATCGGCCGACGAGCTTAAAACAAAACCCACCCAGCACAGCGTCAACAAGATGCGCGAAATAGGCCTTGAGCCCGATATGCTTATCTGCCGCACGGAACACACTATTTCCGATGCGATGAAACAAAAATTATCCCTATTCTGCAGCGTCCCGCCGGAGGCGGTTATAGAAGCAAAAGACGTGCCTTCCATATACCTCCTGCCGCAGAAGTTTGAGCAGCAGGGTTTAACCGATATCATACTAAAACGCCTCGGTCTTAAAGCGCGCAAAAAAAATGACGGCGCTTGGTTCAAAATGGTTGAGAAAGCCACCTTAAAACCCAAATATCAGACCACAATTGCCATCGCAGGCAAATATTCCGAATTAAAAGACGCCTATAAAAGCGTGGCGGAATCTCTGCGTCTTGCGGGCTGGGCAAATCACGCCGCGGTAAAAATCAAATATATAAACACTCAGAAAGACGATGTGGCAAAAGAACTTAAAGAAGTAAGCGCCGTCGTCATACCGGGCGGATTTGGCAAGCGCGGCATTGAAGGCAAAATAGATACCATAAAATACGCTCGCGAAAATAAATTGCCCGCCTTGGGCATTTGTCTTGGTATGCAATGTACCGTCATTGAAGCGGCAAGAAACCTTGAGGGGATTAAAGATGCCTGTTCGGCGGAAATAAATCCCGACTCAAAAAACGCCGTAATTACAATGATGACGGAACAAAAAACCGTCAATAAATTAGGCGGTACCATGCGCCTTGGCAATTATACCTCAAGAGTGGTAAAAGGCACTTTGGCCTACAAACTCTATAAAAAAGAAACTATTGTTGAGCGCCACCGCCACCGCTATGAGTATAACGTTGACTACGTGCCTATGCTTGAAAAACGCGGGCTTATCGTCTCGGGCTGGTACAAAAATACCCTGCCGGAGATTGTAGAATATAAAAATCACCCGTTTTTTATAGCAGTCCAGTTCCACCCCGAGTTTCTGGGAAGACCGCTGCGCCCCCACCCGCTTTTTGACGGGCTTGTAAAAGCGGCCTTAAAATTCGGTAAAATTAAGTAAGAGGGATTTTTATGAAACAAGCCAAAACCGTAACTGTAGGCAATATCAAATTTTCAAACGAAGGGCCTTTGGTATATATCGGCGGCCCCTGTGTAATTGAGAACGAGAAACTTCTTTTGGAAACAGCCAAAGCCCTGCTTGCCATAGCAAAAAAAGCAAAGTGCCCTTTTGTGCTAAAAGCCTCCTTTGACAAAGCAAACCGCACTTCGCCAAAAGCTTTCCGCGGGCTTGGCATTGACGCGGGCCTTGCCGCTTTAGACGCGGTAAAACGCCTCTTAAAAATCCCCGTTTTGACCGATATCCACGAGCCTTGGCAGGCGCCTGTTGCCGCAGAAGTCGCAGATATCCTGCAAATACCCGCTTTCCTTTGCCGTCAGACGGATTTGCTTTTGGCCGCCGGCGCAACGGGCAAAACAGTTAATATCAAAAAAGGCCAGTTTATAGCGCCGCAGAGCATAGTCAACGCAATTGAAAAAGTGGAGTCAACGGGAAACACAAATATACTTCTTACCGAGCGCGGTTCTATGTTCGGCTACGGCGATTTGGTAGCAGATATGCGCAGCCTGCAAATTATGAAGGATACCGGATACCCTGTTATTTTTGACCTCACGCATTCGCTTCAAAAGCCCGCCGCCTTCGGCGATAAAACTGGCGGAGATAAATATTTTGCGCGCGTTTTGGCGCGCAGCGCGACGTCCGTAGGTCTTGCGGGAATATTTTTTGAAGCACACCCAAACCCCGCAAAAGCATTGTCGGACGGGCCTAATTCCCTTACTTTTAAGGAAGCTGAAATTTTAATTAAGGAAACGTCGCTTATAGACGAAGCGGCAAGAAAATGTCTGAAAATCCGATAAATAATCCTCAAGAACAAAACCAAACTGCGGGCTTAAAACGCGCGGTTGTTTTGCATCTTAAGAAACTTGCTTTTATTTATCTTGCGTTGTTTTTAGTTTTTCTGGCGTTAAACTACGCGGCAAACAAACTGCCCGCACCTTATCATAAAAGAGATATTCCTATGGAGATTACCCCATGGCTAAAATAAAAAAATATTCTTCGCCCGAAGTTTTGCAGATTGCAAAAAAAGTATTTTCTCTGGAGCAGGCCGCCTTAAAAGAAACGGCAAAAGTTTTGGATAAAGATTTTGTAAAAGCCGTTGAAGCCATAGCCCAAACCAAAGGACGCGTGGTAGTTTTGGGCATAGGCAAAAGCGGGCATATAGGGCGCAAAATTGCCGCTACGCTTGCCTCCACAGGCACGCCTTCGTTCTTTGTGCACCCGACGGAAGCCCTCCACGGCGATTTGGGCATGATTACCCCCGCCGACGTTGTGCTGGCCCTTTCTTTTTCGGGCGAGACAGAAGAATTAAGCAAAATTTTATCCCCCCTTAAAAAAGAGAAAATAAAAATTATTTCCATGACCGGCCGCAAAGATTCCACCTTGGCAAAAATGTCAAATATCCACTTGGAGATAATAGTGCCGCGCGAGGCCTGCCCCTATAATCTTGCGCCGACTTCTTCTACAACTGCAATGCTTGCCGTCGGCGACGCTCTTGCCATAGCCCTGCTTGAGCGCCGGGGGTTCAGACAGGAGGATTTCGCCCTGCTCCACCCCGGCGGCGCGCTCGGCAAAAAGCTGCTGCTGCGGGTTGCGGATCTCATGCATGTCAAAGACGCCGTGCCCATGGTATCCCAGGATGATTCCATGAAGGTCGCGCTCATCGAGATGACGTCAAAACGCCTTGGCATTACCGGCGTCTGCGACAGCGAGGATAATTTTGTCGGGGTCATCACCGATGGCGATCTG
>CAZNCX010000054.1:706-8079 GCA_964571655.1 uncultured Elusimicrobium sp. | reverse complement strand
ACTTAAAAGAACATTACGCCATGCAGACCGTCCTTATGAGTGAAATTCTGCAGAACATTCAGCAATCGGAAACAGAAAACGCTCTTTTTATCCTCAGAAACAAACAGCAAACCCTTGAGTGCAAATCGCGGATTGAAAAAGCAAAAGAACTTGTATCGGTCTGGAAAGAAATCAGAAACGGCTTTTATGTCCCCGACGGTAAAAAACCGCCCAAAGCCGCTTTAAGCCCGTGGCGCGTTTATGCAAATAAAATTTTATTTGAACGCAAGGATTTGGTTTTGCTTGCCCACTTAAACGCGCAGATGCGCCAAGCCCTGCGCCTGCACGGCATTTATAATTATGACGACGTTGCAAATGCAGGCCTTGATAAAATAAAAAGCATATTAAAAGAACCTCTGGCGACGCAGTCTCTTGCCTTTGAAACTTACTGCCACGCAAAAGCCTATCAGGCCAATCTGCCAGTGAGAAGAGAGGGATACCCCTTCCCTCCGCCGCAAAAGAAACGCAATTTATATTTTGACTTTGAAGCTACGGAAACTTTTACAAGGGAAGCCGTTTCGTTTATCTACCTCATCGGTCTTTGGGACAAAGAGGAAGACAAATTTGTTTCCTTCATTGCAAGAAACGAACGCGAGGAAGAAAAAATCTTTAAGGATTTTGCCGACTATGTCCTGCAGGAAGACGACACGACACTCTATCACTGGACGGAGTACGAGGTTAAAAAGATGCAGTCTCTGGCGGAAAAATATCCTTCCTTAAAACAACCGCTTTCTGCACTTGTGGCCAAATGCACGGACCTTAAAATTGAGGTGGAACGCGCCTTCTTTCTGCCCTCGCCGAGCCTGTCTCTTAAAGCGGCGGCGCCGGCGTTTGGTTTCAAATGGCGTCAAGACGACTGCGGCGCTATGGACAGCATGGTTTACTTTACAAACTGGCTTAAAACCGAAGACGAAAAACTGCTGGCAAAAGTTTTAATGTATAATGAAGACGATTGTAAAGCAATGCTTTTTATAGAGGAAAAATTAAAAAATTCCCCTGTAATAGAAATTAAAAATCAGTTATAATATATTGAAGTTCCCTCGGGAATTTTTCATTTTTACGGAGGTTTCTTATGCAGGTATCAAAAACGGCGCAATACAGCGTTTTTTTGGTCAACGAACCGGGCTCCTTAAAAGATTTGGCGCAGATTATGACTGAAAACGATATAAATATCATCGGCATGGCCTCCGACATACGCTACGAAGCCGCCATAATAAGAATAGTCCCCGATAAAACCCAGCAGGAAATTGATATCGCCCGCATATTAACCCAGGGCGGATATACCTGCGTTAAGACCGATATTTTATGTCTCATATTGCCCAACAAAAAAGGCGCGCTTGTAAAAATAAGCGGGCTTTTGGGCGCAAACGATATTAATATTACCAACGTTTACGGCAGCGCGTACGGAGATAACGGCTCAAGAATTTTCTTAGTCGTAAACGACCTTGAAAAAGCCATGAGCTTACTTACCGAAGCAGAGTTTTAGGGATTGCTTAAAATCTTTCGGGGGCTTTACCTCAAAACAAAAATCCTTATTTGTAAAAGGGTGCTTAAACTCAAGCCGCAAAGCGTGCAGCATAAGCCGCGGCGCGCTTGCCCCTTTATAAAGCCAATCGCCTAAAACCGGATAACCCAGCCACGCCATATGCACGCGCAGCTGATTTGTGCGCCCCGTTTTGGGATAGAGTTCCATCAAAGAAAATTTGCCGTTTGTTTTAAGACGTTTATAAGCGGTAAGCGCGTTGCGGCCAAGTTCGCCGGCTTTTATCTTGCCGCCAGCAAGGCGGCCTATGGGCACGTCTATTGTGCCTTCTTTAGACGGCACCGCGCCGCAGCAAATGGCAAGATAAGTTTTATGCATCTGCCTGTCGGCAAACATCTGCGCGGCCGCCTCTTGAAATTCCTTATTTTTCGCAATAAGCATAATGCCGCTTGTTTCCCTGTCAAGGCGGTGCACAAGGCCAAGGCGCGGCAAAGATACGTCAAAGCCTTTGGGCGGCGCGCTTAAAACAGCCGAAACAAGAGTGTCCCCGCCGCAGTAGACGGCCTGCGGATTATTTTCCCACACGGAGCTTTGCGGATGCACTAAAAGGCCGGCGGGTTTATCTATTACAAAAAAATCTTTATTTTCAAAAACAATTAAATCTTTAAGAATAATTTTATTTTGCTCCGCAGACGGCCAAAAGACTTCGGCCGCATCACCATCTTCAAGTTCAAATGAAGGCTTTACCTGCTTTTTGCCGTTTACAAGAACCCTGCCTTCTTTGATAATTTTTTGGATTATTCCTCTGCTGTAGCCTTCCGCGCAAAATGAGAGGAAAACGTCCAAACGCTGCGTTTTATCCTCAAAAATAAAGCACTGGGGTTTTGCGTTTTGCTCCCGCTTTTGGCTTTTGCTTTTTTGCATTTTATTTTTTGGGGGAACCATAAACCCTCCTTACAAAAAGAACCGCGCCCAACGCAGCTGCCAAAAGCAAAGCAATAAACTGCGAGGGCGAAAGACCGAGGATAAAAGCGCCCCTGTCGTCTCCTCTGAAAAACTCCACAAAAAATCTTATCATACCGTAGCCGATTATATAAAGCGCAAAAATATTGCCGTCTTTATGTTTCCTGTTATAGAAAAACCGCAGAATAAAAAATAAAAGCAGATTTAAGGAAGACTCCATAAGCTGCGTCGGATAAAGCCCTGCGCCGTGCAGATGCTGCGGCACAAGGCACTCCGGCGAAGTAAATTTAACCGCAAAAAAATTATGCGAAACTTTGCCGTAGCAGCAGCCCGCCAGAAAACAGCCCACACGCCCTATGGCATGGCCCAAAGCAAGCGGCGCGCAAAAGAAATCGGCCGCTTTCAAAAAAGAAATCTGCCTGCGTTTTGCATAAAGAGTGCCAAGGCCCAAAGCCCCCAAAAACCCGCCGAAGAAAACAAACCCGTATCTTATTTTATCAATGAAAGAAGAGGCGGCAAAACTATCAAAATTAAAAATAACATAAAGCAGTTTAGCGCCCAAAAGCGCGCCCAGAATTATATAAAAAAGAAAGTCGGCCATTTCGTCTTTATTTAAGGCAAGGCACTGCCTGCGTTTTAGGCAGTAGAAAATCCCCGCCGCGTAAGCCAGCGCGTTCATAACGCCGTAGAGCGGTATTTGCATGCCAAAGATATTATGCAGGTACGGGTACATAATCCCCCTTTACTATTTTTAAGGCGGCAAGATAATCTTCAAGAGCAAGGAAAGGCAAATCATTTTCCTCGCACAGAGTTTTAAGGCGGCTGGTGGCAAACAGGATATCGGCTTCTTTGGCGGCGTCAAAGTCGCTGGGCCCGTCGCCGAAAAATATAGTCGTAAAACCCTGCGCTTTATAATATCTGACGCGCTCGGCCTTAAAAGCTTCTAAAGTCGTGTCCGGAAAATGCACAAAATCCACCGCAATGCCGTCTGCGGTAAAAGTCCCCTGAACGCAATAAACTTTAATCGGCGGGACATTATTATGTTTTAAGACGGGATTTATATAAATATCAAGCCCGCCGCTTGCTATTTCAAAGGGTATTTGCTTTTCCCCGCAATATTTTGCAAGCTCCACAAAACCGTTTTTGACCACGGCGTAGCTTAAGATAACTTCTTCAAAATCTTTTTTACCCGCCGTTATAGGGGAGAAATGGCTTCGCATCCAATGTTTTGCGTCTTCTTTTGCGGCAAAAGCTTTTTTTATGCGCTCAGGCGTGGTGGTGCCGTAGTGCAAACAAAGCGTGTTGCCTATATCAAGGGTGGTAACCGTGCCGTCAAAGTCGGTAATTAAAGCGTATTTTGTCATATCATACTTTCAAAATAATCGGGGTCCTCAACGGCAAGTTTTATAAACGGATTGCTTTTTACCTCGTCGCCTATGGTCGTAACGCCGCTGCCCTCGCCGCCGTAAGCGTGCCCGCTGTAGACCACCGTGCCAGCAATGAGATGAGAAAGCCTCTCCAAACTCTTGCCCAGTTCAAGCGAACTGGAACCTGGCAAATCAGTCCTCCCGCAGGCGCCCGGGAACAGAGTATCGCCCGTAAAAATCACGCTCTCAATATGTATACAGCACGAGCCGGGCGTATGCCCTGGGGTATGCATAAAAATCACTGGCAGGCCGGCAATTTTTTCGGCGTAATCGCCTTCAAAAGTCTGCAGCATACTGTTTGGGATATTGGAAGCAAGCTCCCTGTCGCTGCGCTCAATATAACCTTTGAGGTTGTATTTTCTAAGCAAAACTTCGGCGTTGGTAAGATGATCATAATGCCCGTGCGTAAAGATTACGGCTACGGGCTTTATATTTTCTTCTTTCAAAGTCTGTTCTATTTTCCCTATTTCCCATGAAGGATCTATTATTATGCCTTCCCCGTTATTTTCAACTATATAAGAACAATTTGACATCCTGCCGAGTTCAAAAGTATATACTTTCACAGTCCCCTCCCTGTACGGTTTTATTGCCGCGCGGTTTTATCCGTTTTTATCCTAAATTCCAATTCCTCGGGTTTTTTCATATGATATTTAACGCGCGCGGTATGTTCAAGATAACTTTTATCACCGTCTAAAATTTTTTGATATTCTTCCTGCAGGGCTTTATGCTCTTTATCCAGCTCGCTTACCTGTTTGTTGAGCCTTTTTAATTCAAGCGCATTATGCACCAGCCCCAAAAAACTGTTGTTAAAAACAAGCGCAAGCCCCGCCAAAGCCAAAAGAAGAATTAAGATTTTATTTTTAGTTTTGCTCTTCATAAGCCCGCTTACAAAAGGCCTTCCCGCGAACCTTTTATATATTTTACCTTTTAATGCTTATCCTTACCCGCTATTTTGCATATTTCTTAAAAACCATGCCGCCCGCGTAGACGGCTTTGGAGCCAAGTTCGTCTGAAATGGCAAGCAGACGATTATATTTACAAACCCTCTCGCTTCTTGCCGGCGCGCCCGTTTTTATGGCGCCGGCGTTTACGGCTACGGCCAAGTCTGCTATAAAAGTATCTTCCGTCTCGCCCGAGCGGTGGGATATTATCGTAGTGTAACCGGCGGATTTTGCCATATTTATTACGTTTATAGTCTCGCTCAAAGTGCCTATCTGGTTGAGTTTTATTAAGATTGAGTTTGCCGCTTTAAGATCTATGCCGTACTCAAGACGGGCGGGATTTGTTACAAATAAATCGTCGCCGACTATATTTATTTTTGAGCCAAGCTCCTGCGTAAAATGCCGCCAGCCCTGCCAGTCGTCTTCAAAGAGAGGATCTTCTATGGACACCAAAGGATACTCCCTACACCATGAGGCATAAATTTCGGTCATCTCCTGATAAGTTCTGCTTTGGCCTTCAAAGTTATAACGGCCGTCTTTATAAAACTCGCTTGCGGCGCAATCTAAGGCAAGGGCCATTTTTTTGCAGTCTGCGTCCGCACAAGCCTTAAGCAGGACCTTTAGCACTTCGGCGTGAGAAATTATTTTGGGCGCAAAACCGCCTTCATCGCCCACAGCCGTTACCATGCCCAAAGAAGCCAATTCTTTTTTAAGGGTATGATAAACTTCGCTTGCCTGTCTTAGGGCTTCCTCAAAAGAGGGCGCGGCCTGCGGCACTATCATAAATTCCTGCACGGCAAGGCCGCTGTCGGCGTGTTTGCCGCCGTTTACGATGTTTAACATAGGCGTAGGCAGTATAAAGCCTTTTTCTTTAAGGCCGTAAGCGCGCCTTATGTATTTGTAGAGGGGCAAACCCTCCGCCGCGGCAAAAGCCCTTGCGCAGGCAAGAGAAACTGCCAGCATGGCGTTTGCGCCCAAAACAGTTTTATTGGGCGTGCCGTCAAGGGCAAGCATAAGCTCGTCTACTTTTTGGATATCAATATTTTTACAGGCAAGTTCTTTTGCTATTTTGCCTACGTTTTTTACGGCGCGCAAAACGCCTTTGCCGTTGTACCTGGCTTGGTCTGCATCGCGCAGTTCCAAAGCTTCGTGGGAGCCTGTTGAGGCCCCGCTGGGAACCATAGCGCAGCCCTCGCTGCCGTCGGATAAAATTACCCGCGCAAAGACCGTGGGAAATCCGCGCGAGTCCAAAACTTCCCGCGCGCTTATATCGGTTATTTTCATAAAACCCCCTTATCTTGCCTTTTTACGGCTAAGATAAATTTTCAATTATTTTTTTTGCTTCCTCAATAAGCTTTGCGGGCGCTTTGGGATCTTTGGCTTCGGCGTAGATTCTTATAAGATGTTCCGTACCCGAAGGCCTCAAAGCAAGCCAGCTTCCGCCTTTGAGAATAAACTTAAAACCGTCCGTTTGGTCAATACGCCAGACGGAAGTTTTATTTAAGGAAAGAGGCGGTTTCAAATTCAATTTTTCCATAATTGAGTTTATGTCCACCTCCCTCTTGGGAATACTAACTTTCTTATCATAGTAAACATTATATTTTTTGTAGAAATCGCTGAAAACCTGCTTAAGCGTCTTGCCTTCCACGGCAAGCATCTCAAGCACAAGCATGCAAGCTAAAATACCGTCTTTATCGGGCATATGATTTGAAATGGCAACGCCGCCGGATTCCTCCGCGCCGAAGATATAATTGCCGTTCATCATAAGCTCGTTTATATACTTAAAGCCCACCGGCGTTTCCCTGACAAGAAGGTTATGCGTTTTTGCCACTTCGTCAATAAGATGGGTAGTAATCAAACTTCTGCACACGCGGCCCTTGGTTTTGCGGTTTCTGATGATATGATCCAAAAGCACGGGCGCAATCTGATTGGGGGATATCCATTGCCCGTCGGGGCCGATGATGCCGAACTTATCGCAGTCGCTGTTGCAGGCTATGCCCAGATGAAGTTTCTTTTTTACCACAAGCCCGCTTAAAGCGCTTAAAGAAACGGGGCCGGCATTAGGAGCCTTACCGCCAAAAAGGACGTCAATGCCTTCGTTTACGCCCTCAACGCTTACTCCGCACAGAGCAAGGAACTGCTTGAAATAATTATCCGCCGAACCGAAAAGCGGATCAATGCCGACTTTAAGCTTGGCCTTTTTTATAGCTTTAACGTCAATGATTTTGGCCAAATGATCAAGGTACTCGTCCCTGAAATTCTGCTCGCTTACCGCGGCGTTAAGATAGCCAAACTCCGGCAGTTCCTTGGGCAGGGAAGAGGGCGCGGGCGCGTTATTTTCAATACTCTGCACAACTTCGTTATTTGCAATCCCGCCGTAAAAAGATACCCATTTGAGACCGTTTTGGCTGTAATCGGCCTCGCTTGCGGTAATTACCACCGCGCCTACCGCACCTTCCTTTAGGACCTCCCATTCCGCAACAGGCGTGGGAAGCGGATAAATCGCCCTCTTGACCGTAA
>CAZNCX010000054.1:0-686 GCA_964571655.1 uncultured Elusimicrobium sp. | reverse complement strand
TGCCCTTTGAAGCCAGAACGTCACAAACTACAGCTGCAAATTTATCGGATAAAAATCTTGTGTCGTTGCCTACGATTACCAAAGGCCTTTTGAATTTGAAGCCTTTTCCTTTTATATGTTTTTGATAGCCGTCTCCTTCAAAGCCGTAATACTCGTCCGTAAAGATATGTCCTGCAATGCCTAAAGCTAAACGCTGTATGCTTTGAGCCGTAACTTTATCGGCGATAGTGCCTCTAAATCCGGCGGTAGCAAATTTTAATTCCTCTGCCATAAACACCTCATTTTAAGATAGTACACGCAATTGTGCCGTTTATATGTGTAAGCAATATACTAAAATAATACGCTTTCCGCAAGTTTTTTGACTTGCGCGCCAAAGGCGCGCTCTTTTTTGGCTGTGCGCTTTGCGCACGCTTGGCAAATAAGCTAATGCCCGCAAGGTCCAAGCTTCGCTTTCTTTGACTCGCGTGCCAACTGCACGCCAAACGCGGGATATGCCAATACCCGCAAATTACAAACTTCATTTTTCCAGTTAAACAGCAGAAGACGACAACAGCATTTTGGTATAAAAAGAAAAAATTGTTAGGTGAACAATTTTCTGATTTTGGGCTATTTTTGATTTTTTTCTACGTTTGCGTACCGAGTTGTCGCTACGCTCCCTTCTTCGTTGGTACGCTGCGCTTGAAAAA
>CAZNCX010000053.1:0-8099 GCA_964571655.1 uncultured Elusimicrobium sp. | reverse complement strand
TAAATGCGAAGCTTGTAATTTGCCAATCTTAGCTTATTTGCGTTTGGCACGCGCAAGCGTGCGAACTAAAAGAATGGAAAATTGTGCACTTGACATATATGCTTCTAACACCAAACCGCTGTTATCGTTAGTTATTAAGCAGCTCGCAAAGCGGAATCCCAGCCGCCTGCGCTCCCCCAATAACCCTCGCCGCCGCCGCCTGAAACGCCGCGCTCTGCGTCCCCGCAAAAACAAAGCTGCCAAGGCCCTTAAGCCCTAAATTAACAAACGGGCTGCCAAAGCTTACCAAAACGGATTTCTTTGCGTACTTAAGTGCTTTTTGGACGGCGGCAAATTGCTCTTTAGTAAAATTTATATGCCCGCTGAAAGCCGCGTAATTTGCAAAAGTCGTAATCACCAAATTTGTGCAGGCCGCGCCTTCCACGTACGGCTTTACCTTATATCCCTGTGCCTTAAGTTCGTCTAGAAATGCATTGGCCTGATACTCGCAGGAAGGGTAAATATCGGCCTCCATATAAGATATAACACCGCGTTTGGAAAAATTTATCGGCGCGCCGGTTACGCTTACGGCGTTTTGCGCGCAGGGTTCCGAAAGGCTGTCTTTGCCGATTTCTTCTTTAGGAGGCACGTGGACAAAGGAGTTTAATTTTGCAAGCAGCAATTCCTGCGCGCTTAAAGCGGAAATGGCGCGCGGGACAAGGTCTTTTTCTTCCTTAACGGCAACCTCAAGCCTTTGCATAAGCTCAAAGGGATCATCGGGACACAGCAAAACATCGGCTCCCGCGCGCAGGCAGTCCAGCGGATCAAGGCCTCCTGTCGCTTTCATTATAAGAGCATCGGTAACCACAAGTCCTTTATAATGCAGATGTTTGCGCAGATAGCCTTCTATAATTTTTTGCGAGAAAGAGGCCGGCATATTTTCATCTAAAGACGGAATCATAAGATGGGCCATCATAATACTGTCTGCTTTTGTAAGCAGTTCCTTAAAAGGCACTATTTCATTTCCCTCAAGTTCGCGCAAAGTTTTATTTATGAGAGGCAGAGCAAGATGAGAATCCTGCACGGTAGCCCCGTGCCCGGGAAAATGTTTTAATGTGTTTATGACGCCGCCGTCTTCAAGGCCTAGCATAAACGCTTTACCCAGTTTTGCCACATTCTTTGGGTTTGCGCCAAAAGAACGCGTATTTACTATGGGGTTTTGGGGGGTATCGGCCAAATCAAGGTCCGGCGCAAGAACCCAATTTACGCCGATGCTCTTTGCGTGCAAAGCGGTAAGGTATCCCTTTTTATAGGCGAAATCTTCGCGCGCGGACGAGCCCAGGGAAATATTTGAGGGCAGAAGCGGCGCGTCTTTATGCCAGCGGCCCAGGCCGTACTCATAGTCCGCGCTTATAATAAGTTTGTGGGAGGAAGCGTCCTGTAAAGTTTCTGTAAGCTCTTTTACCTGCGCCGTAGTGCCAAAGTAAAGGCAAAAGCCGCCGATGCCGGCTTTGGCCAGTTTTACGGCCTCCTTAACATCGCTCTTGCCAAACCAAAAACCTGCGTGGATAAGACGGTTAGTGTTCATAGAAAAAAACCTCCGCGGGATTAAATTTATTTTACGGCGGGATAAAGCGCGCCTAAAATAACTTTGCGCTTTGCGCCTGTTGCCGACGGGCAAGACGAGCTTTTGCCCTCCAAAGTACGCCACGCAAAATAGGCAAAAGCGGCCGCCTCTTTTGCCATCGGGTGTATGCCCGCCTGCTCAAGACTGATAACTTTTACGCCTTTTAACAAAGAAGACAGAAACTTCATAAGCGTCTTATTATAAACGCCGCCGCCGCTTACTATAAGCAGGCGGGCTTTCTTATTTTTTTGTTTGTTTAAGATAAATTTCTCTATGCTCTTTGCAATTATGAGAGCCGTTAAATAGGTAATTGTGGAAATATTTTTTTTATCGGGCGCGGGGAAATATTTTTTTATGAAAGGCTCCGCGTAAGAACTGCGCTCCAAAGACAAAGGCGGGCGCGGGCCTATAAAAAGCTTAAGCAGGCTTTGCGCTTTTTTTACATCGGGCGGGCAAAACGCGCCGAGGCGGCCGTCCCTGTCAAATTTAAGCCGTCCTTTGGAAAGCAAATTTACGGCCGCGTCTATCATAACATTGCCCGGCCCGATATCAAAACCAAATGTTTTAAGGCCCGCGCCCGTAAGAGCAACATTGGAAATGCCGCCTATATTTAAGAGCAGCTGCGGCGCGCCAGAGCCAAACAAAAACTCGTCAAAAGCGGGCATAAGCGGCGCGCCAGAGCCGCCGGCTGCAATATCTGCGGCGCGAAAATTATATACTACCGGCACATTAAAACGCTGCGCCAGAAAAGCGGCTTCGCCGATTTGCAAAGTGTTGGGAAATTTATCCTGCGGATTATGAAATACGGTTTGACCGTGGGAACCTATTACCAAAATATCTTCTTTTTTAATCTTAAATTCTTTGATAAATTTTGAGACGGTATCGGCATATAAAAGACCAAGTTCAAAATTAAGCGCGCTCAAAGCGGGCGCTTTACAATTGAGCGCGCTAAGAATTTTATCCTGAAGTTTTTTTGAGTACGGGTAATTTTTGAAACAGCCTATTTTGCGTCTGCGCGCGTCAAAAGCGCAGACGGTAAGCCCGTCCGCCGAAGTGCCGCTCATAAGCCCGAGGGCCAAAAATCCCCGTGTCTTTTTTGCCATTAAGAAAAAATCCTAACCTATAATTTTCCTCAAAAATCCTTTGTGTTTTTTAAGCAGGGCCAAAGCTTTTTTATAGTCGGTATTTTTCTTTATCATCACGACAGCCGCCTTAACGTTATATTTGGCCTGCTTGGTAATTTTTTCTGCCTCTTCCTGCGCGGCGCAGGTAATGATTTTAACAAGGCGCACCGCCCGCTCGCGCAGCTTATTGTTGGTGGCGTTTACGTCAACCATATAATTATTATAGACTTTGCCGCAGCGCACCATAGCAAGCGTCGTTATCATATTAAGCGCAAGCTTTGTGGCCGTGCCGGCTTTAAGGCGCGTTGAGCCCGAAACAACTTCGGCGCCGGTGGGAAGATAAATAAAGATATCGGCATATTTTGTATTTGCGCCGTCGTTGCAGGCCACTAAAACGGTGGGGTATTTTTTCTCTTTTGCCGCTTTAAGAGCTCCCTGCACGTAAGGCGTGTTTCCGCTGGCCGCGATGCCTATTAAAACATCTCCCTTTTTTGCCGCTTTGAGGAAATCTTTTGCGCCCTGCTCCGCACTGTCTTCTGCGCCTTCAACGGATTTATGTATGGCGGTATTGCCGCCTGCTATTATACCGGTAAAAGCGTTATAATCAACGCTAAATGTAGGAGGGCATTCCACCGCCTCCAGAATACCAAGACGGCCGCTTGTGCCCGCGCCCATAAAAATAGTTTTATTGCCGCTTTTATAAGCTTTTTCAACAAGACGCACTGCTTTTGCAATTTCTTTTTTCGCGCTTGCAACACATTTTGCGGCCCATAAACTTTCTTGGTACATCAGGTCTACCATTTTATCTAAATCAAGACGGTCTAAGCCTGTGGTGTTTTTATTTATCTGCTCAGTAGGGCTGAGTTTTGTTTTCATAAAGTCTCCTTGTCTTCTGCCTGCTGCTCCTCAAGCACGCTTGGGGACGGCATTGTTTCTATCTCTACAAAATCCGATTCCACCGGCGGCTTCTGCGGCGTTTGCAGCCATTGCAAAACCTCCGGCGTAATATGCTGGTCCAGCATAGCCGCTCCGCTTAAATTATAAGCGGTAAGAAACGTAACTTTGCCTTCCCCGCTGGATAAAAAGGCCGCGTTTCTTATAAAACTTGCTTCCATAAAAAGCTTTTTATCTTCCGAAGAGACGGCTACCAATACGGGGTTTTTGAATACCTTGATGCCGCTCATAGTCAAAACGTCGCGCGTCTTAAGAGAAGGCGTAAGCAAAAGCACGCCTGCAATATCGGTATTAAAGATAAGTGCTTTTGCCGCCACATTTGCGCCCAAACCCGCGCCCATAATAAAAATCTTATCGTTTGTAATGCCTTTTTTATTAAGGAAATTTACCGAAGCCGTAACATCGCGCACCATCTTATTAAACTCGTTATCGGAGCCTGTCCTCTGAAACTCCGTCTGTACGCCTAAATTAACGCTTTGCCCGTGGCCGCGCAGGTCAACGGCAAGCGCGCCGTAACCGTTCTCTTTAAGCTTTTTTATAAAAGGGGAAAAATCTTCCTTACTGCGGCCCAAATCGTGCAGCATAAGAACAAAAACGCCGTTTGAGGAAGGCTGATATAAAGCCGAGAGCTGCCAGCCGTCTTCTGTGCCCAGCGTAACGCTCTGCTGGCAAAAAGCCGCTAAAGGCAAAAGCGCGCAAAGAGTAACGCCAAATAAAAGAGAAGAAAAAGCCGCCCTCGCGCAATTTATTTTCATTGAACTACTTCCTGCGGTTTGAACCAAAGGTTAATTTCCCTCTCGGCGTCTTCTTTTGAGCCCGAGGCATGCACGCAGTTTTGCATAACGCCGTCTTTTATGCAGCCAAACTGGCCGCGTATGGTGTAGGGGAAAGCTTTTTCGGGATTGGTAACGCCAAGGAGTTCGCGCACTTTTGCGACCGCATTTTCGCCTTCGTAAACGAAGGCGTAAATGCGGTGATCTTTTATACCGTTTAGATCGCCGCGCATAAACTTAATTACGCTGTCCAAAAAAGGCTGGCCCGCCAAGTTTAGATAATGTTCGCGGGCGAGGGCTTCGGTTACGACGGCGACTTTGGCCGCCTTCATCTCAAGCCCTAAATTTTCTATTCTGTCTATTATAATACCCGTAATTTTTTTGCTGATAGCGTCGGGTTTTATCAAGATAAGAGTCTTTTCCATATTCTTATTATATAACAAAAATCAACTTTAGGCTTTTTTGGGGGCGGCAGTTTTGTCAAATTGTATCAAAAGCAGGCTCACTATAATTACCAGCATACCCGCAACTTCGTAAGAATCCGGCTTGCGGCCGTTAAAAAGAAAGTCCGTGCTGACCGCAATAAAAGGCACGGCGTAGCTTGCAAGGCTGGCCTTAAGCGCGCCCCAGGCCTTAAGCAGCTTAAAGAGCAACAGCAAAGCCACCGCCGAAGAAAATATACCCACATATAAAATTGCGCCGAGCATTTTTATATCGCCCAGTCTTTGCCAGTTAACCTGATGGCCCGAGAGTAAAAAAACCGCCAGTAAAAAAACTGCGCTGAAAAAATACTGTTGGAAAATATTTTGCTCCTCGCTGATATCCTTATCCAAAATATATTTGGTAAGCACGTTGCCCCCAGCGTAGCAGGCGGCCATTATCAAAAGAGAAAGCGAACCGTATAAAACGCTTGCGTCAAGGTTTTGGTAAAATTGCTCCAAGGCGGGCTTAAATAAGAAAAGCAAACCGCAAAAACCAGTCAGTACGCCTAAAGCTTTGCGCCATGTAAAAGCGTCCACGCCTTTTACCGTGCAGGCGGCTATAACAAAAGTCCAAAGAGGAACTGTCCCGTTAAAAATCCCGCCCGTTCCGGCCGGTATAAACTGCTGCCCCCAGTATAAAAATAAAAAAGGCAGCCCCATAATAAGCCAGCCGGCAAGATAAGGCTTCCACGCTTTTGATAAAGGAAGAAAAACTTTTTTCTTGCGCGCGCCGTACCAAACGGCAAAAAAGAGCAGGCCTATAAAAGTCCTCAAAAAAGCGCTGAAAAACGGGTCCAAAGAATTTACATTATATTTGACGCCGACGTACGCCGTGCCCCAAAAAACCGAAAGTAAAATAAAATAAATAAAATTCATATATCCGCCCCGTTTGTTTTTTTATATTATATATGGTATAAAATGTGGACGTCTGTTGTGAACTCTTTTAAGCGGGGACTGCCGTGCCTATAAAACTTTTTTTAACTTTAATTTTGTGTTTTTGTTTGCTGCCTCTTAACGCTTTTAACGCCCAGAGCGAGCTGCGCGAACAAAAAGAGAGCGACCTTTTTGTAACCTCCCAAAAAGCCGATATTACCATAGTGCAGGCCAAGGCCGAAGAGACACCTATGATATACTGGAACAAAAAACTCTGCGAAGTTAAAATAAATCAGGATGCGCCTACTTTAACCAAAATTACCATAACCCCGCTTAAGCAAAATGCCCTGCTGCAAAAAGTATTTTTGATACCCCATCGCGCCTGCAGCGTAAAAGTAACGGTTTGGGAAAATAAAAATATTTTTGCTTCCTCCGAAAAAGGGGATATAAGATTTTTTTCCGTAAAAGCAAAAAACACAAAACTCTATACCACTCGCGGGGTAATAGAAGTGTCCGACCATATAGGCAGCCTTTCTGCCGAAACGCTTACAAGCAGAATAACAATAAAAAATCTTATCGCCCCCGTCCTTAATATAAAAACAGCCGGCGGCAACGCTTGGGCCACGGGCATTATAAACCAGATAAATATTTTTAACACAAGCGCAAATTCCAAACTGCAGGGCGCGTTTGAAAACCTGCATTTTTATTCTTCCGAAGGCGATCTTAAAGCAAAACTTCTGCAGGCCCCGCAGGGGCCTTTGGATATTTACGCGCATTCCGTATCGGGAGATATAAATATAGAACTACCCGCAAAAACAGCCTTGGACGCGGCGCAAAACAGTATTGACGTGCGCTCAATTTACGGCACGGCCAATATAATTACAGGAGAATAAATGCCCCCCTCAAACAAAACCGCTTGGGCTTTTGTGCCGACGACATATTTCGCCGAAGGCCTGCCCTATATAATCATCAATGTCTTAAGCGCCGCCGTTTACACTTCGCTTAATATACCAAACGACGTTTTTATTTTTTGGACGTCATGGCTTTATCTGCCTTGGGTAATAAAGATGTTTTGGAGCCCTTTTGTAGATTCCTATTCCACCAAACGAAAATGGCTGCTTGCAAGTCAGGTGTTGCTTGCCGCGGTCTTTCTGCTGGTCGCTTTAAGTTTTAATCTAAGCGGATTTTTTACGGCTTCTTTATGCGGGTTTTTGGTCGGAGCAATAATTTCAGCCACGCAGGATATTGCAACCGACGGTTTTTATATGCTTGCCCTTGACCAGAAGCAACAGGCATTCTTCGTCGGGATAAGGACTTTATTTTACAGGCTTGCCATGATTGCCGGCGGCGGCGCTTTGCCCATACTTGCCGGCTATTTGCAAAAGCAAACGGGAAATATGAATTTCGCATGGTCGGTTACTTTTGCCGCGGCGGGTATTTTATTTTTCTTATTTTACGTTTGGCATTTGTTTATTTTGCCTAAGCCCGCCGAAGATAAACCCGTTAAAACAGAAACGGAACGCCCGCTTAAAAATTTCAAAGCTTCTTTCAAAAGTTATTTTACGCAGCCGCATATTTGGGCTGTTTTGTCCTTTATACTGCTTTACCGCGTAGGCGAAGCTTTGCTTGAAAAAATTACCACGCCCTTTTTAATCCGCCCCGTCGGCGAAGGCGCACTGGGCTTAAGTCTGCAAACTTTCGGCCTTATAAAAGGCACCTACGGTATGATTGCAATAATAATCGGCAACATTTTGGGCGGATTTTTGCTATCCCGCTTTGGTTTCAAAAAATGTATTTGGCCTTTTGCCCTTGCGCTTACCGTGCCTAATTTAGTTTATCTGTATATGGCTTACACGCACCCTGCGCCATCGGTAATAGGCCTGCTTTTGGTGGCAGAGCAATTTGGCTACGGTCTTGGCTTTATGGCTTTTACCGTGTTTGTAATGAATATCTGCGAAGGTAATTTTAAGACTTCGCATTATGCAATTTCAACCGGAATTATGGCCCTGGGTATGATGATCCCCGGTATGCTAAGCGGTTTCTTGCAGATGCATTTTGGTTATAAAATGTTTTATTGGATAGTAGCCGCTTGCAGCGTGCCCGGACTGCTCACAATTCCCTTTATTCTCAAAATACCCGCAACCGAAAAATAGTTTCTTTTTGGCTTGCGCGCCAACGGCGCGCCATATGCGGGATATGCCAATATCCGCAAATTACAAGCTTCGCTTTTCCAGTTAAACAGAAGAAACAGCACGCGGTTTTTTGCTTTTGTCTTTATAAATTAGTG
>CAZNCX010000052.1:0-8177 GCA_964571655.1 uncultured Elusimicrobium sp. | reverse complement strand
GAAAGACTCTATCTTGGCCGGCCGCAAAATCTGGCTTGAGAGCAAAGGCATAGAAGTCAAATCTCCCGACGAAGAACAGAGCAAAACCGTTTTCTATGTCGCAAAAAACGGCAAATTTTTGGGCTGTGTCTATTTTACCGACAGGCTTAGAGCAGGCGCGAAAAACACCGTTGCTTTTTTAAAGGAATGCGGGCGCAGCGCGGTGCTTGTCTCCGGCGATAATACGGAGGCCTTAAAACTTGTTTCGCAGCGCGCGGGCATAGAGGATTTTCACGGCAATATGCTGCCGCAGGATAAGGCCGCAAAGATTACCGCTTTAAGCAACGCCGGACAAAGCATAGCTATGATAGGCGACGGCTTTAACGACATTTTGGCCCTTCTTGAGGCCGATGTTTCCATTGCATTTGTTTCCTCAAACAAAACTTTTGAAAGCTGGGTTGATATAGCCTGTTACGGCAAGGATTTCGGCGTGGTTAAGAAGATATTTGCGCTTGACGCTCTGCAAAAAAATGTCATTTGGGAAAATATTGCACTTTTTGCGCTTATAAATTTGGCCGCGGTTTACGCCGTTTTGATTTTGCAGTATGCTTTAGCATGGTATATTTTAACGGGGCTTATGTTATTTGCCATAGGCCTTATTATGCTTAACAGCAAAAAGCTGGGGAGAAAATTATGAGCGACCTTGATTTTGGTTATACGAAAACGCACGCGCGCAAAGGGGCAGACGTTAAATTGCCCAAAATACAGTGTTGGGAAAATCAGTATAAGCGCGCGTATCTTATAGAAATAGTTTTGCCGGAATTTACTTCGGTCTGTCCCAAAACGGGCCTGCCGGACTTCGGTGTTATAACTATAGAATATATACCTGCTAAGCTTTGTTTGGAATTAAAATCGCTTAAATATTATCTTCTTGAGTATCGCGATATGGGTATTTTTATGGAAAATATCGCAAATAAAATACTTGACGATGTAGTCTGGGCCTGCAAGCCTAAATGCGCGCGCATAACGGCAAAATTTACGCCGCGGGGCGGGCTTGAATCCAAAATCACGGCCGAATACGGGAAATGGGAAACAAAATGAAAACAAAAAAGAACATAGCTTTTTTTATTGCGGGAGTTATAGCTGCGGCCCTGCTTTGGCATTTTTATCTCGGGCCTAAGTATGATATCAAGCGCGGCGACAAGGAAACTTTGGATATATTAATTGAGGCCGATAAAGACGCCCTAAACCGCGCTACCGATAATTTGGAGGGGGAAGTCCTGTTTAATACGGCAAATGAAAGCGAGGGTGCTTCCTCTGAAAATGCTGATAACCTGTCTTCAGGCGCTATTATGGATATAGATGAGGCTTTGCCTGATGAAGAAACCAATTTTGCCGCTATGGCGCAAAAGCCGGAAACTATTTACGAACAAATGGCTAAAGGCGATAAACGCGGTAAACCGCAAATTGTCATTGAAAAAAGAGATATCACCGTTGATATGCCGATAGTGGACGAAGAACTTGCAGCAACGGACGAGGAGGGCGATGATTCCCTCCAAAACAGCAGGATAACTATTATAGGCGCGCCGGTTAAGTTTCACGTTATAAAAAACGAGGGGGAATACAGCGCTTTTAAGAAAAGCAGAAAGGGGACTTTTGAAAACATTGATTTTACAAAGGATATGATTGTATTTTTGGAATCTGATACTAATATGTCCAACGGATTTTTTGAAATAGCGGAAGTTCTCCCCCAAGAGGATGAGGTGTTAGTGGCGTACAGGGTAAACATCATAGGATCCTCCGAAAAAAAAGACATAATGCCTTACAAAGTGTTTGAACAGACGGATAAACCCGTCAAGTTTAAGCAGATTAAATAAATTTTAATAGGAATTTATTTATGAAAAAAGAGAGGTTAATATCATGTTAAAAATTAAGAATAAGAAGGCGTTTACTTTGATAGAGCTTCTGGTGGTAGTGTTGATAATAGCTATTTTGGCCGCCATAGCTTTGCCGAAGTATTGGTCTACTGTGGAAAAAGTAAAAGGAACGGAGCGTTTGGCTATAGCCTATGAAATTGCCAAATCGCAGCAAAGGTATTTTCTTGCGCAGAGCGCTTACGCCACGAATCTGGATCAGTTGGATCAGAATTATACTCAGGCTTCTTTAGACGATATGGCAAGAAAGAATATAAGCGTAACTCCGTTTAACGGCAACGGCGCAGTTGAAGTCGGTTTTGTTAATCCTACGCCTATATTTAACTACAAAATATATGTCTGTTTGGAGAACAGAACGGAAGATTCTTGGCAGCAGGGGCTTGTCGCCTGCGCTTACAATGCTTCAAACGGGTCTGCTTCCGATAACAAGAAGGCGTGTTCCAATCTCTGCGATAACAGGCCATTTATGCTTAACTTCGGAGGGGAATCGGGCTGCGTTATTTCTTACATAAGCGTAAGGTAGAGCGTTTATTTTAATATGGGACGGCCGCTTAAGTTTATTCTTAAGCGGCCGTTTTTCATCTGCAATTTTAGTTATTATATTTCCTGTTCGGAAAATACATCATTTAGTTGTCTGTTTGCACGGTAGAACGTGGCGCATTTGGGCATATCTTTTATGCGTTTTGCGCCTATGTAAGTCATAGCGCTTCTTAAGCCGCCCAGTATAGTAAGCAGCGTCGGGGCAATATCGCCCTTAAAAGGCAGTTCCACCACTTTTCCTTCGCTGGCGCGGTATTCTTTCATACCGCCGTAGAATTTTTCCTGCGCGTAATCGGAGCTCATGCCGTAAAACTTTTTGTAGTATTGCTCGCAGGTAAGAAGGGTGCTTTCCTCTCCTGCGGTATCGGGAGAAAGCTGATTGGTAAGAAAAGTCTTTTTGATTATTTCCCCGCCGCTTTCCCTGTGGCCCGCAAGCATGCCGCCTAGCATCACAAAATCTGCGCCGGCGCAAAAGCTTTTGCAGATATCGCCCGGCACTATGCAGCCGCCGTCTGCGCAGATCATGCCGCCTACGCCGTGTGCGGCGTCGGCGCAGTCTATTACCGTTGAAAACTGCGGACGGCCCACCCCCGTTAATTTGCGTGTCGTACAGACGGAGCCCGGGCCTATGCCCACCTTTACTATATCAACGCCGTTAATAATAAGATCTTCGGTCATATCGCCCGTTACCACGTTGCCCGCCATAATAAGGCTTTTTGGATATTTGGCGCGTATCTTTTTAATAAAGGAAAGAAGGTATGGGGAATAGCCGTTTGCCACGTCTATGCATATATTGGCCAAGAGGCCTGTTTTCATAATCTGGGCAAGTTTATTATAATCCTGCGCGCTTACGCCTGTACTTATAAAAACAAGGTCGTTATCTTTATAAATTTTCTTATTTTCTTTTAGGAAAGAAATTATTTCCTTTGCTGTGTAGTGCTTATGGAGAACCGTGAAAAGACGATGTTTTTGCATTTCGCGCGCAATTTCAAAAGTGCCGGTGGTAGCCATATTGGAACTTAAAATACCGGTCGCTTTTATCTGACGCGGACACCATTTGAAGGTATATGCGCGCTCAATTTCAACCTGTGCGCGCGAAGAAAGGGCAGAACGTTTGGGCCGCAGCAAAACATCGCAGTAGTCCAATTGGACATCATCGTATATTCTCATAAAAATATCTCCGCAGAAAAAAAATAAAAGGAACTCAGAAAAACAAAAGCAATTTATATCATACAATATTTTAAGACCGTTTTAACTTCCGCCGCGGCAAAGTGGGCTGTAGACATAAGGGAAAAAAATTCTATAATGTAAGTAGGCGGCGCAATGTATTTGCCTAAGCGTTACGGAGGCAGCATTTATGAAACAGATTATAGTAATATTCATAGTCTTTATAGGTATATATTTTATGTACAATCACGGATTTATCAAAACGATAGTCCGTCCCAAAGCAAACCCCGAAGCCATTGAGGAAAAGCCAAAAGTAAATCCCGAGGCCGAACCTATCCTGCACAAACAGCTGCCTGCCGTTGCGCCGGAGCGCAATCAGGCTATGCGCGGCTCAAGCGACGCTTTGAGCAAAGTTGAATCTTCCTGCTTCTCTTTATTTGATCCTCCTACCAGCTATGCTTTTGTTGAGATAGCTTATTTTAACGGCGCGCCCGACATTTCAAGGATAATCAACCGCTATCTTGCCAATTACAATATGCCTGAAGACAGGGCAAAAATCCTTAATCTTTTGAGCAGTGTGCGCGATAAACAGACTTTTGATGTTTTGGTGAACTTTTTTAACAGAAATATTTTTCCCAAAAAAACATTACTGCATACCATAGCGGATTTTGATTCTTCGGAATCGTTTGATTTTTTGAAAAATGTCGCCAAAGAAAATACTAACGCCGCCTTAAGAAAAGAGGCTATGGACATAATTAAAACGGTGGAAGACTCTGCAAATCTGGCTGATTTGAGCGAGCAGGAGCAGGACCCTACGCGCAAGCCTTCTTATTCCACCGTGCAGGTTCAGGCCTTGCTTAACAAAGGAGAAATGAAAAGATAACGGCGTTTATCTGCACGTTTTAGGAGGGGCAAAATGAATATCAGCGAGATAAACCAGCAAGTCCACAACGAAAGTTTATTTTTGCAGGATCTCAAAAGAGAGATTGCAAAAGTAATAGTAGGTCAGGAAGACCTTGTTGAGAAGATGCTTGTGGCCCTTATAGCCGACGGGCATATTCTTATAGAAGGCGTACCGGGCCTTGCAAAAACAATGACGGTAAGAACCTTGGCGCAGGCCTTAAGCGCCACTTTCCAGCGCATACAGTTTACGCCTGATTTACTGCCGGCCGATATAACGGGAACACTTATTTTTAACCCTAAAGAGGGCACTTTCAGCCCGCGCAAAGGGCCTGTGTTTGCCAACATGGTGCTGGCAGACGAAATAAACCGTTCTCCGGCAAAAGTGCAAAGCGCATTGCTTGAAGCTATGCAGGAACGTCAGGTTACCATAGGGGAGGAAACCTATAATCTCCCCGTACCGTTTATGGTGCTTGCCACCCAAAACCCCGTGGAGCAGGAAGGTACTTATCCCCTGCCCGAGGCGCAGGTAGACAGATTTATGCTCAAAATCAATGTTAACTATCCTTCAAAAGAAGAAGAAAAAATGATTTTGGAGCGTATGTCGGTTACCGAAAAGCCGCAGGTAACTTCCCAAATAAGTACGGACGTTATCCTTAAAGCAAGAAAAGTGGCCGATACGATTTACGTTGACGAGAAGGTAAAGAACTATATCATTGATTTAGTCTTTGCCACGAGGCAGCCTAAGGAATACCGGCTTGGAGACATTGCTTCTTTCATTTTATACGGAGCAAGCCCCAGAGCTTCTATTTACATCACTCAGGCGGCTAAAGCTTTTGCCTTTTTGAGAGGGCGCGGCTTTGTTACTCCGGAGGATATAAAAGAAATCGGCCCCGACGTTCTGCGCCACCGTATTTTACTTACTTACGAGGCCGAAGCCGAAAATATTACTACGGAAGATATAATAAAGAAAATCTTTGCGACAGTAGAAGTGCCATAATGCAAACCGCTGATATATTGAAACGGGTACGTCGGATAGAAATTGAGACCGGCAAACTTGTTGCGGAAACTTTCGCCGGCGAATACCTAAGTGTTTTTAAGGGACAGGGCATAGAATTTGCGGAGGTCCGCCAATATATACCCGGGGACGATATACGTTCTATTGACTGGAACGTATCGGCCAAGACGGGCGGTGTTTTTGTCAAGAAATTTAATGAAGAGCGCGAGCTCAGCGTAGTTATTGCCTGCGATGTTTCGGCTTCCCAGTTTTTCGGTTCGCAAGGCAGGTTTAAGAGCGAGGCCGCCCTTGAACTTGCGGCGGTATTTGCGTTTTCGGCCATAAAAAATAACGATAAAGTAGGGCTGCTTTTATTCTCCGATAAAATAGAGCTGTATATCCCGCCCAAGAAAGGCAAGCGCCACGTTCTGCGTGTTATAAGGGAGCTTTTGGCTTTTACGCCCAAAAGCAAAGGCACTAATATATCCTTGTGCTTAGACAGTCTTAACAGAATGATAAAAAGAAAAGGGATATTGCTTTTCATCTCCGATTTCATTGACGCCGATTATGAAAAATCTTTTAAGCTGGCCTCGCGTAAGTTTGACATTGTGCCTGTCATCGTTGAGGACCCGCTGGAGTTTAATCTGCCGCGCCTTAGAACGGCGGTTAATTTTGAGGGGTTTGAAAGCGGTCTGTCGGGATGTTTTAATTTAGCTTCTCCCTCGGCAGGCGGACTGGTAAAAGAGAGGGAGCGCTACCGCCAAAAAGCTTTGCAGCTTTTCAATGTCTGCGGGACGGAGTTTATTTCTATAGATCCCTCGCAGAATATTGTGGAGCCGGTGGTCAAATTTTTTAAGCAGAGGGCAAGGAAACTGAGAAGATGAAAAAATACGGCAGTCTTTTATTTCTTACGCTTTTTTTTCTTTCCTCGTTTATCTGCGCGCAGGAAGCAAAAGATGTTGTGCCGCATAATTCTTCCGACACCATATCGTCCATAACCGCCGCAGCCGCAGCCTTTGAAAAAGAAGAGGGAGGCTCTCTCTCTTCTGCTGAGGCAGAGGGCGCGCGGAAGCAAGACGCGCGCGTTGTGTTAAAACCTTCACAGGCGCAGTTTGGCTCTCCTTTTGAAATAGGCGTTGAACTTGCCAAAAACGCCGTTTTGGATAAAGAAGCTTTTGAAAAAGAAAATCCCGATTTTGTAATTACAGCGCAAGAGCCCGCCAAAATGCCCAATACCGTTAAGATTACCGCCATACCCTATGTCCTGGGCGTAAGCACTTTTACGGGGCTTTCTTTCCAAACCCCCGACGGGGAAACCTTGAAGACAGAGCCTTTTACAATAGAAATTACGCCTGCCGATATCGGCATAAAGAGTCAGGATATCGTTGATATCCGCGGCCCGTTCAGGCCGCTTAACATGCTTTTGATTTTTGGGCTTATTTTAGCGGCAGCGCTTTTAATAGCTGCAGTTATTTTACTTTATAAAAAATTTTCTAAGAAGAAAAAATCTTTAAGCCCCGCCAAAGAGCATATTGACGAACGTCCGTGTCATATTATCGCGCTTGAGAAGATAGACGAGCTCCTTTTCAGTAATATGTGGGCGCAGAGGCAGTATAAGCTTTTTTACATAACGCTGGTTGATATTTTCAGGGATTTCCTTAGGATGAGGTTTTATTTTGACGCCGATAAATATACTTCGCGCGATCTGCTGCGCAAGCTTAAGACGATAAGAAATTTTACTGGCGATATAGCTAAAATTCAGGATTTTCAAACTTCCGCCGATTTGGTTAAGTTTGCAAAAGTAATCCCCGACGTAAACGACAGGGATAAAGACGCTGCCCTGCTTAAAGAAATCATATCTTCCCTTAAAGACGAAACCCCTGCTCCCGTAGATCAAATTGCCCTTCAAAAGCAGCAAAAAGAGGAAGAGCAAAAAGATGAAGGCGACAGGCAAAACGCTCGGAAGATAGACGTAATAGAGGATATGAAAAAATCCAAAAAAAGACGCAAAAGAAGATTTTAGTTACAGACGGGTAAAACTATGAACGGCAAAAAAATAATAACGGTTATTTCTTACGTACTATACGGGCTGTCCTCAGCGGCGGCTTTTGCGCTGTTGATTTGGTTTTATCTTAAAGGTCTTGTTTACGCAACCCCGTTATTTTTCTATTTATTTATTCCTCTTGCCGTATTTCTTGCTGCAGGGGCGGTCATTAAAGCATTTTTATCGCCGCACGTAAAATATCCTTTGCCCAAAGGCGTTGTTATGCCAAAAAGCGCGTGGACTGCCGTTACTTCTTGGACGCCTTTTGCTTTGACTGCGGCGGCTTTAATTCTCTGCGTATTTGCTTTAGCGCGCCCGCAAATTGAAGGCAAAACGGTTTTGCCGCCTTCGGCCGGCGTTGACATTATGCTTGCGCTTGATACTTCAAGCAGCATGCTTACGCCGGACTTACGGCCCAACAGGCTTGAAGCGGCCAAAGCCGCCGCAAAAGAATTTATTTCAAAGCGTCCGACCGACAGGATAGGCATAGTAGTTTTTTCAGGGAGCGCGTTTTTGCAGTGTCCCATTACTTTAGACCACGCCGCCCTTGAGGAGTTTATAGATAGTATTTATATAGATATGCTGGGTACTGCGGGTACGGCTGTGGGGGACGCTG
>CAZNCX010000051.1:7613-8242 GCA_964571655.1 uncultured Elusimicrobium sp. | reverse complement strand
AGGCGTCAATAAGTTGCTGATAGAGCGGTATCAAACTTTGGTGTATGCCCAACATCACAACGGGCAGGAAGGAGCCCGCCAAAACAAATCCCGTCACGATGCCGCCGTGTTCTATGGCAATTTTTGTGTACTCGGCAAGTTTATCGGATAAAAAACCCGCCAAAGGCTGTATGGCGAGCAGGGATATAAAACCTATTACGAGCACGCTTATCGTTGGCGTAAGGAACATATCGGTGCTGCCCTTAAGATATTTCTTAAGCCATTTTTCAAACAACGAGCCAAAGTAGCATACCAGTAAAACCGCAATTATGCCGCCTTTACCCGCCGAAAGTTTATCGCCAAACAAAGTAAGGCCGTTAAGCGCCGGCATATTTAAGATGCCCGCGTAAACAACGCCTAAAGCCGGCGTGCCGCCGAATTCTTTGCAGGCGTTATAGCCCACTATCGCGCTTAAATAAAAGAATATCCCCCCGCCGAACACGGCCAGAAGGCCCGTTACGTTGGGATAATCTTGGAGGACGCTTTTCATCAAAATATTGTTTACGCCCATTATCAGGCCGCAGGCTATATAAGCGGGAATAAGCGGCAGGAAAATGGAGCCTATTTTTGCGCAGGCTTTACTTATGGAA
>CAZNCX010000051.1:0-7603 GCA_964571655.1 uncultured Elusimicrobium sp. | reverse complement strand
GCCGTATTTCTTTTTCATATCGGCTTTAACGGCTTTTGCCTGCCCGACTTTGGAGGAACTTTCCCCCAGCATATTAAATTTATGACGTTCAAACATATAAGCGGCCAGCTCGCCGGCTGTTCCGGGGCCTACTATTATCTGATGCTGATTATCTGCTTTTACGTAACCTAAAACTCCGGGGGTTTTTTTGAGGTTTTCAAGCTTAAGTCCGTCTTCTTTTTTTAAGGTAAATCTAAGGCGCGTCATGCAGCTGCCAAGGCCGTCTATATTTTCCGCTCCGCCGACAGTTTTTAGAACGCCGTCGTAGAGGGCTGCTATTTTATCTGCCATACTATATACTCTCCATTGCTAAACAGGGATTAGGTACTGCTTGTCTTTTTTATTATACAATAAAAAAGCCCGTATCGTTGATACGGGCTTTTTGCTGTAAAAAATTACAGTTTAGAATTTGATTAACATGCCAAGATTTGCGATATACGGCGTGTTTGTTTTGAAGGTCCAGGTCCCGAAGCTGTTGTGGTTAAGCAGCACACCGGCGCCGGCAAACAATTGCACATATTCGTTGTGATTATATTTGGCGGTTAAGTCAAACTCGTTGCCGATCCAAGAAGGATTGTCGCAGCTGAGTGCGGGCGCATCATTTGTGCTCGGAGATCCGGCAAGAGCCAAATAATCAACCGCAAAGGCAAACTTTTCAAGGTTGGCAAAGGCAAAATCAACGCCTAAGTTAAGAACGCGGGTGTTGGGAAGATTCCACGTATAGTTGTAATCCGGATCTACAACTTCTGCTAAGAATAAGCCAGGGTTGTAGTTGCCGTATCCTATAAAGTTAAAGTTCTTTTCTGCATGGAAGTAAGTTGCATGGGGGGTAAGCGTCGCCGCTTCAACCGACATATCAACTTTTGCGTCAACTTTAGCCATCCAACCGACATTGTTATCGCCGAAGACATCGTTTGCATAGTTCTTTGCAAATTCTGCCGAGAAAGCCATTACGTCATTTTGCCACGTAGGCTTCACGCCCCACAGACCGAGGTGATAATTTTCGCCGCCGGCATTGTCGGAGTCCCTTTTGTCATATAAATAAGCCTGGACGCCCAGGTTTTCATTTACATTGTAAGTACCGTCCAAACCCATGAAGGAAACATCTTTATCTGCGGTTTGATTGACTTCGTCAAGCTTACCATAGATGATGTTGCCGACGAGGTTATCAGAATTGTAGGTCAGCAAAGCGGCATCTATTGAAGGCGGCACTACGTTGGCTCTGCCGATGTAGTGTTTAGGGCCGATATACATAACGGCGCTGTCTTCATTGCCGTAGAATTGGCGGCCTACTTTAAGTTCCCAATTGGTGAAAAGATTGCTGAGAACAACATTGGCTTCGGCAACAATGATGCTGTCCCAATAATGATCAAGATCGGAACCGTCAGTCTCGTCCCAATAATTGGAATAGCCGAAAGTAAGGTTAGACCTTACGTCTTCAACTAAATCCATACCCAAACCGAAAAGAACGCGGTTTGTAGTATTCCTGAAGTTATCGCCCATAGCGTTTTCAGCCATTACGCCGATGGTTTGCACCTCGCCGTAAGTTTCCACATTGTTGAAGATATTACCGGCCATTGCGGGTACGACCAGCGCGCAGACAAGTAATACGCCCAATAATTTTTTCATTTGCATTCTCCTTTAAATATTTCTAAGTTCCGTCTTACTTCCATACTTCCTGAAATCATCGGGTTTACCCCAATAATCGGAATAAGCGAAAGTAAGGTCCTCCCTTACGCTTGCCGCATTAGCGCCGATTCCGGTATTACGTCTTTATCACCGTAGCCGTTTCCCTTATAACAGTTCGGCGGAGCCTGCGGTCCAAACTTCTCCGGTTATATCTTTTTGTCAAAACCCCGCCGTAACTTTCATTCAAAATTACAAGCGGTTCCTGACAGATACAGCCTTTGAAAATCACTTACATATTAAATGTACTATTTTGAAGTATGGCTTGTCAACAGTTTTTTTGGCGGTCCCTTTCATTTTAACTTTTGTATAATAAAAATATGAAATACATATTATTAACAGGCGGCGCGGGTTTTATCGGCGCAAATTTTTTGCACGCGGCCCTTGCCCGAAATGAAGATTGGCATTTTATCAATCTTGATAAATTTACTTACGCGGCAAATATAAATAATCTGCGCGGGCTTGACGCCAAAAGGCATACGCTTGTGCGCGGCGATATATGCGAGAGCCTTTTAATAAAAGAAATTTTTGAAAAGTTCAAAATTGAAGGCGTTATAAATTTTGCCGCAGAGTCCCATGTGGACAATTCCATAAAATCCCCCAAAGAATTTATACGCACAAACATTGAAGGCGCTTTTAACCTGCTTGACATCGCGCGCCAAACGTGGCTTGAAGCCCCTTATATATATAAGGAAGAGTATCGCGGCGCGCGCTTTATGCAAATTTCAACGGACGAAGTTTACGGCTCTCTATCCCTGCAAGACAAAGAAAGCTTTACCGAACAATCCCCCCACCGCCCGAGCTCTCCTTACAGCGCAAGCAAAAGCGCGGCGGAGTTTTTGGCAAAAGCCTATTATAAGACTTACGGGCTGGAAGTTGTTGTAAGCAATTCCTCAAACAATTTCGGCCGCTTTCAGCACGATGAAAAGCTTATCCCCGTCATAATAAGAAGCGCGCTTAACGGACAAAAAATAGGGATTTACGGGGACGGCTCCAACGTCCGCGACTGGGTTTATGTTGACGATAACTGCGCTGCCCTTTACCTTATATTTAATAAAGGCAAAAGCGGGGATAGTTATAATATATCTTCCTCGGCCGAGATAAGCAATTTAGCCCTTGCCCAGAAAATCTGCGCCCTGCTGGACGAGATCTGCCCCTGCGAGCGTAAATACGGCGACCTTATTTCTTTTGTGGCCGACCGCCCCGGGCACGACAAACGCTACAGCCTTGACGCTTCCAAGCTTAAAAGCGAACTCGGCTGGCGGCCGCAAATTTCTTTTGACGAAGCTCTTAAAAACACCGTTTTGTTTTATGTTTCCAAATATAAACAAAGCGCTTAGCTTCCCTTTTGCGCGCCCTATGCCGCCAAAACTGGCGATACAATAAATTCCTATATTTGTTAAAATATAAATATGCAAACTGCAGACGATTTCAATAAAGAATTAAGCCCCGTTACTCTTAAAAATTTTATTAAGAGAATGGGGCCGCTTGTTAAACCCTACTGGTTTAGGACGATGCTTGGCGTCCTGCTTACCATACCCGTCGGCGCGCTTGACGGTACGGTGGCTTTATTTCTTAAGTATTACGTAGATAAAGTGGTAGTAGCCAAAAATGCGCAGTGGGCGGCCTATATTCCCATTCTTATTATCGCTTTTACGATAGTGCAGGCAGTGCTTAATTATTCTTCCACTTACTTTAACAGCTGGGTCGGCACTAAAATTACAACCGATTTGAAAAAGAAATTATATCAGAAGCTTATGACTTTTGACCCGGGATTTTTTGACACCCATAACTCGGGCGATGTGGTTTACAGATTTTATTCCGACGCGGACACCGCCAGCAACAGCCTTGTTACAAACGCAAAAGCATTTTTGACGAGGCTTTTTTCCTCCCTGGGTTTAATAGGCGTGCTGATATATAATTCCTGGCAGCTTACTTTTATTGCCGTTTTGGTGCTAGGCGTTGCCGCGGTGCCGATGCAAAACGTAAGACGCAGAATTAAGAAAATTACGCCTAAAATTGTAACCTCCGGCTCAGACGTTATTACTTCTTACAACGAAACCTGCGGCGGATATAAAACGATTACGGTTTATAATTTGCAGACTCACCAGCTGCAAAAACAAAACTCTGTTTTAGACAGGCTCTTTGACCTTTCCATGAAAATGGTAAAGCATACAAACTGGCTTTCCCCGCTCATGCATGTGGTCATATCTTTTGGCGTGGCGGGCGTGATTTGGTATGGCAACAATCTCATAATAAAAGGCACTATAACAAGCGGCAACTTTGCTTCTTTTATAGCCGCGCTGCTTATGCTTTATACGCCGCTTAAGTCCATAGGCAACAGTTTTATTGATATACAAAAAGCTTTCCTTGCCATAGAGCGCGTATTTGAAGTTCTTAACTTTGCGCCCAAAATAAAATCCCCCAAAAACGCCGTTAAAATAAACGGGATTAAAAAAGAAGTTTCTTTTGAAGACGTTTGCTTTGAGTATAAACCCAATACGCCCGTGCTGAGGGATATATCGCTTAAGGTTCCCGTGGGCTCAACGACCGCGCTGGTAGGCAACTCCGGCGGAGGCAAAACAACTTTTGTAAACCTTATACCGCGCTTTTACGATACTGTTGCCGGCGCCGTTAAAATTGACGGCGTAGACGTTAAGGCTATGGACCTGACTTCTTTAAGGGAACAGATAGCGGTTGTGTTTCAGGATAATTTCCTCTTCAGCGGTACGATAAGGGAAAATATTATGGTAGGCCGCCCCGAGGCAACAGAAGAAGATTTACAGCAGGCCCTGCAGGGCGCGCATTTGCAGGATTTCGTAAGCACGCTTAAAGACGGGCTTGATACTTTTGTCGGCGAGCGCGGCGTAATGCTTTCCGGCGGGCAGAAGCAGCGCGTTGCCATTGCGCGCGCGATTTTGAAGCAGCCCCCGCTCGTAATCTTGGACGAAGCCACCAGCGCCCTTGATAATAAGTCGGAAGCTATTGTCCAAAAAGCGCTTGAGAATTTAATGAAAAACCGTACAGTTTTTGTTATTGCGCACCGTCTTTCCACCGTACAAAATGCGGACAGAATAGTCGTAATCAACGAAGGCAGAATAGTTGAGACAGGTACACACGAGCAGCTTATGACAGAAGGCAACGGCGCTTACCGCGCGCTTTATAACGCGCAGTTTAAGACAAAAAAGAAACGCGGCACCGCAGACGCCGCAGACGGCGATAAAACCGACGGTCAAAAAATGGAGCAAAGCGATGAAAAATAAGCACAAACTTTTTTCCGATATGGCAGAATTGGTATCCAAGCAATCCACATGCTGCCGTCTTAACGTAGGTGCGGTTTTGGTTAAAGACAGCCGTGTCATAAGCATAGGCTACAACGGCGTGGCCGCGGGACAAAAGCACTGTGAGGATTATTTTAAGGAACTCTACGAAACAAAATTTGCCGATAAATACCCCTCCCTTGAAACGTTTTTGACAAGCAAAGAATTTTACGATATGCACGGCTTGTGGTCCAACGACAATGAGCTCCACGCCGAGCAAAATGCTCTCTTGTTTGCCGCAAAAAGCGGCATTTGTACGGCGGGCGCGCATCTTTATATAACGCTTTCGCCCTGCGTGCACTGCGCAAAAGTGATAGCGGCGGCCGGCGTCAAAAAAGTTTATTTTAACGAGCTTTACGACCGCTCTTGCGAAGGGGTAAACTTCCTGAATAAAATCGGTATAGAATGCCTTAAAGTAAGCGAAGTCAAGGATAAATAAAGTTTTGCGGTTATAAATTTAGTAAAAAATTAAGAGGATAAAATTATGAAACCCAATACAAATGTTGTGCAAACAAATCCTTCTCAGGAAGGTATTATAGATTTGATGGTAAGACAAATTAAAACCCATAAAAAAGCCCTTTTGATAACAGGTGCGGCCGTTTTGCTTGTAGTATGCGGTTTTTACGCTTATCAGTATCAGGTAAATAAAAAATATCAGGAACAGTGGAGCAAATTATTTTTGGCCGAGTTGGATTTTGTATCCTCCGGAAACGGCTCTCTTTCCGCTATGGAAAATTATGCCAAACAATACGCCGCTACGCCTGCGGGCGCTTACGCCAATTTTGTTTTGGGCAACGCTTATTATCAAGCGCAGAAATATAGCGAAGCGCAAAGCGCTTTTGAGCAAACCGTAAAATACGGCGCAAAAGAAATTGCCGATATGGCATCAATATCCTTAATTGCCACGCAGATAGCCGCCCAAAAATATGAAGAAGCTTTAAGCGGCGCGGAAACATTTATTGCACAAAACCCGACGTATTATTCCATGGGGCAAGTGCATCAGTATAAAGCCCTGGCGCAGGAATTAAGCGGCAAAAAACAAGACGCCAAAGCCACTTACCAGCAGATTAAGGAAAGTTATCCCGACACTTATTATTCCGTCTTTGCCGAGATGCGCCTTAACGAACTCAGCTGAAAATAAATAACGGTTTTATGAAGAAGAATTATTTTATATGGGGCGCGGTATGCCTTCTCTTTTGCGCGTTTATAGCGGCGCTTTCTTTTTGGCTGCCTTACGGCGGGGACGAGTTTTTATCTTATAATTCCACCTTAAAAGAAGCTTTTTTTAACGCCGCAAATACTTTTTTACACTTAACTCCGCGCATCGGGGCGGTTGCGGGCTGCTTCCTGCTTTATATCGGCAAATGGTCGTTTGTTTTGCTTAATCCTTTAGTGCAGCTGGGGATAGTTTTTGCGGTTTTTTATCTTGTCTTTTTGCGTCTGCCAAATTTCGGGACTTTACGCGATATCTTCGCTTTTTGCTTTATTCTTTTGGCCTCGGTATTTTTTGTTATTACGCCTGACCAAACCGTCTTTTGGATAGGCGGCGCGCTTAATTACAGCTGGACTTTTTTGTTGTTTCTCGTCTTCGCAGGCCAGCTTAGAAATCTGTGCGAAAGCAACTGCCTGCGCAACTGCGCACGCGGCGGGTTTTGGGTTTGCGCAGCTGCTGCTGTTGCGGGATTTTGTTTAGGGCTGTCTAATGAAAATAACGCCCCGCTTGCGTTTTTGCTTTTTGGCGGCGTTTGGCTTTTTTTGAAAAGACAAAAGCGCAAAGCGCCCGCATGGTTTGTCTGCGCGTTTTTTGCGCTTTGTATCGGCCTTATTTTTATGTTTGCCTCCCCCGCGCTGTACGGGCGCCTGCGGCAAAATCAAGGGGGATTTCCTCTAACTTTAGGCCAAATAATATTTTTTAATATTTATAAATTTGATTTATTTTTCAGGTCCGCATTCTATTTGCCTTTTATATTGTTTTTTGTGTATATACTTTTCCTGCGGACGCGTTTTAAGGAAGTCTTAAGAAACAAGAATTTTATTTTAGCGGTTTTAAGTTTTTGCTTTGCCGTTTCTGCGGCTTTGCCTTTTTTGATTTTGCCTTCTATTACCGCGCGCGTGTTTTATTCCGCCTCTTTGTTTACTTTGATTTCATTTTTGTTTTTTCTAAACTATCTGGGCGAAGTTTATAAAAAAGATTTTTATAAAATTATTTTCTACGCGTTTTTTGCTTTTGTCGTTTTTAATCTTCCGACGTTTGTTTTTCCTTATTACCATCTGCACGAGCAGGATTTAATGCGCAGCGAACTTGCAGAACAGGCAAAAGAAAAGGGCTCAAAAGAAGTTTTCTTTCCTATATATAAAGTCATTTATTCCCCCGTCAAGAATTACAGGATAAATTTTTATAATCCCCCCTCTTTTCTGCGGGAGAATATTCTTAAGTACTACGGGCTTTCGCGGGATACTGGACTTAAGCTGGAAGAGATTTCTCCCCGCCGTTAACTAACGACATATGATGTTAATGGCAGATGGTGTTAGCGCACAGTTTTCCATTCTTTTGGTTC
>CAZNCX010000050.1:0-8840 GCA_964571655.1 uncultured Elusimicrobium sp. | reverse complement strand
AGCATATCCGATTATAATATACCGGAGGTTAAAAACCCCTTCGCCGTCCCTAATCCGTCAATTAAGCTTCCTGAGGCGAATGCTCCGATTGTAAATTTGATGATGCCGCCGTATTTGCGGCCAAGCCAAATTGATGAATATCTTGCAAAAGATGAAAAAAATAATATAATAAAAGCAGGGGACGACGCGCTTGGGGAAACGATTAGGAAAAAAGAGGGTAACAAAGTCGGGGACAGTAAATAAAGTCAGGAAAATAATAGATAAGCGTTTGTAAATAAAAAAAGCGGCTCTTTTCAGAAGTCGCTTTTTTATCTTTTAAGAAATACTTTTACGGAATGGCGTCCATAATTTTCTTTAAGGCCTCTTCACTTGGCCCGCGGACTTCAACCGTCTTTTCCTTGCCTTTGTTTCCCTTGATAATGTTTATTCCTTTGAAACCTACGGAAAAATAATCTGCAAGGAAGGTTCTTATGATGTCGTTAGCTTCGGTGTCAAGTTTCTTTGTTTTTACTTTTACGCGCAGCACGCTGCCTATCCTGCTGACGACCTCGTTTTCTCCCGTTGTGGAAATAACGCGAACTTTAATAATCATACTTCCTCCAAATTACTGCAAATTATTAAATATCATTTTATCGGCAAGCTTACTTGCCAAACGGCGCGCGGGTTGAATTAACTGAAAATCGCGCTGCCTATACGCGGTAAATTTGAACCTTCTTCTACTGCCGTTTCGTAATCTTCGCTCATGCCCAAAGAAAGGTAATCGCTTCGGGTAAAATTTGCGTCAAAAATTTTCTTTACTTCACGGAAAAGCTTTATAAGCTCTTCTTTATTGTGCGTTTGCGGAGCTATAGCCATAAGTCCGCGCAGTTTTATATTGCCGCAGGATTTCTTAATCTCTTCTATTAAATCCTGCGCTTGGCCTATTGTACATCCGCCCTGCGTATCTTTGGCGGTAAGTTTTATTTGCAGAAGGCAGGGTATTTGCTTTTGCGCTCTGGCGTTTATCTTCCGGGCAAGCAAAATAGAATCAAGCGAACATATAAAATCAAAATTTTCAAGCGCTTTAGCTATTTTATTGCTTTGAAGGCGGCCTATAAAAAACTTTTTTGTGTTAAAAGAACTTAAAGGGGGCTTGCCCCATTTTTCAAGCGCGTCCTGCAGGCGTGATTCCCCTACCGCAAAGACGGCTCTTGCGTCAAGCAGAGAGGCGATATCTTCCGCTTTGGCATATTTAGTTACTACTAAAATATTAATTTGTTCCGCATTCCCGCCGCTTTTAAGGCGGGCGCGCTCTATATTTTGCAGAACTTTATCATACTTTTGGACTATGCCATTTGCGCCCATTGATATATTGTATCAAAATTTGATAAAATCGGCAAACGTTCCAGTCGTTCTTTAATGATTTGACAGAGCCAAAACCTGCGGTTTCTGCGCGCTTGTAACGGGCGCTTTTATGCTGCCCGACAGTTTGGGTAATAATGGATAAGCCGCGTTGAAGGGCAAGATTTGTTTTGTCCTTTCAATAAAAGAAGGCATTTGCACTTTTAACGATGGCGTTTTAATATTAACGTTCGGCTGAGGCAGGAAAGGAGAGGTCTTTGCGTTATAAGGCAAAATCTCTGTTGCCTTCTCAAGCGTGGGCGGCAGCTGCGCGGCAGGATTAATCCCATTAACGGAATATCCGTCTACAAGACCTTTTGTAATACCTACTGTGCCCGCAGGCAGTATAAGAGCTGCGTTTTTGAAAGAGGTTGCAACATCTGTTGCTAATTGCGTTATCGCAAGATTAGCTTTCTTAAGAATACCCGTGGTGCGGGCCGCCAGAATGCCGGCCGCGCCCATGCTTGCCATAGGCATCCAAAGATTTTTTTGTAAAGCGTCGTTGCGGGAAAGGCTTTTATCGTTTTCTACCATTCTGTCTGCGTTTCCGCTAAATACCATAGGCACGGCCGCAAGCCCCAGCTGAGATATCGGGAAAGTAGTTTTGTAGCTTGTAATTATATCCTTTGAGAACTTTGCCGCAAGATTATCAGTCCCTATCAAAAGCATGCTGTTTGTAGCGTTTGCAAAGCCGAGAGAGGCAAGCGCCAAACCTGTATAGAACATTGCGGGATTATCCTTAGAACCGTACATCAGCCCGCCGCCCAAGGCTGCCGTGCCCAAGGAAAAGCCGAATATCCTTCTTAAAGTAGCGGGATTAGCTTCCCCCCCGAAGACTTTTGTTACGCTTTTGGATGCTATTCTGATTCCAAAGCCTGTTGCAGCCACAGTGGCCGTAGCAAGCAAAGGCACAAAAATGTTGTTTACGCCGGAAGCGCGGATATACTCGTCGCTGCGTTTTTGGGAATATTTGAAAAGTATGCTTGATTCCGCCCCTGTCATCAAAAATGCTGTTGCGGTAGGCACAAGGATATCGGCTTTTTTGAATAATAGTGCACTGCTGCGTCCGCCTTCTTTGAGAACGCCTCTCATAGAAGCCAGCGCGCCGGTTTTTGTGCCGTCTCCTATCAAAGAAGCAAATTTATAGTTTTTTATCCTGCCTATGTCCGAAGGAAATTTTGACGCCATGATTTTATAAGCGGCCAGTCCGGACATTGCCGCTAAAATCGGGTAGGCAAACGAAAAGTCTAAATATTGTTTTTCTATGGGTTTTCCGGTACTGCTGAAATAATAACTGCCGTCGGGTTTTGTATAGTAAGTTTTTTGATTATAATTGCCTCTGATATAACCCGGCATTTGAAAGAAAAGAGGAGGCGCAATCATAACAAAAGAGCTTAAACTCTTGAACGCCATTGATTTTAGAGTATTGCTTTTGCCGCCCACTTCCGTAATAAGCGGCGTAAAAGAAGAGCGCGTTAAGGCCGAGGCCACGCCTATTAAAGCCGCCGAAACATAAAGAGGGTATATAGAAGGATTATCGGGATTGCCGCGGTGTATATGTCCCCCGCCGTGATAGCCGAAGAATATAGGAATCAGCGTTGCCGCAGAAGCGGTGGCCATACTGCCGGCCAGCAATTTAGTCGCGCCGTAGCGTTTTACAAAAGGTGTTATAAGAGGTGAAAATAGCGAAGCTAAATACGGAAACGACAGGGTAATTAAGGTGGCCTGTTTTTCGTCAATTTTCTCAAAGTTTTCAGCAAGAGGGCTTGCCAAACTTGTTGAGGCCGCGCTCAAAGAAATAAAGGAAGTGTAATTTAAGGTGGACATTTTATTAAGACTGCCGCCTATGCTCATATTAAGCGGGGATAGTTTTTCCCAAGAACTGTTTTCCAAAAGTTTTGCAAAATTTCCTAACTCTCTTTTGGGCAGGTTAAAACTGCCGTCTTTTATCAAAAGACCTTTGTCGGCATTAACAAGACCTACGGCTCCGTCGTTTCTTATTAATGAGTGTATGCCCTGATATTTTTTATTTGTGCTAAAACGCAAGTTTGTTCTTATATGCTGTCCGTTTCTTTCAAGGAAAAGCTCCCCCTCTGCCGCAAATTGCTTTTCTTTGCTTATAAACCTTGAAAGATTCCTATCCCAAATATTTTTTAAACCGGAGAAGTTATCTGCCGCAGGAGTAAGTTTTAACCTCAACGGATTATAAGAAGAGCTTTCCAAAGAATATTCCGCAAAGGTTTTTATTTGACTTGCGGGAATGGGAAGCTTGAAGAAAGAGGGCTTTAATATGCTGCCGTCGTTGGTAAGGATATGCAATTCGGCAGAGCCGTTTTTCTTGGTGGCAAGTATTACGCTTGCCATATTTTTTGTTTTTATGCCGGATATTTTTTTGGTAACGTCAAAATAGACCGGAGCCGGCGTTACCGTTCCCTTAAGGCTGTTGTATATGGTTAAAGGAATTTTGCCGTTTGTAGCTCTTGCGGAAATTCCCGAGGGAACAAAATTAAGTTCTTTTGTTTTCTCTATTTTCTTAATAAAACCAGGGACAGCTGACGTTTCAATCTTTGCTCTGATAAAATCGGATTTTATTTGTGTGCCTACGGCCTGTCTGTATACACTGCCTTTTACATTAGTAAGACCGCCGTGCTGATAAGTTGTGTTTATTCTTGCAAGAGCGCCGTTTAAGATATTGTGGATTTGCTTGCCCTCGTTGGAGGACATCAAAGATTCTTCCATCTTAAAAACTCCCGCCTTGGAATCATAAGCGGCGGCTTTAAGCGCTTTGTCTATAAGAACGCCGGTAAGAATTCCGGACGTGGGTTTGGGGGCCGCCGCTTCTGCAAAAGCAAGCGCTTGGCCGGTGATATTTTTTACGGCGATTGGGTTTAACACTTTTGCTCCGCCTTCTAAGCCTATTGCGCCTAAGAACGGTTTGGGGAGTTTGGACCCAGCGTTTGTAAACAAAGGAAGATCGGGAGCGGCAATTTTAATATGATTCTTAAAGGAGTTAAACCTTTCCAGCCTCTTTATTCTCTTTGCTTTTATCTTTTGGAAAGCCACGATATTATTCTTTAGAAAAACCATGCGGGACACGCCTTTAAGACGGCTAAGTTTTATTATATTGTATATGCGCGCGCCTAAAAGTCCTAAATCGTAGAAGCATGCTATAGTAAAAATAATGTCTGCGCCTTTTGCTAAATTAAGGTAAAGTTTGGCTTGTTTATAACTCCTTTCAGCAAAGGTAAAGCGGGCGTCGTCTATTACAGCATATTTACCCAAAGAGGCTTTTTGTATCTGCGGGTAAATTCCCAAGATAGAGGTATCTATAAGTTTTTCCTCGTCGGCGGGAACATCGCTTAAATGCATATCTATAAAATATTTTGCAATTACGGCCGCCCTGTCTAAGCCTTCGCGAGCGGCATAGGCGTCCAGGTTAGCCTTAGAGGTATCTGCAATTCTTTGCGATTTGAGGGCTTTGTTTTCATTTACCGTCTCAATACTCCCGTCTTCAAGAAAAAATTGTTCGCCTTTCATTTTAATCGGCAATGTGTATTTTTCGGCCCCGCTTTTACCGCCTGCCAAAGCGCCCGCCAGAAAGGGAGCAATGCCGTTGCATTCAATAATAAATCCCTTTTCTTTGCCTAAAAGGGATTTATCTAAAATAAACTCACATTTTTCAACGCCGAAAGTCCTAAGCATTTCCAAGCTTTTGGGGGAGCCGTCTTCGGATAGCATTAAAGCTATATCGTACCAAATGTTTCCGGTTTCACCTTCTTCGGTGGAATATTGGCCGTTTTGCGAAAGCGGGCCAAGCAGAGAACCTTTCCTTTCTATTCTATTTTTAACCGGAGTTTGAAAGGACAGTATATCGGGTGTTTCCGTTTTTTGCTCTTTGCTTGTGGCGAAGGCTAAAAAAGAACGTGCGGCTTCATAGGCTTCCATTGATAAAATAGAGGCGAAACCTATGCTCGCTACCTGCGTGGAAGCGGGCGATGAAAGGGCTTTTGACATAAAATTTTCTATAAGATAGGCGTCGGGGCCTTTTGCCGCCGAGTCTTTGCTTAAAACGGAAAGCCCGTAAATGGAAGCTATTTCAAGGTTGCATCGTCCTTCTTTAAGGCATCGCTTACTGTTTTCTTCCAGTTTGTTTCGGAAGAGAGATAAAAGGATATTTATTTGTTCATCCGTAAAAATATTGTCGGTTAGAGGATAATGGGTAAGTAAATCCGAGGAAACCCATAAAACTGTATCGGCCGCTTTATTTTTATTTTTCTTATATATTGAAAAATATTCATTTATCAGCGCGCGCAGATTTTTCAGGAGTTCCTGATAACTTTCCTCCAAGAGGGAGTCATATTCCCTGCTGTAAGCGTCATAATCTTGCTTAACATTAGATAAGGCGTTTGTTAACTGTTCGCTTAAAATCTCGTTTGCGGATTTATGCCACGTGTCAAGTTCGTTATAAGATTGTTGCCTTTTCCCCTCTAAATCCGGATATTGTTTTATGGCGGCATCTATTTCTTCTCTGTTTTTTTGATATTCTTTGTCCAACAGTTTGGAAGTTTTTGAAAATTCAGATTTTATATTTGCTTTATATTTAGAAGAAAACTCCCCAAATTCTAACTTCTCTTGAGGAGTTTGATTGCCTAAATCATGTGCGGGATTATAAATATATTTTGTAAAGACTTCAAGTTGTATTTCTTTAAGGCGTTTTTGGATTGCGTCCCCTTCGTAGGACCTGGGGGTAAGATTTGAGTAAGTATCAATAATAGGAGAGTTTTTTGCTTGCAGGAATTTTTCCTGCATTTTATCAAGAGAGATATTAAGTTCTTTATTATCCTTAGGAAGGGTTTGCGAAAAAACTTGCGAAAAGCCTTCAACGGTTAAGTTGACAAAAAGGGTAAAGGAAATAAATATTGCGACAGTCCTGCGCAAATATAAAGAACGAAGTAATGAAAACATCAGATGCCTCCCAAGTTGTAGTACGGTTGCTTATAACTTCATTCTATACCTAAAGCCGTTGTGTGGCAAGAGACTTTAGACCTACACTATACATAGGACTTTGGACCTATAAAATTTATTTTTCAGACGGTAATTTCGGGCGCAAAAACGCGGCGTTAACTTAAAAATTAACGCCGCGTTTTATCTGATTTGCCAAACTTTGCTTATTCTTTACTTATTTGTGAATTATTTTTGAGCCTCTTCCACGGCAACCGCAACGGCTACCGTTGCGCCTACCATAGGGTTGTTTCCCATGCCGATAAGGCCCATCATCTCAACGTGCGCCGGCACGGAAGAAGAGCCCGCAAACTGCGCGTCGCCGTGCATGCGGCCCATGGTGTCGGTCATGCCGTAGGAAGCGGGGCCTGCGGCCATATTGTCGGGGTGCAGGGTTCTGCCCGTTCCCCCTCCGCTTGCAACAGAGAAATATTTTTTGCCGTTCTCAACCGCCCATTTTTTGTAAGTGCCCGCAACGGGGTGCTGAAAGCGCGTGGGGTTGGTGGAGTTGCCCGTTATGGAAACGTCAACGGACTCGTGGCGCATAATTGCAACGCCTTCGCTTACGTCGTCTGCGCCGTAGCATTTTACTTTGGCCCTGTCGCCTTCGGAAAAAGCTTTTTCGTTTACGATTTTAAGTTTGCCGCTGTAATAGTCGTATTCCGTCTCAACATGCGTAAAACCGTTAACGCGGGAAATAATATAGGCCGCGTCCTTGCCAAGACCGTTCAAAATTACTTTAAGGGGCTCTTTGCGCACTTTGTTTGCGGTGCGAGCGATGCCTATTGCGCCTTCGGCGGCGGCAAAACTTTCGTGGCCGGCCAGAAAGCAGAAGCATTTTGTATTTTCCCTTAAAAGCATAGCACCCAAATTGCCGTGCCCAAGGCCGACTTCACGCTGGTCCGCGACCGAGCCGGGTATGCAAAAACTCTGCAGTCCCACGCCGATTTTTTCGGCCGCGTCGGCGGCTGTTTTTGCGCCGTCTTTTATGGCTATGGCCGCGCCGACGGTGTAGGCCCAGACGGCGTTTTCAAAAGCAATGGGCTGTATCCCTTTTACTATTTTATCAACGTCAATGCCCGCTTTATCGCAGATTTCTTTTGCCTGCTCAAGGGAGGTTATGCCGTGCTCTTTTAACACGGAATTTATTTTATCAATCCTTCTTTCAATGCCTTCAAACGTAATCATAATATTATCTCCCTTTAATTACTCTTTGCGCGGATCAATTTTCTTGACGCCTTCGTTGAAACGCCCGTAGGTGCCGATGTTCTTTTCAAAAGCTTCTTTTACGTCGGTACCTTTTTTGACGGCGTCCATCATCTTGCCGAGGTTTATAAATTTGTAGCCGATGATTTCATTGTTTTTGTCAAGTGCGGTTTCAAGCACGTAGCCCTCGGCCATCTCAAGATAGCGCGGGCCCTTTTCCTGCGTGGAGTACATGGTGCCGACCTGCGAACGCAGGCCTTTGCCCAAATCCTCCATACCGGCGCCTATGGGCAGGCCGTCGTCGGAATAAGCGCTCTGCGTACGTCCGTAAACAATTTGTAAAAACAGTTCGCGCATGGCGGTGTTTATGGCGTCGCAGACAAGATCGGAATTTAAGGCCTCAAGAATTGTCTTGCCGGGTAAAATTTCGGCAGCCATGGCCGCGCTGTGCGTCATGCCGCTGCAGCCCAGAGTTTCCACCAAAGCTTCTTTTATAATGCCGTTTTTGACGTTAAGAGTAAGTTTGCACGCGCCCTGCTGCGGCGCGCACCAGCCCACGCCGTGCGTCAGGCCGTTAATATCGGTAATTTGTTTTGCTTTAACCCATTTGCCTTCTTCGGGGATGGGGGCCGGCTCGTGCTTTGCGCCTTTGCAGACGCTGCACATAGCCGAAATATGCGGGGTACACTTTTCGCAGCTCATAGAATTCTCCTTTAGAAAGTTACTTATATATATTTTATCATTTTACGGCGAGGCTTTCCCACTTACGGCTGAGCCTTTCCCCCCTGCCGCAATTTCCCTCACACGGACGAGGTTTGCCTGTACCGTTTGCCTGCAAATTGAGGATAAACTTTATATAATAAAAACATGGGGCAGAGTTTTTTCCATTGTCTTAGTTCTTTAATCTCATTTTTAAGGAAGGGTAAATATGCTTAATAATAAAGGGTTTACGCTTATAGAAATGTTAATTGTCGTCTTAATTATCGGGATATTGGCGGCCATTGCGCTGCCAAAATACCAATTGGCAAGGGATAAGGCCGAGTTTCAGACATATCGCTCTTTAGTTAAAACGATAGCCGACGCGCAAAGAAGATACTATCTTGCTACAGGGGTATGGACCAGTCAGGTTAACGACCTTGACGTTACTCTTCCCGAAGGCGGAACTCCTACTGTTCTGAGTTCTGATGTTAAAGGCGTTTTTTATGAAAAATGGTATTGTTTTTTAACCTCTGCAAGGTCAGGATCTATATTTG
>CAZNCX010000049.1:8603-8953 GCA_964571655.1 uncultured Elusimicrobium sp. | reverse complement strand
TAACACGTTTAATATAGCAACAGAAACAGAGGCGCCTTTCATTAAACGCCCAAGCAATTGAGGGTGCGCATAGTACAATTTATTAGCCCAAAAAAACAATTGGGAATCATATTTATTTTTCATATTCATTTCTTAGCGGCTGCCCCTCCCCCATATTTAGGATAGTTGTGAGTCGTAGTTTTTTCTTTAATTATCTTTTTTTATTATACATCTTTTAGTATTTACTTGCGTCGGAGTTTTCCGCTTATCTTGCTCAATAAACTGATAAAAGAATAAAAATTCGTATTTTAACGGCGGGCTCGTTGTCTTCAAAACGCCTTTTATGCTAAAATATAAATATGGGCCCGTAG
>CAZNCX010000049.1:0-8593 GCA_964571655.1 uncultured Elusimicrobium sp. | reverse complement strand
CTCAGCTGGGAGAGCGCCTGCATGGCATGCAGGAGGTCATCGGTTCAATCCCGTTCGGGTCCACCAAATTTAAGCCGCCGCGTTATTTCTTGACGCGGCGGCTTTTTATTTCGTCCGAAAAAACAAATCAATAGAAAGCTTTGAAAAACTGCGCGCAGGACAGTGTCTTTACGCCGCGCTCGCTAAGTGAGCGCGCAAGTTCCCCGTCGGAAGTTACCACGCACACGCGCAGGCGGTTTTGGCTCATATAAGAAGCCTGCTCAAAAATAATGTCATCAGCCGTTCTGTCTTCGGCAAAAATGACGTTTACTCTTTGCATTTTACTCTGCCCGATATCTCTAAATCCGCCGTCAAGCACCAAACGAAAAGAACTGCCTAAAAGCGCGCCCTGCGATAAATCATCAAGCCATAATGCAGTTTGGGATATAAGGGATTCCTCGTCTGAGTAACGGGTTTTTAGAAGGTAGCTTCTGACAAAATTAAGGCCGTCAATTATGTAGGTTGAGGGTTTTGCGCTTATCCGCATTTTTGCCCCTTTTATGATAAAAACCGCCTTTGGGGCGGCAAAATATATTGCGGGGGCAGGATTTGAACCTGCGATCTCAAGGTTATGGGCCTTGCGAGATACCGGGCTTCTCCACCCCGCAACTATATTATACAAAATACGACGGAATTTGTATATAGTTTGCCGCGCAAAAGCCCGCTAAGATAAAAGGCGGTAGAAAAACTTAAAGGGAATTAAGAAAAATACCTTGAAAATAAAACCGTACACCGCGTCCAGCGTTTTTATAAAATAGTACTGCGCGGGCGGCAGGGCTTCTTTATACATTTTGGCAAGGGCGTTCCTGAATTTATCTTCCCCTTCTTTTAGGCCGCCAAGGCTGCGCATGGTATAACTGTCCGTGCGAAGACGCCAAAAAGTAAGTTTCTTTTTCATAAAACAAAACCTGTGCTTAAGCGCAATTTGCGCGCAAAGATAATAATCCAGCCACGGCCTGAAAGGCGAAGTAAAATCAATCCCGTCCAAAACATCGCGCCGCGCGCAGATGCAGGAAAACGTGGGCACCGCGTTAAAAGAGAACAGAGGCGCTTTCAAATCGTAAAGCTGACAAAAAGGCCTGCGCAGGCGCAAATAAAAATTAAGCGCAAAATAATAAAGTTTAAGGCGGCGCACTCTTTCCTTTTCGCCAAAGGGCTCAACGGCGTTAAATACAACCGCGCAGGAAGGATTTTTTTGCAAAAAGGCCGCTTTTTCCTTAAGATAATCCCTGTGCCAGTAATCGTCGCATTCCAAAAAAGCGACATAGGGGGTTTTAACGCAATCAAGCGCGCAAAGAAGCGTTTGCTTAAGGCCTTTATTGGTGCCGTCTGCGTGTTTTAAGAGCCTTATTTTGGGATTTTGCGCCGCAAACTGCGCGCAGATATTATAAGTGTCGTCGGAAGAGCCATCGTCAAATATAATCATCTGCCAGTTTTGGTACGTTTGATTTTCAACAGATTTTATTGTTTCAATTATAAAGTCCCGCGCATTATAGGCGGGGCATATTACCGTAAATTCCATTTTATTTGTAAAATCTCCCCTATTTTTCTAACTTCGCCGCTGAAGAATAAAACCGCAAAGTTAAGGAGCACAAAAAAGCTCCCGTTTATAAGTATTTTAACAATTACGCAGCCTTCGTAAAAGGAAAATATATATTTTGTAAAAGCCGCGCATAAAACGCTTATCAGAAACAAAAATGAAATATGCCTTATGTGCGCGCCGTAGCCTAAAAAGGGCGCGTATTTATTTGCCATCTTTACATTAAGCGCAGTGTTGGAAATGTAAAGAGCCAAAAACAAGGCGGAATAAGCATAAGCCCCGTAATACTTTATGCCCAAAATAAATAACCCTATATACAAAAGAGCAAGACTGAGATAAGGCGGCACAAGTTCCTTTACTATACGCATACCCGTAAACATATTACCTATATTGTTTGAAAGAGAAACAAGCGGTATGGCCAAAATAAAAGCTTTCAAAAACAAAGACGTGCTTAAAACGTCCTGCGGGCCAAAGCTCCCGCGCATAAAGAGCAGCCGCACGATATCGGCCGCGAAAAAAGAAGTAAATACGCAGACCGGTATTAAAATCACGCTTAAGGCCAAGTCCGAAGAAATCAGCGTTTGGCGCACGGAGTCAAACTCTTTTTTCGCGGCTTCGGCCGTAAGCTTAACTTTGGCTACCGCGTTTACTTTTGAGGTAAGGATATCAAGCGGCGCGTCTGTAATCGTGCGGCAGTAATTGACCGCGCTTACAAGCCCCGTCTGCAAAGAAGATATAAGCATCAAAGGCGTATAGAGCAAAGCCGTCCACGCAAAAGTATTGGGCTGGTTTGCAAGGAAATCCTGCAAAAACTTTTTGCCGAAGGCCACTTTCTTAAACCCGAAATGCCACGCTGCGTATTTATTTAAGCGGTACAAACAGGCAACGCTTTGTATAAGGTAAGCGGTTATATATCCGACAAAAAGTGCCTCAAGTTTACGCGTTGCAAGCAAAAAAACAAGCGGCAGGACCGAGTTAAGCGGCGACAGAAAATAAATGCTAAAGAGCTTGTAACTTTCATTAAGCGACACCAGATAAGTCATTATAAAAAAAGAGCAAAAATACACCGCGCCCAAAATGGCAAAGTTCTGCGCGCGCGCAACCTGCTCGGGGCTAAAAGCAGATATAAGCCCCAAAATCTGCTCCGGCGCAAAACAGCAGACAAGTATAAGCAAAGCGGCGCAAATTAAATAGCAGTACAAAAAGAAATTGGCAAAATCAACGGCCGCCCTCTGGTTTTGGCGCGCGCGGATATGCATAAACTCGGGCAGAACAAGATTGATATTTATCCCCTGAAGCCAGCCGTTTAAGAGAGCGCAGATTAAGATGAGGAAGAAATAAACGTCTGTCCTGCCGTCTGCGCCAAAGTAAAAAGCAACAAGCAAACTTACCGCAAAAGCAAACACCTTGCTTATCACGCTGCACATAACGGAGGATAAGACCCCTTTCTTATAAGTGAACGAATGCTCCATATTTAATATAATATCAAATATATGAACACAGACTTAAAGACAGATTTTGAATCCGTAATAGGCTTGGAAATACATATCCAGACAGCGACAAAAAGCAAAATGTTCTGCCGCTGTCCCTCCGGCGCCAAAAGCGAACTTGCACCCAACACCGCAATTTGCCCCGTATGCACGGCGCAGCCGGGCGCTTTGCCCTCAATAAATCAGGAGGCAGTAACTTTGGCCGTTAAAGCCGCCCTTGCCTTAAACGCAAAGATAAACAAAACTTCCGTCTTTGCACGCAAAAACTATTTTTATCCCGATTTGCCAAAAGGCTACCAAATAACACAGGACGATAAACCCGTCTGCGAGCACGGGTTTATAGAGATACCCTCTTCCTCCGCGGCGGGAAAATTAAAGAAAATCCGCATAACGCGCGCCCATATGGAAGAAGACGCCGCCAAATCAATGCATAGCCAAGACTGCTCCCTAATAGACCTAAACCGCGCGGGCGTGCCTTTGCTTGAGATAGTTTCCGATCCCGATATGTCTTCCCCGCAGGAAGCCTATGATTATCTTACTATGCTTAAAAGCCTTATGCAGTGGTTTGACATTTCCGCCTGCGATATGGAAAAGGGCGAACTGCGCGTTGACGTCAATTTATCGCTGCGCCCAAAAGGGCAAAAAGAGTTCGGCACAAGAATTGAAGTTAAAAACCTTAACTCCTTTAAGGCCGTAAAAGACGCTCTTACTTATGAAATTTCACGCCAAAGCGAAGTTTTGCAAAACGGCGGTAAAATAACGCAGGAAACGCGGCTTTGGGACGACGCGCTGCTTGAAACAAAACCCATGCGCAGCAAAGAAAGCGCTCAGGAATACCGCTATTTCCCCGAGCCGGATTTGCCTCCCCTTATTTTAAGCGAAAAGCGCATAGAAGACATCAAAAAAAGCATGCCTAAAAATCCGAGCGAAAAAAGAAAAGAATTTGAAGATACTCTTGCCCTTTCCTCTTACGACGCGGCTTTGATGACCTCCTCCAAAACACTATGCAATTACTTTGAGCAGGTTTTAGACGGCGGCGCAAAAGCAAAAGCGGCGGCCAATTGGATAGCCACAGATATTTTGGGTAAGTTAAACGAAAATAATTCGGATATTTCCGTATGCCCGCTTGCGCCTAAAGAGCTTGCAAGCCTTATCTCTTATATAGAGAGCGGCAAACTTTCAGTCAAAATGGCAAAAGAGATTTTTGCAAAAGCGTGGGACGGCGGCAAAACCGTAAAAGAACTTGTTGAAGCCGAAGGCCAAACGCAGGTTAGCGACGAGGCCCTCCTAAAAGCCTGGGCCGAGGAGGCCGCGCGGGAAAACGCCAAAGCCTTCGCCGACTTCAAAAGCGGCAATCAAAAAGCCGTAGGCGCTTTGGTGGGCTGCGTTATGAAAAAATCAAAGGGCAAAGCAAACCCCGCGGTTCTAAATAAAATTTTCCGTGAAATGCTGAAATAAAATAAGCCGCGCTAAGCGCGGCGCAAGTCGTAAATGATATAATTTTTATCGGGTCCAGGAGATTCTTATGAGCGACAAAAAAATTAAATTCGGCGTTATAGGAGCGGGCAAGATAGGCACTTTCCACGTCCGCACGCTTTCAAAGATGAAAAAGGCGGAGCTTGTGGGCGTCTGCGACAGGGATTCCTTAAAAGCGCAGAATCTCGCGTGGGAATACAATTCCACCGCTTATACAAGATACGAAGATTTAATACCGCAGGTGGAGGCCGTAATAGTGGCCGCCCCTACGGAACTGCACCATAAAATAGGTCTCTACTGTCTTGATCACGGCGTAAATACTCTTATGGAAAAGCCCATAGCCTCCACCATGGATCAGGCAAGAGAGCTTATTTCAAAAGCAAAAGAAAAAGACGTCATTTTGCAGGTCGGCCACGTGGAACGCTTTAACCCCGCCGTAATAGAAGCTCTCAAATATATAAAAGAACCTAAGTTTATAGCCATAAAAAGGCTTGGCCCTTATGATCCGCGTATGGCAAACGTCGGCGTCGTTTTGGATCTTATGATACACGATATTGACCTGCTTTTGACTATGCTTAAAAGCGAAGTCGTAAGCATTGACGCTATTGGCTTAAGCGCATTTTCCGCTCATGAAGATATAGCAAACGTCCGTATGAAATTTGCCAACGGCTGCACGGCTGACGTTACGGCTTCGCGCGCCAGCTTTGAGCGCGCAAGATATATGAACCTCTATCAGGAAAACGCTTATATCTCCGTTGACTTTATGAACGCGCGCGTTAAGATATACCGCAAGAAAGTGCCCACCGTGAAATCTCTAAACGACATAGACGTAATTTACCCCTCCTTTGATAAACAGATGCCTATTACCTCCGAACTGCTGCACTTTACCGATTGTATTAAAAACAATAAAATGCCCGCGCCCAGCGGGGAAAAGGGCTCAAAAGCTCTGTTTGTCGCGCTGGAAATAATAGACCAGATAAAACGCTACAACGTGCCCAAAGGCGGCGACGAGAAAATTGAAAACGGCCCCCTCCACAGAGTAGCCGAAATCGGCGCGGCCGCCAAAATAGCTTTGGACGAAACTTTAGGCTCCCTCAAAAGAGGAAGCGGCAAGTAAAAACAAGAGGACTATCTTATGCCAATTATTCCAAATTCCAAAAATATTTTAGTTATAGCAGGAGATATCTCCGGAGATATACACGCCGCCTCCCTTATAAAAGCGCTTAAAGCGCAAAAAAAGGATATAACCGTTACCTCTATAGGCGGGGAGAGAATGAAAGCCCTCAGCGATAAATTTCTATATGATCTGGCTTCAAAAGGAGCAAGCGGTTTTGTGGAGCCTTTCAAAAAAATGCCGATGTGGGTGCGCCTTATGAGCATGATTAAAGAGTATATGGACGAAAAACACCCCGCCTGCATAATTACCGTGGATTTTTACGGCTTTAACCGCCAAGTGCTGGGCATAGCAAAACACCGCAATATACCGGCCTACTATTATGTATGCCCGCAGGTTTGGGCCTCACGCGAGTACCGCGCAAAAACCATAGTGCGCCTTGCAAAAAAGATGTTCGTGATATTCCCCTTTGAAACTAAAATTTATACAGACATCGGCGGGGACGCCGTATTTTTGGGCAACCCGCTCTTAGATTTAATCCCGCAGGAAAAACCTAAAACATACGAAGGCGGCAGATTAAAAGAGTGGAAAATAGGCCTTTTGCCCGGCAGCCGCCCGCGCGAAATTGTAAAACATACAAAATTGTTTTATAAATCGTTTCTGGAGATAAAACGCTCTTTTCCCAATGCAAAAGCATTCTTCTTTGCCGTGCCTGAGCTGGCCGATAAAGATATCTACGAACTTTTGGGCACAAATAAACCGCAGGATTTCACCATAACGCGCGAAAACGATTATTCCAAAAGAAGCGATATGGATTTTGTAATTACCTGCTCGGGCACGGCCACGCTGGAAAACGCGCTGCTGGGCCTGCCGATGATAGTGGTGTATAAGACTTCTTGGACAATATATCAGATAGCAAAAATGATAATAAAAGTGCCCTATATATCGCTGGTAAATATTTTGAGCAGAAAAGAAATTGTAAAAGAATTTATACAAAAAGACGCAAACGCAAATGCTATTTCAAAAGAAGTCTGCTCCATTTTGGGCAATGAAAAGAAATACACCGATATGCGCGAGAATCTGCTTAAAATACGCAGAGAATTGGGCGAGCGCGGCGTGGCCGACAGAGCCGCAAAAATGATTTTGGGCGAAGTCTTCCCCGAATAATAAGCCTGCCGCTAACGCACCGACAATTTGGCATAAGCGCGAATAATAAAGTATTAGGCAGCTGATTTGCGCGCGGAGCTAAACAGCGCAGCGGCGGCGATACCCAAAACGGGCAATTTGGCATAAGCGCGAATAATAAAGTATTAAACAGCTGATTTGCGCGCGGAGCTAAACAGCGCAGCGGCGGCGATACCCAAAACAGGCAATTTGGCATAAGCGCGAATAATAAAGTGTTAGACAGCTGATTTGCGCGCGGAGCTAAAAGAAAATGGAAGATAATTTAAGGGAAATTATTGACGGATTTAAGAGTTATAATCCTTCTCAGGACACGCAGCTTATTGAGAAGGCCTACAACTTTGCCAAAGCGGCGCACGGTGAGCAAAGAAGGTTTACGGGGGAGCCTTTTTTCAGTCATTGCCGCGAGGTAGCAAAAATTCTTTTAGAGCACAAACTTGACAGGGATACCATCTGCGCGGCGCTGTTGCACGATACGGTTGAAGACACTTCGGTTACCGTTGAAGACATAGAAAAAGATTTTAATAAAGAAATTGCCGAAATGGTAGCCGGCCTTACCAAAATTGACCGTCTTGAAAATCTTTCCACCGATGAGGAAACCGTTGAAAATTGGCGCAAAATGTTAATTGCCGTTTCGCACGATATGCGCATCATCTTAATCAAACTTGCCGACAGAACGCATAATATGAAAACCCTGCAGGGGCTTGCGCCTGCGCGGCGCAAAGAAAAAGCTTTGGAAACCTTAAATCTCTACGCGCCGCTTGCGCAGCGGCTGGGTATGTTCTCGCTTAAAAATGAGCTGGAAGATTTATCTTTCAAATATCTTTATCCCGAAGAGTACGAAGAACTTAAAGCGGGCGTCGCCAAAAAAGAAGAGGACTTAAATAAAAAACTGGCTTCTTTTAAGACGGCCCTTGCCGAAGTTTTGGACAGAGAGCAAATACCGCACCGCCTGCTCTCTCGCGTAAAAAATTATTATTCCATTTACCGCAAAATGAAGAAGCATAATGCTTCTTTTGAGCAGATACAGGACCTTTTGGGCCTGCGCATCATTACCGATACTGTCTTGGACTGCTACCGTGCGCTTGGCGCGCTGCACGCCAATTTTAAGCCGGTGTCCGGCAGTTTTACCGATTACATCGCAATGCCTAAAATGAATATGTACCAGAGCATACATACGACTGTGTTTTTTGAAGGCAGCCTTGTTGAAGTGCAAATCAGAACAGAAGATATGCACCGCACCTGCGAGTATGGCATCGCGGCGCATTGGCGTTATAAGCTGGGCAGCAAGGCCGATCCGCATTTGGACGAAAAATTAAACTGGATACGCCAGTGGATAGAATGGCAGCGCGACTTAACGGCGCCGCGCGAGTTTTTGGAAAGTTTCCAAACAGACATAAATTTGAGCCAGATTTTTGTCTTTACCCCAAAGGGCGAGGTTAAAGTTTTACCCGAGCATGCAACCCCGCTTGATTTTGCATACCTCGTCCATACCGAGATAGGCGACCATTACAGCGGCGCACTTGTAAACGGCAAAATGGCCAAAATGAACAGCGAACTGAAAAGCGGCGATATCTGCGAAATACAAACGCGCAAAAATGCCGAGCCCAAAATGCAGTGGCTTGACGCCGCTAAAACGGCAAGGGCGCGCAGTAAGATAAAGACTTTTCTGAGAAATAAGGGGGAAGACCTATGAATTGCTGGAAATGCGGTCTGGAAATCGGTGATTTTGATAATTATTGCAGATACTGC
>CAZNCX010000048.1:0-9023 GCA_964571655.1 uncultured Elusimicrobium sp. | reverse complement strand
CTTTTACCGTCACGTCTTCAAGGGCGCAGCGGCCTAAAACGCGTTCCTCAAGGGGCTCAATTACTTCTTCGCCGCTCATAAGGGATTTAAGCAAAACGCCGTCGGAAGTGCCGCAGTCCTCTTCGGTTACGACAAGGTTATGGCCCACGTCAATTAGACGTCTGGTAAGATAACCCGCGTCGGCTGTTTTCAAAGCCGTGTCGGATAAACCTTTACGTCCGCCGTGAGTGGAAATAAAATATTCCAAAACCGAAAGACCTTCGCGGAAATTTGCCGTAATAGGGCTTTCAATAATTTCGCCCTGACCGCCGGTAAGTTTCTTTTGCGGTTTGGCCATAAGACCTCTCATACCCGCAAGCTGCCTTACCTGCTGACGCGAACCGCGCGCACCGCTGTTTGCCATTAAATAGACGGAGTTAAATTTCTGCTCTCCTTCTTTGGAGGGGCGCTTTTCCACGGCCGACATTTCCTTAAACAACTCTTCGGCAACTTCGTCGGTAACCTTGGTCCAGATATCAATAACTTTATTGTATCTTTCGCCCTCGGTGATAATGCCCTGTTCGGCCTGTTTTTGTATCGCTTTTACCTGTCTTTGGGCTTCGGCGACTCTGGCTTCTTTCTTTTGGGGAATTATCATGTCGGCTATGGAAATAGACAGGCCCGATTTAGTTGCGTATTTGTAGCCCGTTTCCATAATGCGGTCCAAAAGCTGGACTGTTTCAAAACGTCCGTATTTGGGGTCTTTATAGCAGTCGCTCACCAAAGAAGCAAGCTCTTTCTTGCCGACGTCTTTGTTGATAAAAGGCCAGCCCTGCGGCATAATATTATTAAAAATTATGCGCCCGACAGAAGTAAAGTTTTTCCATTTATTTATGTCTTTGCCTTCGTCGGCAAGGTCGGTTATGCCTCTTACTTTTATTTTAGCGTGCAGGGATATTTTGCCGTATTCATAGGCTATCAAAGCGTCTTCCTGATCGCTGAAAATCATGCCTTCGCCCAAATCGCTCTCTTTAATTTTGGTAATAAAGTTTATGCCCAGCACCATATCGTGCGAAGGCGAAGCGATAGGACGTCCGCTTGCAGGCGATAAAATATTATTGGTCGCCATCATAAGCGTGCGCGCTTCAATCTGTGCTTCAAGCGTAAGCGGGACGTGGACTGCCATTTGGTCGCCGTCAAAGTCCGCGTTAAAAGCGGCGCAGGTAAGCGGGTGAAGCTGTATGGCCTTACCTTCAATTAAAACCGGCTCAAAAGCCTGTATGCCCAGACGGTGCAAAGTAGGAGCGCGGTTTAAGAGCACGGGGTGATTTTTGGTAACTTTTTCAAGAATATCCCAAATTTCCGGGCGCACCCTTTCAAGCGCTTTCTTTGCGGCCTTTAAGGTAAGTCCTTCTTTTTTCATCAGCTCGCCGATGATAAAAGGCTTAAATAATTCAAGTGCCATAAGCTTGGGCAGACCGCACTGGTGAAGCTTCAAATTAGGCCCCACTACAATTACCGAACGGCCGGAGTAGTCAACGCGTTTGCCCAGCAGGTTTTGGCGGAATCTGCCGTGCTTACCCTTAATAACATCGGAAAGGGATTTAAGCGGCCTGCCGCCTGCGCCTATAAAAAATTTACCGCGCGCGCCGTTTTCAATTAAAGCGTCAACGGCTTCCTGTAAAAGACGCTTTTCATTATAAATCATCACTTCGGGCGCTCTTAAACTTTCAATATGTTTAAGACGGTTGTTTCTGTTTATTATCCTTCTGTATAAATCGTTTAAGTCCGAAGCGGCAAAGCGGCCGCCGTCAAGCGGAACAAGAGGCCTCAAATCGGGAGGGATAACCGGCAAAACGCTGATTATCATATCCTGCGGTTTGTTGCCGCTGTCCCTAAACTCTTCAAGAGTTTTTATTCTGCGCACAAGTTTGCTGCGCTCAAGCTCGCTTTGCGTGTCTTTAAGTTCGGCGTGAAGGCGCACGATTTCTTTGTCAAAATCAATGCCGCCTAAAAGTTCTTTAATAGCAGGAGCGCCTATGCCCACTTTAAGTTTGGAGCCGTGTTTTTTCTTGGCTTCCCTTACCTGCGCGTCGCTGAGTAAATCGCCTTTCTTAAAATCCGTCCTGCCTGTTACGCTGTCAACGGCATCTTCCAAAACGACGTAGCTGGCGTAATAGACAATGCGCTCCAAATCCGTCGTGCGCATATCAAGCAGAATGCCGATTCTGGAAGGCGTCTTGCGTAAAAACCAGACGTGGGCTACAGGTACGGCAAGCTCAATATGTCCCATGCGCTCACGGCGGACTTTGGACTCGGTAATTTCAACGCCGCAGCGGTCGCACTGTATGCCTTTGAATTTAACCCAGCGGTATTTGCCGCAGGAGCACTCGTAGTCTTTAGTCGGGCCGAAAATACGTTCGCAAAAAAGGCCGTCCCTCTCCGGTTTAAGGGTTCTGTAATTGATGGTTTCGGGTTTCTTGACTTCCCCGCTGGACCAAGACATTATTTGCTCGGGCCCGGCAATGCCTAATTTCATTGCGTCAAAATCAAAAAAGTTCAACTCGCTTACTTTTTTTGTTTTTTTGGTTGTATTATTTGACACGTCAAACATTTTTATTCTCCACTATTTAACCGAGGCTTTTTCCGCCGTTTTGGCGGGGGCGTTTTCTTCTTCTTTATTTACGCCTTTAAGCAATTCCACGCTGATGCCCAATGCCTGCAGTTCTTTTACAAGAACTTTGAAGCTTTCGGGTACGCCGGGCTGGGTAGGCAGCTCTCCTTTAACTATGGCTTCGTACATTTTCGTTCTGCCTATAAAGTCATCGGACTTAACGGTCAGAAATTCCTGCAGCGTGTAAGTGGCGCCGTAGCCTTCAATAGCCCATACTTCCATTTCGCCGAATCTTTGTCCGCCGAACTGCGCTTTGCCGCCCAAAGGCTGGCGCGTAATAAGGCTGTAAGGGCCGGTGGAACGGCTGTGCACTTTATCTTCAACTAGGTGAATAAGTTTCATTATGTACATATAGCCGATGGTAACTTTTTCGGCAAAAGCCTCTCCCGTTCTGCCGTCGTATAAAGTGATGCGGCAGTAATCGTCGGGCAGATAAGCTTCGGGCACGCCTTTTTTGCGTAAAACTTCTTTGGCTTTTTGTACCTGCGCTTTGACCTCTTCTTCCGAAGGGCCGTCAAAAACAGGCGTCGCCGTATGTATATCCAAATGATGCGCGGCCCAGCCGAGCATTGTTTCAAACAGCTGGCCGACGTTCATTCTGGACGGTATGCCTAAAGGAGAAAGCACCACGTCAAGCGGTGTGCCGTCGGGAAGGAAAGGCATATCTTCTTCCGGCAGAATTCTTGCCACAACGCCTTTGTTTCCGTGTCTGCCCGAAAGTTTATCGCCAACCTGTACTTTGCGCTTTGAGGCTATGTAAACTTTTACCGATTTATTAACGGTAACAGAAAGCTCTTCCCCGTTGCCCAAAAGGGTGTCTCCTATCTCTTTATTATAAGCCGTAAGCAAAGCGGCTTCAAAGTCTTTATACAAGACTTTTATATTTTCTTCTTCTTTAGCCGTAGGTTTGCTTTTGCCTTCTTTTAGATTATCTAAGGCAAGTTTCCTCTCTTCCCTTATCTTGGCAAGAGTATCCTGATATTCTTTGACAGCAATAAGAATGTTTTTCCTGTCTTCGTCGGAGGAAACTATGCGCGATATTTTGCCGTTTAAGGCTTCCGAAGCAATTCTCTTTACCAATTCTTCGGTCAAATTAGTCTTTCTTTCTTTGCGGACAAAGACTCTTGTTCCTATTACCTTGCCTGTCGTGCCCGGAGGAACGCGCAAAGAGGCGTCAACAACATCGTCGGCTTTTTTGCCGAAAATCACTTTAAGAAGCCTCTCTTCGGGCGTAAGCTGCTGTTCGCCCTTAGGCGTAACTTTGCCGACTAAAATATCGCCCGGCCCCACCACCGTGGAGGGAATAATTATGCCGTTTTCGTCCAGGTGGGATAAAGCTTCCGTCCCTATGTTGGGGATATCTCTTGTTATTTCCTCGGCGCCCAGTTTAGTGGATCTGGCGTCGGTAGAAAACTCGTGCAAATGCACTGAAGTTAAAATATCTTCCTTAACAAGACGGTGGGATACTAAGATGGCGTCTTCGTAGTTATATCCTTCCCAGCTCATAAAACCTACAAGAAGGTTTCTGCCCAAAGCCAAAACGCCGTCTTGCATAGCGGGCCCGTCAACTAAGATTTGGCCCTGCTTTACAACGTCGCCAGTTTTTACCAAAGGCTTATGGTTTATACAAGTGTCCTGGTTGGAACGTTTATACTTGGTCAAATGGTAAATATCCATTTTGCCGCCCTTGGCGGGAGATAAAGCAATTGTATCGGCAGAGGAGAAAACTACCGTCCCGTCCTGCCTTGCCGTCATGGCCGAACCCGCGTCTTTTGCAACGGAGTCTTCTATGCCCGTGCCGACCAAAGGAGCGTCAGTCATAAGCAAAGGCACTGCCTGACGCTGCATGTTGCAGCCCATAAGGGCACGGTTTGCATCGTCGTGTTCAAGAAACGGTATTAAAGCGGCCGATACGCTTATGACCTGCAAAGGCGAAATATCCATATAGTCAACTTCCGCAGGGGTAACGACGGGATAATCAGACTGCCAGCGGCAGGCCACGTGATCAGTAGCAAGTTTATTGCCGCTGTCAAGCGGGGTGTTGCTCTGGGCTACCATATAATCGTCTTCAATATCGGCGGTTAAATATTCCACTTTATCGGTAGCTTTGCCGTTTTCAACTTTTCTGAATGGGGACTCCAGCAGACCGTATTTATTTACCTTGGAATAACACGCCAAAGAAGTGATAAGACCTATGTTCGGGCCTTCTGGCGTTTCAATGGGGCAAAGCCTGCCGTAGTGGGTGTGATGGACGTCGCGCACTTCAAAGCCGGCGCGCTTTCTGTTAAGACCGCCCGGGCCTAAAGCCGAAAGACGGCGTTTATGGGTAAGCTCGGAAAGAGGATTAATCTGGTCCATAAACTGCGAAAGCTGAGACGTGCCGAAAAATTTTCTTACAATGGCTATAACCGGCTGGGAATTAACCAGCTGGCGCGGCGTTATTTTGGAGGCCGCGGCTTCTTTATTCATTCTGTCGCGCGCCGTCTTTGCCATTTGGGAAAGACCTACGCGAATCTGATTTTCAAGAAGTTCGCCTATGCCTCTTACGCGCCTGTTGCCAAGATGGTCAATATCGTCCAGTTTGAAATCAACGGAAGTGCCGTAGCGTTCGGCTATATATTCCTCGCCGGCGTTTAAGGCGGCAAGATACTGAACGGTTACTATGACATCTTCGGGGGATAATGTTCTTCTCTTCTCGGCGGGAGAGGTAAATTTTTTGAACTTTTCCTTTTCCAATGCGTCAAAGAAAATCTTAAACTTCCTGTTTATTTTATATCTTCCCACGAAGCTTAAATCGTATCTTCTTACGTTTTTGAACAGGAGGCCGTCTAAAAACTGTTCGGCCTGCTCTTTGACGATAAAATCCTGTCCTCTCAAGCGTTTGAAAATTTCGTATTGCGCTTCTTTTGAAGTTTTGCTTTCTTCTTTTTTTGCTTCTAAGGTAGCTAAAATGGCCGGATTATCCTGCCGCGGATTGCCGCTTAAAACCCTTACGGAAGGAACTTTCTTCTGTATAAGCAGATTAAAAGTTTTGTCGTCAAGCGGGACAGCGGCGTTATCGTCTAAATTCCAGAGGACTTCGCCCGTGGAAGGATCCACAATATCTTCCGCGACGTAGCGGCCCACAAAATTATCAATATCGGTAAGTTTGACGGGTAAAACTTCAGAGGGGTAAAAAGCCTGCAGAATTTCGGCATTGGTCTCAAGCCCGCACGCACGCAGGAAGGTGGTGGCTAAAACCTTTTTCTTTCTGTCAATTCTTACCCACAAAATATTGGCCAAATCAAACTGAAACTCCACCCACGCGCCCCTGTAAGGGATAATGCGCGCAACGTAGAGTTTTTTGCCTAAAGTGCTTTGCTTTTTTTCTTCGTCTTCTTCAAAAATAATGCCCGGGGAGCGGTGCAATTGGCTTACCACCACGCGCTCGGCCCCGTTAAAGACAAAGCAACCGCCTTCGGTCATTAAAGGCAAATCGCATAAATTTAATTCTTCTTCTTTTGCGGCGGAAAGCGCGCCGTTTTTCTTCTTAACCATTAAGCGAAGTTTCGCTTTAAGCGGGGCGCTGTAAGTGCCGTCTTTTATAATAGCTTCAGTCGGGGTTGAGTATTTGGGTTCCGCCAGACCGTAGCTTAGAAATTCCAGCCTCATGCTGCCGTCGGGGGCTTCTATGGGAAATACGTCTTCAAAAGCGGCCTGAAGGCCCCTTAATTCCCTTTTGGCGGGAGCGACGTCTAATTGTAAAAAATCTTCAAAGGACTGCCTTTGCATATCAAGTAAATGCGGTAAGGCCAGCTTTGTTTTTATCTTGCCGAAATTTAATTGTTTCATTTTTAACTTCCTGCGTTTTAGATTTGCCCGACTGGTAAGCGCGCCGTTAATGACGACTTCGGGCAGATATCCCCCGCCCTTTAAGGGCGAGGGATAATTTTATATTGTCTGCTTATTTAAGTTCAACGGTGCCGCCGGCTTCGGTGATTTTCTTCTTCATATCTTCAGCTTCGGCTTTTGCAACGTTTTCTTTTACGGCTTTGGGAGCGCCTTCAACCAAGTCTTTGGCTTCCTTTAAGCCTAAACCGGTAAGTTCGCGCACAATTTTGATGACGGCAATTTTCTTTGCCGCGTCAACGGCGGTAAGCATAACGTTAAACTCAGTCTGCTCTTCGCCTGCGGCTGCGGCTGCAACAGGCGCAGCGGCAACGGCTGCGACGGGAGCCGCAGCTTTGACGCCAAATTTTTCTTCAACCGCTTTGACCAGCTCTGAAAGTTCAAGAACTGTCATTTCGGCTATTGCGTTTACTAATTCTTCTTTTGTTAACTTTGCCATTTTATCTTTATTCCTTTTTATTTGAGTAGCTGCCTTCTGCTTAGGAAAACCTAAACCCGTGCATTTATCCCTTGCTTGCCGCAATTTGCCGCGGTTTGCTTTATAACGGGGCTACTACCGCTCTTAGGCGGGTTTGACTCGGCTTATTTCTGTTTTTCCTCAACAGCTTTGAGGACATAAGCCAAATCTCTGAGAGGAGCCTGCAACACTTGGGCGCTTTGCGCGACTGCGCTGTACAACGCGCCGGCCAGTTTACTGAGGTTCTCTTCCCGCGTTCCGATGGAAGCAAGAATTTTAACCTGAGCTTCGCTGTACCAAACACCTTCGCTGAAGCCTGCTCTTATCTTAAAGGCCGCATTACTTTTTGCGAAATCTGCCAAACTTTTAGCTGACAGTGCAATATCGCCGCCTTCCTTAAGCACGGCAATGGCCGTAGGCCCTTTCAAAAGGGCTTCGTCCACGCCTTCAACGCCCGCGGTTTTAAGGGCATGGGATAAGATTGAGTTTCTTGCCACTCTGAATTTGCATTCAGCGGAGGAAAGAATTTCCCTCAAACCTGCCATTTCCTTAAACTTTAAGCCTTGATATGCTGTAAAGAAAAGACCTGCCGCTTGCTTTATTTCGCCGGCAAGATTTTGCGATCTTTCTTGTTTTTGTTGTTTCGTTAAGTTCATACTTGTATTTTCAAAACGCGTTTTGCGCGCCTTAAAATCTGTAACGCCTTAAGCGTAAAAAACCTTTTTTGAGGGGACTCTGCCCCCAACCCCTTATTTTTGAAAAAGGGGTTTTTATCGTCGTAAATTATAGTCGTAAAAATTATTTTCCCGCTAATAATTTTTAGCGGAAAAAAGACGGCTCAAGACCTCCCCCTCGCCACATATGAAGTTGGGGCCTAAAGCTGCTGTCAAAAATTTACTGCTGTAATACGCTAAATTTATTTTATCAATTCGGACTGCCTTTTGCAAGTACCTGCAATGTTTATCCGCAGTGCTTATAATTATTATACCATATTTCTTGTTCTGCGCGCCAACGGCGCGCCATATGCACGATAGGCTAATCTTTGTAAATTACAAGCTTCGCTTTTTTTGACTTGCGCGCCAACGGCGCGCCATATGCACGATAGGCTAATCTTTGCAAATTACAAGCTTCGCTTTTTTTGACTGTGCGCTTGGGCGCACGCTTGGTAAATAAGCTAATACTCGCAAATTACAAGCTTCGCTTTTTTTGACTTGCGCGCCAACGGCGCGCCATATGCGGGATAAGCTAATATTTGCAAATTCCAAGCTTCGCTTTTCCAGTTAAACGGAAGAAAACGACAACAGCATTTTGTATTAATGGCAGATATGTTAGGCACACAATTTTCCACAAACAAGTGTTCTACGGACGGCAATGTCAACGGCAAGTGTTTCGGTCAAATACCTATTATAATGTGTCCATTTCATCGCAAAGTTCTTTTTGGTATGGCAATATAGTTGTATACGCGCCGCAAGTTATTTTGGTGGGATTAGTTGCCCATATTCTTAAATTATACCGTTCAAAATAGGGTGCTCTTTGCGCGTAGGCTATTACTTGAGTATTGCCTTCAGTCCAATGGATTTCATACATAAAATCTTTTGTAAGCACCATGCCGTTGGAAAGTTCTCCGGGGATTTTTATATCAAGTTTTTCTATGTCGCCTTTTCTGGCGTATTGCCCTGTAGCCAAATAATATCTTTGATTTGCGGAAGCTATGTCTCTGAGTATTGTCACGGCCTCGGCCATACGCGCTCTTTCGGCGGCTTTTCTATAATACGGCAGGGCAATAGCGGCAAGTATTGCGATTATTAGAACAACTATTAATAGCTCAATTAAAGTAAAACCCCTTTTCATATTTATTCTCTCTAATTTATTTCCCCTGACTTTACATATAGTTGAAGTCTATAAAAAATTTAACCGCAAGTAAACGAAAAGAGGGGGCAGAAAAATCGGCAAAACGCGCGACGCAGGAGCGCGTGCTGTTCGTTAAACACCCGTTTGTGTTACCTGCGCGGTTTTTCAAGTTTG
>CAZNCX010000047.1:0-9107 GCA_964571655.1 uncultured Elusimicrobium sp. | reverse complement strand
TCTTGAAAAAAATCAAAAATAGCCCAAAAGCAGAAAATTGTTCACCTGACAAATTTTCTTTTTATACCAAAATGCCGTTGTCTTTAATATATCTATTCTCATTGGCGCGGATAAAAAAGTAAAATATATATATGGACGTTGCAAATAAAGATACCATATCCGCCTTCGCAAGCGCGCCCTCAAGCGGCGCTTTGGCTCTTTTGCGCGCAAGCGGGCCCCTGGCTTTAAGCGCGCTTTGCGCTCTTACAAAAAAAGATAATTTTGCGCAGCGCAAAGCCTGTTTAGTTAAAATTTACGACGGCAAAGAAATTCTTGATACCGCCGTTGCCGTTTATTACGCCGCCCCAAAAAGTTATACGGGGGAGGATTGTTTTGAGCTCACTCTTCACGCTTCGCCTTACATAAAAGCGCGCGCGCTTGAGATACTTTGCGGTCTTGGTCTGCGGACAGCCAAAGGCGGGGAATTTACGATGCGCGCTTTTCTAAACGGTAAGCTTGATTTGGCGCAGGCCCAGGGCGTTTGCGACATAATCAGCGCCTCAAACAAGAGCCAGCACAAAGCCGCAGTAAATATTTTAGAGGGCAGACTTTCCCAAGTTTTCAAAGAAATTAAAACAAACCTTAGCGAACTTTTGGCCCAGATAGAAGTGCGTCTTGACGACGCCGACGACGAAATGCCCGCCCTTGAAACGCCTAAAGCCCAAACCCTTCTTAATGATACTTTATCTCATATAGACGCTCTTTGCACCACTTACGGCAGCGGGCGGCTTATAAAAGAGGGCATAAAGACCGCCATAATCGGCCTGCCAAACAGCGGCAAGAGCAGCCTTCTTAACGCTCTTTGCGGCTACGCGCGCGCGATAGTTTCAGAAGAGAGCGGCACTACGCGGGATACGGTTGAAACTTATATTAAAATTAAAGATTATTCCCTTCTCTTAATTGACACCGCCGGCATCAACAACGCCGCTTCCTGCGGGGCGGAAAAAGAGGGGGTAGCGCGTTCCCGCCAAGCTTTGGAGCAGGCGGACATCGTTTTGTTCGTACGTGATTTTTCGCAGGACGCCGCCGCCCAAGATAAGCTTTTTGAAGAAGTATCTTTGCGCAGTTCTCGCGTTGTAACCGTCTTAAACAAGGCCGATTTGATGGACGGGCCCTCGGCGGCGGCCGCGGCCGCGCTTTGCGCGGCAGAAGGCGCGGTTTTAATTTCGGCCAAGACGGGGGAAGGTATAGATAATCTTAAAGAGGCGGTAATAAACCTTCTCGGGCTGAGTTCTTTGGGTGAAGAGGATATTATAATTACCTGCGCGCAGCATTACAAATCCCTTTGCGCCGCAGCCCAAGAACTGCGGCAGGCCAAAGACAATTTGCGTGAGGGCGAACTTTGCGCCGAGCATCTGCGTTGCGCGCTTAGTGCGCTGCGCGAACTTTTGGGAGAGGTTACTACGGAAGATATTCTGGATATAATATTTTCCAAATTCTGCGTTGGCAAATAAGGCGGCTTAAGCGGAAGTAAAACAGGCTTAAACGGGAATAAAAATTTATGGCGGAATTTACGGAGCGTTTTGACGTTATAGTTGCAGGCGGCGGGCACGCGGGATGCGAAGCGGCCCTTGCCGCCGCGCGCATGGGCGCGCGCACGCTGCTTATAACGCAGAATTTGGATACTATTGCGCAAATGTCGTGCAATCCTTCCATAGGCGGCATAGCCAAAGGGCAGATTGTGCGAGAAATAGACGCTCTTGGCGGCGCGATGGCAAAGATTACCGACGAAAGTTCCTTGCACTATCATATGCTTAACACGGGCAAGGGGGAAGCCGTTTGGTCGCCGCGTGTGCAATGTGATAAAAAGGTTTACCAGTTTACCTACAAATATTATCTTGAGGCCTGCGAAAATCTTGCCGTCTTGCAGGACGAAGTTACCTCCGTACTGGCCGATGACAGCCGCGTCACTGGCGTTGAAACTTTGCGCAAAGCGCGCTACGGCGCGCTCTGCGTTATAATAACGGCGGGCACTTTTATGGGCGGCACCATACATATCGGCAAGCTTATGTTTGAGGGCGGCAGATATAACGATAACGCAAGCAGATATTTAAGCCAAAGCCTGCGCGCTCTGGGTTTAGAAACGGGGCGTCTTAAAACCGGCACGCCTATGAGAATTAACGCAAGAACGGTTGATTTTACTAAATTTACAGAACAGCCTTCCGACGAAAATTATATGCCGATATCCGTCTTTAACCGTCCACAGAAAAAAGATTTTCTTAAATGTTATATCACCAGAACTACTGAAGAGACGGCAAAAGTCCTCCAAGAGCATATGAAAGAAAGCGCCCTTTACAGCGGCAATATCCACAGCATAGGGCCGCGCTACTGCCCGTCTATAGAAGATAAAGCCGTAAAATTCCCCGCGCACAGAAGCCACCCCATTTTCCTTGAGCCCGAGGGCGCGCGCACAAAAGAATTTTATATACAGGGCCTTTCCACCAGCCTGCCGGAATATGTGCAGTACAAACTGCTTAAATCCATAGCGGGCCTTGAGCGCGCGCAGATTACGCGTTCGGGATACGCCGTTGAGTACGACTATCTGCCGCCGACGCAGCTGTATCCTTCCTTAGAAGTAAAAACTCTAAGCGGCCTTTTCTTGGCGGGGCAGGTAAACGGCACTACGGGTTATGAAGAAGCTGCGGGCCAGGGCCTTATGGCGGGCATAAACGCCGTCTTAAAAATCCGCGAACAGCAGCCTTTTGTCTTAAGACGCGACGAGGCTTATATCGGCGTTCTTATAGATGATCTTGTTACCAAAGGCGTAAACGAGCCTTACAGAATGTTTACTTCGCGCGCGGAGTACCGCCTGCTTTTAAGAAGCGATAACGCTGATTTGCGCCTTGCGCCTTATGCCTTTAAGTACGGCCTTCTGCCAAAGAAATACGAACCTGATTTTGAAAATTATAAGCGCGCCGTTGAAGTCCTTGTAAAAAATCCCGACGCTGATATTGATGAAAGTTCTCTTGGCGTATGGCAGCTTGCAAACGCGCAAAACACCGCCAAGATACAGCGCAAGTACAGCGGCTATCTGGAACGCAATATTAAAGACGCAAAAACCCTGCAAAACGCGGACAGCATTTTAATACCCGACGGCTTTGAGCCTTCTTTGGTCAAAGGGATTTTGATAGAGAGCAGCCAAAAATTATCCAAAATAAAACCGCGTACTTTAGGGCAGGTTTCAAGGATAGCGGGCATAACGCCGGCCGACGTGCAGCTTATCGCCGTCAATATAGAAAAGTTCAGAAGAGGCAGGAAAAATGAAATCCTCTCTTGATATCCGTGCGGATTTTAGCGAGGCTTTGGGCTTGCAGTTTGAGCCTTGGCAGACCGAGGCTTTGCTTGCCTACGCCGATTTGGTGTGGGAAAAACACTCAACGCTTAATTTGACAAGCGTTAAAGATAAGCAGGAAATTTGGGACAGGCATATTTTGGACGGGCTTGTCTGCGCTTCTTTAATAAATAAAATCAGCGCGCAGGAGGCGAATTTTAGCGGGGAAGGCAAAAGCCGCCCTGCGCTTAAAATAGCCGATTTTGGTTCCGGCGCGGGATATATAGGCTTTGCCCTGCAAATTGCTCTTGCGCCGCGCGCCGAGGTTACTTTAATTGAAAGCCTTGAGCGCAGATGCGGTTTTTTGCAATGGGTAATTTTCAAGCTTGCCCCGCGCTTTGAGGCCTTTAAGCGCGCGCGGGTTTTGCGCCTTAGGGCAAACGCGGACAATACCGCGCGGGATTTTGACTTTACGACGGAGCGCGCCATGGGCGCGCTTGAAGACGTCTTGCCCGTTTGCTGCGCTGCGCTTAAAGCGGGCGGTTATTTTATAGCTTATCAGACGCAGGAGCAGCAAACGCTTTTGCCGCAGCGTGGGCTTTGCGCCGCGCTCGGGGAGGATGAGCTTTGCCGCCCCTACGTTTTGCCTTCTGATGATAAAGGCAGAAAATTAGTAGTATTTAGAAAAGCCGTTATTTAAGCCGTTTTGTCTTTGCTTGGTTTTGCTTGGTTTTACGTTTTGCAGAAATTTACGAAAGAGGCCGCGCGTAATGGATATAACAAGAAGAATCAACTTGCTGCTGGGCACTTTGCTTACGATATTATGCGTCCTGCTTGCCGATGAAGCTTTTTTTGGCAAGAGGGTGCAGAAGTTTCTTGTTTCTCCGTCTTCTGTAGTGCGGGAGTATAAGCAGGCGAGATTAAAAACGCGTTTTGAAAAGCAAAGTTCGCAATCTATTTCAGAAGACCTCTTTAAGGGCGCCGAGGGGACAGATATTTCGGCGTTGACTCCGTCCTCAAAAACGCAGAGCGCGCCTGTTTTGGAAGGCGGCGGACGTGAAGCTTCGGCCAAAGCGCTTTATCTGGGCGAGTTCGGCGATATTAAGACGGAGCCTTCTTCTCTTTCTTTAATTTCTTTTACGCGCGTCTCGCGCGAAGGCCTTTTTGCCTTGCCCGAGGGTTTTTATTCCGCCAAAACTAACAGCTATCTTGTCTATAGGGAACAGCTTGACATAACGCCCCAGCTCAGGACTTTTCTTGAAGAGCTGCACGGCGATTTGGTTTTGGATATTATGCCATTTTCCCTTTTCACTAAATTTGACAGAGTGTTTTTAATACTTTTCAGGACTAAGAACGCTTATACAAAATATACGGACAAGCCTTCGTGGTCCATTGCCAGCGCCGACGTGGGGAATAATGCCGTTTTTATTCTTGAGAATTATAACTTTGCCGGCAATTTAGTGCACGAGATGACGCATCTTTATTTTGACGGTTTCTTTTATCCCAAGATAAGCCCGCTCTGGCTAAGCGAGGGTTTTGCCGTCTATATGCAAAGCTTCGCGCAGAACGATAAAAGTAACGCGTGGCTTAGGCGTGAGGTAAAGGGTTTTCAAAAGGGGCGTTATCTTGATTTTGCGGAATTTTCTTCGGCAAACAATCTGTCTTTTTACGGCGAGCAGGATATTTTGTCATGGTATGCTCAGGCCTACAGCGTGGTCAATTATCTTTTGACTTCAAAAACGAAGGACGAATTTTATCAGTTCTCCGATAATCTGCGCAAAGGTATGCCTGTGGGGCGCGCTTTATACCGCGCTTACGGTATGCCTTTTAATACTTTAAGCGCGCTTGAATTTGCGTGGCAGGCGCAGCTGCAGGGGGCAAATTTGCCGTCTCACGACGCATTTGTTTTTAATAACGCGGAGGGGAAAAATGAAGGCCGATAATATTCCTCTTTGGAAGCACGAGCCCGTGCTTGCGCGCGAAATAACTTTGCTTTTAACGCGCGAAGGCGCGCTTAAAGACGGCGTTTTTGCCGACGGGACTTTGGGCCTCGGCGGACACGCAAAGGCTTTGCTTTGGCTGCTGGGCGCGGGAAGTTTAATCCTCGGTTTTGATAAAGATGAAAACGCAATTAAAATGGCGCGCCAAAACGTAAACGACGCGAGGCTTAGAACTTTTCATAAAAGCTATCTTGAAATCCCCGCCGTTTTGCGGCAGGAAGGTTTTGAAGGAGTTGAGGGCGCTTTATTTGATTTAGGTTTAAGTTCCTATCAGCTTGAGGACGCCGCGCGCGGCTTTAGCTTTTTAAGAGACGGCCCCCTTGATATGCGCTTTAACGGCGGTTCTGGCCTGAGCGCAAAGGATATCATAAATAAGGAGAGCGTGGAGAAGCTTGAAGAAATTTTCCGCGTTTACGGGGGGGAATATAAGGCCCGTCAAATTGCTTTTGCAATTTTTGAAGCGCGGCGCAAAAGCGAAATTGAAACTACTTTGCAGCTTGCGCGCATAATTGAAAGCGTAAGCCCGCGTTTTGGTAAAATACACCCCGCGACAAAAGTTTTTCAGGCTTTGAGGATAGCCGTTAACGGCGAGTTGGACTGCGTGCGCGGGCTGCCGCAGGTTATTTCGCAAATTTTGCTAAAAAGCGGCGCGCGCGCGGCCGTCCTTACGTTTCATTCCGACGAGGACAGGATAATAAAACAAGGTTTTAAGGCTTTGGCGCAAAGCGGCTTTTTTGCGCTTGTAAATAAAAAGGTAATAGAGCCTTCTTACCAAGAAGTAAAAGCAAATCCGCGCGCGCGCAGCGCAAAACTGCGCGTTATAGAGAGGGTAAAATGAAACCTATTTACTGGATTTTAATTGCGGGTTTATTTATTTTAATTCTTGCGATGGAGCGCGTGCAGAAAGAAAAGACGGGCGCGCGCATAGCCTCCCTTTTGGAAGATATTGAATTTAAGGAAGCCAAAAATCAGTACCTGCGCTACCAAATACATATTTTTAAGGCGCCTGAAGCGGTAATTAAAGCCGCCAAGGAAAACGGCCTTGAAGTCGCCCCGCCCCAGGATATTATAGTTTTAGAGGAACCCCCCGATGTCTTCAAAAAACAGAATTAAAATTTGCGGTTTTTTTGCCTTAATTCCCGCCCTTGTAATAGCGGGAAGGCTGTTTTGGCTGCAAACTTTCCGCCACAGCGAATATGTGCATAAAGCAGAAAGCCGCGTCTATACCCAAACGCCCAAAGATGTTCTGCGCGGGAAAATTTTGGACAGAAACGGCGTAGTCCTTGCCGAGAGCCTGCGCACTTACGCGGTGGCTGTCAGCAAAAAAAACGTTAATGACGATAAACTGCTTTCTAAAACCATAACCGAAACCTTGGGCGTAAAACCCACCGAACTTAAAAAATTGTGGCGTAAAAAAGGCAATTTCTTTTACGTAAAAAAGGACGTAACACCTCAGGAGTATGAAAAGTTTGAAAAAGCTCTAAGCGCGCGCAAATTAAGCGGGGCCGAGGTAGAAGCGCAATATTCCCGCATATATCCTTTTGAGGGCATCGCTCAGGATATATTGGGGGCCACAAATTCCAAGAATAAAGGCCTCTCGGGTATAGAGCTTATGTATAACGAAGAGCTCAGCGCCGAGCAAAAATCAATGCGCGTAAAGCGTGCGCGCCGCAGCGGCCTCATTTACGAAAAAGGCTTTGACGAACGGCCCGAGACGGCCGATATCTATTTAACCATTGACGCTTTGGGCCAGTATTACACGGAAAGTATCATAAACAAATACGCCAAAAAGTATAAAGTAAAACACGCATTTGCCTTAGTGCAGGACTCGCGCACGGGCTTTATTTTAGCGGCGGCTTCTTACCCGTCCAAAGACGGGCTCAGCCTGCCTTTTCAGTTTACTTACGAGCCGGGCTCCACCTTCAAAACTATTACCGTAGGGGCCGCGCTTGACACGGGCTCTATTAAGATGAAAGATAAAATCGGCATGGAAAATAATAAGTGGAGCGTCAGCGGCATTATCATAAGAGACCATCAGGAAAAGCCTTCCCTTACGATAAGCGAGATTATGGAAGTATCTTCAAACATCGGCGCGGCAAAAATTTCTTTTGATTTAGGCGCAAAAACAATGTATTCTTATATAAAGAAGTTTGGCTTCGGGGTGAAAAGCAACGTTAATTTTCTGGGCGAGCCCGCCGGTATTTTAAGGGAGCATACTAAATGGCAGCCAATTGATACGGCAAAAGCGGGCTACGGATACACCGTTTCGGTAACGCCCGTGCAGCTTGCAAGCGCCTACAGCGCTATTGCCGACGGCGGCGTTTTAATGCAGGCGCATTTGGTGGATAAAATAGTAACTTCCGACGGTAGAGTTAACGTCCTTGCAAAGCCCATGAAGATAAGGCGCGTGGTGGAAAAAGATACCGCAGATAAGCTTAAAATTCTTTTACAAAACGTCGTTAAAAACGGTACCGGCAAACCCGCCCGAATAAAGGGATACAGCGTTGCAGGCAAAACCGGCACGACGGAAAAACTTACGCAGGAAGGCAAATACGAACGCAAGGCGCATATAGCTTCTTTCTGCGGGTTTGTGCCCGCCTCAGATCCGCGTTTTACGATTTTAGTTGCTTTAGACGAACCGCAAAAAGCGCTTTTCGGGGTTGTTTCCGCAGCGATTTTTGCCGAGATAGCGCAAAGGTTTTTAACTTTAGAAGCTGTTGCACCCGACGAGGAGAAAAATGCATCTTAACTTAACTTTTAGCACGCTTGCAAACGTAACCGAAGGCAGACTTACGGCGCAAAACGGCGCCGCCGTTATAAATGAAATTTCCATAGACACCCGCACCCTAAAACAAGGCGCGGCCTACATTGCCCTGAAAGGTCAAAAATACGACGGGCATTCTTTTATCGCCGATGCCGCGCAAAACGGAGCGGCTTTAATTATCGCGCAAGAAGGCCGCGCGGCGGAGTTTAATTTTGAACCAAGCTCTTCCTGCGCGCTCCTTGAGGTTAAAGATACTCTTAAAGCTCTTCAGGCGCTGTCGGCGTTTCACCGTCAGAGATTTCCTATAAAAATCGCCGCTGTTACGGGTTCCAACGGCAAGAGCACCACCAAACAAATGCTTTATGCTATTTTATCTCAGGAGGGCAAAACGGCACTCAGCGCGGGCAATCTTAACAATCATATAGGCGTGCCGATGTCTCTTTTGGAGATTACTAAAGAAGACGTCTACGGCGTATTTGAAATGGGCGCATCAAAGAAGGGGGATATAGAAGAAGTTGCCTCTATAATACGTCCCGATGTGGCCGTGCTTACAAATATCTCGCCCGCGCATCTTGAATTTTTCGGCGATATGGAAACTATTTACCAAACCAAAACGGAAGTTATAAAACACTTAAATCCCTTTGGCACCTTAGTTTATAACGCCGACGATGAAATGCTGGGACGGCTTGCCGCGGAGTATAAGGGCAAAGCTCTGACTTTCGGCTTCGGCGGCGGCGCAAATGCGCGTATAGAAGAAGAAAGCCCCGCATTTGCTTTTACCTACAAAGATTCCGTCTTCCGCGTGCCTGTTGCGCTTGAAAGGCACAATAAACTCAACGCTGCGGCGGCCTGTCTTGCGGCGGTTGCCCTTGGCCTCTTTAAGGGAAAAATTGAAAGCGGCCTTGCCTCTTACGAGCCTATGCCTCTTCGTCTGGAGGAGCGGCAAAAGGGCAAAACGCTTTTTATTTTGGACTGCTATAACGCCAACCCCGTTTCCATGGAAAACGCCCTAAACGTTCTTGCCGTAAAAAGC
>CAZNCX010000046.1:0-9125 GCA_964571655.1 uncultured Elusimicrobium sp. | reverse complement strand
TACCCGCAGTCCTTGCATATCTTTGAAGAAAAACTTTCTTTAACACCGAGCGCGTCGTTTAATTCTTTTTCCGCGGCGGAAAGGGATTTGCGCCCTTCTTTATATTTCCTCAAAGCGCCGATTACGGAAGAGGGCGCCTGTGCGTCCAGAAAAGGAGCGCTGGTTTTAGAACCCTTAAAACGTACGGCAGATTCTTTTTTAGGCGCAGGTGCCTTTGCTTTTGCTTTGGGGTCGCTTGCTTTAATAAATTCTACCGTGATCGGAGACAAGAAAGGATACTCGGGAGAGTATTTGCTGCCAAAATTACTATTTTCGTAGTAAGCTTGCCTTTGCAAGGCCTTGGCGGCTTTCTCTTCGGCTCTTTGTCTTTTGGCATACCATTTTTTCCAATACCTTTCCTCGTTATATTGCTCATGATTATTTTTGTCCTGAGCTTTAGCTTCTTTCGGGAATAAATTTGGATGTTTGGCAAAATAACTTTCGGTGCCTTTCATCTCGGGGCCGCCCATAAAGCCTTTGCTCTTGGCTGCATCATCCGCTTTTGCGCTTTGCGCATAGACGGCAGTTGTCATACATAAGAGCGTGAGTACTGTTATTATCGTGTTCTTTGTGTTCATTTTTGTTTCCTCACTTTTATCCTTTTTGGATAACTAAATTGTGTTTTAGCGTTAAACGCCTTGCCACATTTGCATCGCACATCATTTTATTCCACTAAAAAAACCTGCCCCCTTTTGGTCGGGAGCAGGTTTTTTACTTCTAAAATCTTTTATATCTTTTTACCTTCCCGACCTCGCTTTTTTAAGCAAAATAATAAAGAGGTTGTTAAGAATGTTCATAAGGAACATTCCGCACATAACGAGATTAAGAAGGGATATATTAGAAGGAGAAAGCGATAAAACGCCGCCGCTTGAAACGGAAACTTTTTTACAATATAGATTTAAGTTATAGACGTTTTGCATACCTTTCCTGTTTGGATAAAATCGCGGGCGCATAAACAACCCGCGATTTTATATGAGAACCTTATTTAGCTTGTTTAGCGGCTACAGCAAGCTGCGCATTGACGCCTTTTGCCACATTGAAAGCCAGCGCGCCTTTGTAACGATTCATTATCACATTGCAAAGTATTTGGCTGTCCATTTGGGAAGCGTGTAAATTAATATTCTTTTTAATAGAGTAGAGCATATACATAACATCTTGCTCTGTAATCTGGTTTTTATAAGAATATTCTTTACCGTCGCAAACGGCTTTAACGGTTTTGCCTTTTTCGTTCATTACGAAAGAGGAAAGAGCATTGTATTTGCCATTCTTAAGCAAAACGTCAATGAATTGTTTGGCGTTGGTGGAAATTTTGGATAATTCTGCCCACTTGCGTTTATCATTTTTTGCTTTTTGCTTGGCAAGAGAAGCTGATAAATTATCGCTTATAGCCATAATTTTCCCTTCCCTTCCGCTGAATGCTAAGGGATTGTCTGAAACTTTTACTCCGACCAAAACATCCTTGAAATTATTTTCCTCAGATACCAAGACTTTTGCCATATCAGGTACCGTGACTGTAGCGGCGGATTTCTGAGCTTGAGCGGCTTGTTGTTTGGCATGCATTTTCTCGTAAGCCTGATAGCCGGCATTTACATATTTCATCTCGCGTCCGCTGAAAGGAACATTCTTAAACTTAACAGACGCTGTTTTAACGGAGGGTTCCTCGGCTTGAGCGGCTTGTTGTTTGGCATGCATTTTCTCGTAAGCCTGATAGCCGGCATTTACATATTTCATCTCTCGTCCGCTGAAAGGAATGTCCTTAAATTTAACAGGTATGGAGTTGCTTCGGGAATTGACGGCCTTCCCGTCAGATTTAGATGTTTTCACTTCGGTATTATTAGTCAAAACCTTTTTTTCTTTAAGGAGTTGCTTCATACCAAAACCTAAACTAACAGCTTTCATTTCCCTGCCGCTGTTTGCCATCGCTGCCGCAAGGGAATAAACTCCTTTAGTGGCAGGCTGGGTATTTTCGCTCTTATTTAACGTGACCGTTGCTGCGTTTTGCGCATAGACGGCGCTGGTCATGCATAAAAGCGTGAGTACTGATATCACTATGTTCTTTACTTTCATTTTGTTTTCCTCACATTTCATTTATCCCTCACGGGATATTTTCTTGCGTTTCCGGCGCCTTTCCTTGCCATGACGCAAAATTACTGCCCCTTTTTTGCTGCTTCAAATCTTAATATTTTCTAAACCGCCATAAAAAACCTGCTCCCTCATTTTCGTCGGGAGCAGGTTTTTTATTTTTACTTCTAAAATCTTTTTATTTACCTTTACCTTCCCGACCTTGCATACTTAACCCACCTAAACATAAGAATGCCCTTTATAAACATCTTAAGCGTATGGGTCTTAAGGCAAGGCCTAAAGATATCGTAAATACAGCTGCCTAAATTTTCTTCAACAAAAAAATTGGAAAGCGCTAAAATCCCGTCGTTCATAACGGAGATATTTTCATCAGAAAAATTAAATGCAATTATGTTTTTCATAGCTTTCCTTTTTTAACTACAGATATATAATACAAAATTTATCCGCATTTGCATATGGATTTTTGACCTATCTGTCGTTAGGTCTTTGGTCCTATTTAACGACGATAAAAAAGGAACGGTTTTATTTTATATAAAACCGTTCCTTTACAAAGCCTTAAAACTTTTTTACTTTTTATAACAATTTCTGCACTTGTAATGATTGTGCAAAAAGTGCTCGGCCGTTTCGCTTAAAGGCGCGCCCAGAAACTCTTTATATAAAGTTTTTACGCCTTCGTTATGATGAGAACAGCGGACTTTCATATGCTTATCCTCATTATAAAGACCTTTGGCGCGAGCTTTTCTGAGTTCGTCGGTAACGCCGTAGGGCTGGCCGCCGCCTGCAACGCAGCCGCCTTCGCAGGCCATAACTTCTATGAACTGGTAAGGAGGTTCTTTGCCTTCGGCTTTTGCCTTTTTAATTTTATCCATTAAGATTCCCACATTGCCAAGACCGTGCGCGATGGCAACCTTAACGTCAACTCCGCCGACATTAACTTTCGCCTCTTTAATGCCTTTAAGACCGCGGACTTTTTTGAAGTCAATATTCTTTGCGTCCTGGCCGGTAATAAGGTAGTGCGCCGTTCTTAGGGCTGCTTCCATAACGCCGCCCGTTGCGCCAAATATCGTGCCCGCGCCGGTGTACTGGGACAAAATATCATCGCCCTTCTTATCTTCCAGTTTGGAAAATTCTATGCCGGCCTGTTTTATCATTCTGCCGAGCTCGCGCGTGGTGAGTGAGACGTCTACGTCTTTATAGCCGCTGCTTGACATATCTTCGCTGCGGCCGATTTCAAACTTTTTGGCCGTGCACGGCATTATGGATACTACAAAAATATCCTTGGGATCTATATTATGCTTCTTTGCATAATAAGTTTTGGCAAGCACGCCGACCATCTCGTGCGGAGATTTGGCGGAAGAAAAATTATCAATCAAATCGCCGTGATATTTTTCCAGATAGTCAACCCACGCGGGGCAGCAGCTTGTTATAAGAGGAAGCACGCCGCCCGTCGTAAGACGATGCTTAAGTTCGCTTGCTTCTTCCATAATGGTAAGGTCCGCGCCGGTGTTGGTGTCAAATACCGCGTCAAAGCCGATTTCATATAAGGCTGAAATTAATTTGCCCGTAAGGTTAGTACCCACCGGATAGCCGAAAGCTTCGCCGATAGCCACCCTGACCGCAGGCGCAATCTGTACAACGCAGTGTTTTGTGGTATCTTGCAAGGCGTCCCAGACTTCCTGAGTATCATCCTGCTCCACAATCGCACCGACCGGACAATGTGCCGAGCACTGCCCGCAGTTTACGCAAGGGGAATCCTTAAGTTCAATATCGCCCGCCGGAGATAACTGCGTGTTAATGCCTCTGTGCAAAAAAGATAACGCCCAGACATTTTGCACCTTTTGGCAAACTTGTACGCAGCGACCGCACTGAATGCATTTTGAGGTGTCAATGCATATGCCTTTGGCGCTGTTGTCTTTTTTGTGAGGGCGGGAATTAAGAATATTGGGGAAATGGTTTTCCCTTATGCCAAATTCCGCGCAGAGGCTTTGCAGCTCGCAATTCTGATTGCGGGCGCAGGTAAGGCAGTCTTGCGGGTGGTTGGACATAATAAGTTCAAGCACCGTTTTGCGGACGGAAACCAGCTCCGGATCATGAGTTGTAACTTCCATATTGGGCGTAACTTCCGTCGTGCAGGCGCGCAACATTTTGTTTAAGCCTTTGATTTTAACAATGCAAAGACCGCAGCCGCCGGAAGCTTCCAAATCGGGGTGTTTGCAGAGCGTAGGAATTTTGACGTTCGCAAGACGCGCCGCGTCTAAAATAGAAGAGCCTTCTTTTACTTCTACGGTTTTTCCGTTAATAGTAACTTTAATCATATTTATATCCCGTTATTATCCTTTCTTTATCGCATTAAATTTGCAAGTGGCAAAACATTGACCGCATTTAATGCATTTGCTTTGGTCAATGGTATGCTTTTGCTTTACGTCGCCGCTGATCGCGCCGACGGGGCAAATCCTCTTGCACATACCGCAGCCTATGCATTTGTCCGTTATCTCATAAGAGATAAGCTTGGCGCATTTGCCCGTAGGACAGCGTTTTTCTTTGATGTGCGCGTCATATTCGTCCTTAAAAAACTTAATTGTGGAGAGGACAGGATTAGGCGCCGTCTGCCCCAAAGCGCAGAGAGAAGCTTTCTTCATGGCATTTGCAATTTCTTCTATCTTAGCTAAATCGCTTTCAACGGCTGTGCCTTCGGCAATTTTATTAAGCAAGTCCAGCATCTGTTTGCCGCCCACTCTGCACGGAGCGCATTTGCCGCAGGATTCGTCAACGCAAAACTCAAGATAAAACTTGGCGATGTCCACCATACAGTCCGTCTCGTCCATCACGATTAAACCGCCGGAGCCCATTATTGAGCCTATTTCCTGCAAAGACTCGTAAGTAATAGGCATATCAAAATGCTGGGGATCTATAACCCCGCCGGAAGGGCCGCCCGTCTGCACGGCTTTAACTTTATCGCCTTTAAGCGGGCCGCCGCCAATGTCGTAGACAACTTCGTTTATAGTGAGGCCCATAGGTATTTCTATCAAACCCGTGTTTTTGGCTTTGCCCGTCATGGCAAAAACTTTTGTGCCCGTGGACTTGCCTACGCCCATAGCACCGTACCACGCGCCGCCTTTGGTCATTATATAGGGGACATTGGCCAAAGTCTCAACATTGTTAATCGTAGTAGGCTTGCCCCATAAACCTTTCTGCGCCGGAAAAGGCGGTTTGGGACGCGGCGTGCCGCGGTTGCCTTCTATAGAGGTAATCAGAGCTGTTTCTTCGCCGCAGACAAACGCGCCCGCACCGAAGCGTATTTCCAAATCATAACTAAAACCGCTGCCTAAAATATTTTTGCCCAAGAGGCCTTTTTTATAGCAAGCGTCAATGGCTTTCTGCACGCGCTCAATGGCAAGAGGATATTCCGCCCTGATGTAAAATAAACCTTTGTTTGCCCCTATTGCAAAGCCCGCTATTATCATACCTTCAACAACGGAATGCGGGTTGCCTTCAAGTAAAGAACGGTCCATATAAGCGCCCGGGTCGCCCTCGTCGCCGTTGCAAATCATATATTTTTGTTTGCTTTTTTCTTTGCGCGTTAAATCCCATTTTAACCACGTCGGAAAACCTGCCCCCCCGCGTCCGCGGAGGCCGCTGGTCTTCATTTCGGCTATGACGCCTTCCTGCCCTATTTTTAAGGCTTTTGTGAGGCCCGCGTAACCGCCGTGGCCGATATACTCGTTAATATCTTCCGGATTGATTTTGCCGCAGTCGGCAAGTAAAATGCGGTGCTGTTTTTTATAGAAGGGAATATCAGCTAAAGTTTTGCAATGCGTGCCGTCAACGGGGTTTTGATATAAAAGCCTGTCAATAACCTCCCCTTTCATTACGGTTTTATCCATAATCTCAGAGACATCAGACGCTTTTACTTTAGTGTAAAAGATATCGCCCACGCTTACCAGCGGCCCCTGAGCGCAAAATCCTTGGCAGCCGCTCTTGGAAATATACGTTGAGCCTTCCCTGCACTCCTTGGTAATTTCAACGCAAAAATCAAGCCCGCGTTTGCGGTACTCTTCTTTGAAAGCTTCGTATACTTCAAGGCTGCCGCCGGCTATACAGCCCGTGCCGCCGCAGATTACAACTCTTTGTTTAATGTTGGAGTAATTTTTATTAAAATCTTCTTTTACTGCATTAACATCGGTAATTTTAGGCATTTTGGTCGTCTCCTTTAGTGGCCTCGTTTAAGATGCCCTTGATGTCGGCGGGCTTAACCTGCCCGTGTATCTTGCCGTTAATTGAAATTACAGGCGAAAGCCCGCAGCAACCCAAACATCTTATTGCCGCTACGGAAAATTTACCGTCCGCCGATGTTTCTTTGTCCTTTACGCCGATGGTATTTTCAATCTCTTTAAGAAGTTCCGGCGCGCCCTTCAAATAACAGGCCGTACCCGTGCAAACGCAAATCTGGTATTTTGCGGGTGGCGTAAGTTTGAAAAAATGATAAAAAGTCAGAACCTCATAAATCTTGGCAAGGGGTATTTTTGCTTCCCTTGAAATTTCCATGGCAACCTCGCGCGGAATATAACCGCAGCGGCTTTGCACGGAATGCAGCATCATAACAAGGCTGCCTTCCACATTTTTCCACTTATTTATTATCTTGCCGACATCTTCCTGCAAGGTAGTTTTCTGCTCTGATGACATTATAACTCCTCCGTAATATTTATAACGGCTAAATCTTACAGACGCGCGCAGACAAACCCTTGCGCGCGCCTTAAAACCGTTTATTTTATATCTTTCCTTAAATCTCTTTCTACACTGACGGGAAAAGGCAGTTCTCCCAAAGCGGTGTCAAAATAAATCGTACCGGCTATTTTATAGCGTATTGAAATACTGTTCATCGTAACAAGACCGGCTATGTTTTTGCCTATTTTATTAAAAGGAAGATTAAGCGTCGCCGAAGCAAGCTGCGTCTGCATAGGCTCTATTTGATATTCGCCAAAGGAAATTGCGCTCATTTCTTTATCATTTATATAAAATTTGCCTTCAAAACGGTTCATTTTGGCAGTTGTAGTTTTGCTTTCGTTTGTAACGGCAAAAACAATATCTAAAGTAAGATCTCCCAAAGAAAAATCCGTTGTGTTAACATCGGCCAAGGTGTATTTACAATTGACGGCCTGAGCCGCTTCCTGCACGCTCGCGCAGGCACAGGGTATAAGCGTAAGAAAAGCTAAAAGAAAGATTTTTTTTATTGCGGTCATATCTATATTATAATATATTACGAAAGATAATCCTAGAGCCGCAGGCTTCCTTGCGGCCCCCTATCTTTGATAAAAAATCCCCCGTTAGAGACGGAGGATTTTTTCAAAAAATATCTGCGGGTTTTATTCCACTTTTACTATACTTTGCGACTCCTGCTGCTTGCCTTTCTTTAAGGGCGTCTTGCTGAACTTCTTGGGGCCTGCGAGCTTTTGCAGTTCTTCAACCGGCATTGAGATAATATTGCGCGCTTCGGTCGTAGTAGGTATCAGCTGACTGTCTTTAGTATTGTAATTGAAACGGTAGACTTGACTGTAGCCTTCGTTATTTTCCGGCATTTTGGCCGCAACGGAAAAATCTTCGGGATTAAAGCCCTGATCTACTACCCACATAGGCCTCTCTTTGGGATAGATTAAGGAAATCTTTTTCTCAAGAGTTAAGCCGCCGCCCAAATCGTAAGCTTTGACATTTTTCAAAACTAAGGACCTGTCCATAGTAACCGGCGCATTTTGCTCTCCTGCCGCCGCGGTAGACGAAGAAACCTGTTGAACAGGCGCAGCTGCAGCCGCAGAAGTTTGAGCAGAAGCATTTTCTTTCTTCTGTTCGGACGCGTCCGCCGCAGACGAGGCTTTTTCGGTAATTTTCTTGCCGGTTATTTTTGCCACTATCATATGGATAGGACTCTTTGTCGCCGGCATTATACCCATAGTGCTCAAAAACGCCACGAACAATAAAGCCACAATTATCAGCGCAAATACAGCGGAAAACATTTTAAGAATCTTGAAAACGCTTGTCTTACCGTGCAGTTCTGCTATCGCTTCCTCAATATTGGGCACGTTGGACAAAGGCACTTCCCCCGTTGCGCCCGGTACCATCGGTACGGTTTTTATGGCGGCGGGTTTTATCCTGCGGACATTGCGCATATCTTCTTGCGCGTCGTTTTGCGCAGCTTGAGGGTTGGCTTTTATATCTATGATTTCCTGAGGTTTAGCCACCGCGCCTTCCTGATTATCCATCTGCGCGCCGTTTGCGGCGACGACATAATCGTCATCTGCCACCGCAGGCGGAACGTAATCAGAAATAATTGAGGTCGGCTGGTCTAAAAAAACCTCTTCTATATTGGTGGTAAAAGTTTTTAGAAATTTATCGTCTATTTCCTGCGCCTCTGCGAGAGCTTTTTCGTCAATCTCGTCGGAGGCTTCAAGTTCGGCAAAACTTTTTATGCCCTCTTCTTTTAAGGAAGGTATTTTGTCCGGTATGGCGCCGCGCATTTCAAATCTTTCGTCTTCTTTTTCTTCCTTTTTCTCTTCTTTTTGCGGAGCGGGTTTGGCCTCTTCTTTCTTTTCCTGCGCTAAAGGTTTTTCTTTTTTCGGCTCGGGTGCGGGCTCGGATTTCGCTTCCGCGGGTTTGGTCTCTTCTTTCTTTTCAGCAGATGCTTTGTCTTCCGTTACGGCAGGCTCCTCAAGTTCAGGATATTCTTCCTCTTTGGGGCTTGTTTCTTTATCGGCCGCAAATTCTTCCAAAACGGAAACTTCTTCGGCGCTTTCCGATTTTTCTATTTCGCTGTTATCCTCTTCTTCTGAGACGGAAGCCGAGCCCTCCTTGGAAGATTTTTCTTCTTCAGGTACGGACACGGGGATTTCCTCTTCTTTGATTTCCTCGGCAGGAGGAATTTCCCTGGGAATATCGGTTAAATCAACCTCTTCTTTGGTTTCCTGCGCTGCTTCTTCTTCCGCCATCAGCGAGGCGATGGTGGCCGGGTTTGC
>CAZNCX010000045.1:0-9361 GCA_964571655.1 uncultured Elusimicrobium sp. | reverse complement strand
ATAGAACCTTTTTGTAAAAAGAAGACAGGGGCCTCTAACCCTAACGAAGCTTGCAAGCCCTACTATGAAGTTTCAAGCGAAGACTCCTTTAAAGATGATGTTAACGAAGACGCTATTGGCGGTGAAAAGCCCTCCTCCTCGCTGTGCAACAAAGGATCCAAAACATATGAACAATTTGCAAAGGAGAATTGTCCGGGCAATACAACGTATGAGTGTATTTTGGAACAAGACGGTGAACTTTCCGATTTTACCTGTGAGAATTCTTATAGGACGGACTCCGGCTTATTTTGCATATATAACAAGCTAGCTCCTGTGACTTATACTATTTTTAAGTGCATTGATGGGAATGTGGACTTCTATAGCTCTACCACATATTACAGGGATAAACTTACAAGCCATGACGTGCAGGCCGAGACAAGAGATCCCAGCGTTCTTAAGTATCGCTTTTTAACTTTTCAACTAGATTAAAATTAGACGGCAGTTAAAAAATGGAGAGAGTATGATTAAAGCAGGTTCAAAAGTGGCAATAAAGTATACGCTTACGGTTGACGGGCAGGTTGCGGATACTTCAGAAGGACGCGGCCCGTTGGAATACCAGCAGGGCGCGGGCCAAATAATACTCGGGTTGGAGCAAGCCCTTTTAGGCCTTAAGGAAGGAGACAAAAAATCCGTTGACGTTAAGGCGGACCTTGCTTACGGCCCTTACAAACAGGAAGCTCTCAGGAAAATTCCCGTTACCTCCATTGAAAACGCGGATAAACTTAAAGTGGGAGATGTAGTCGGGGCGAACTCTGGCGGGCATTCCTTCAAAGCTGTTATAAGCAAGATAGAAAACGGCGAAGTGGAACTGGATTTTAACCACCCTCTTGCCGGCAAAGACCTGCATTTTGAGGTTGAAATAGTTTCCGTAAAATAACCGCCTGAGAGCGGGGACGTTTTGCCTTGTCGGCGCGGTTTAAGCCGCGCCGATTTTATGCTCGGGCGCGGCGCGTTGTTAGTTTACGTTAAAATTGCTAAAATATAAACATTGCCGTATATGCCGAGATAGCTCAGCTGGTAGAGCAACCGCTTCGTAAGCGGTAGGTCGTGGGTTCGAATCCCATTCTCGGCTTATCTTATTTGCCGCACGGGATTTTTGGCGGCTGCGGGAACGGTAAATATGGCGCGCGTTAAAACGCAGGGAAATAAAATTGCCGCAAAAGCCGTGGTCGCGCAAAGCGCAAGCGTCGGCGCGGGCTCTTTTTTTGATAAACTTATTTTACATTGGCTGGGCATAAGCGGCGTTGTTATCGCCTGCGGGCTTTGTCTGCAGACGCAGGACTCGGCTCAAATAAAAATAACAAGTTTTTACGTCTCGGTTTTCGGTTTGTTTGCGCTTTGGGTATCCTCGCTTATTTACGAACGCAGGAATATTTTTACCGTTAAAAATTTAGTTACGCTTCTTCCTCTTATTTTATATTTCGTTTACGCCGTTTTTTCTTATTTCGCTTTTCCCTACAAACTTGCCCGTCTTGAGCTTTTTGCCCGCTTCTGCGGATACAGTTTTATTTTTCTGGTTTTGGCTTTTTGCGGTTCGGCGGATTTTTTGGCGCGTCTGGCCAAATATATAATAGGTATATGCTGGGTTGTTTTTGCCTACGGCGCTTTGCAGGTAATAAATAATTATCTTATTAAAGGGGCAGATTTTTTATTTTGGACGGACTTTTTTGCCCGCCGCGTATTTTCCACCATAGCAAATCCTAATTTTTTCGGCAATTTCTGTGCTTTCGGTCTTATGTTTTGTTTTGCTTTCTATTTATATACGCGTAAAAAAGCGCTGCTGATTTTAATGGGGCTGGGCCTTGTTGATATATTTTTTACCGAGAGCAAAGGCTCTTGGCTTGCGCTTGCTTTGGGGACGCTTGTTTTTGCCGCGCTTTACGCAAATTTCTTTTCGGCTTTTTATAAGAAGCATAAATTTAAGTTTAACTCGCTTGCGCTTTTGGGCCTGCTTGCCGTCAGTTTGCTTGTCGGCTATTTTGCGCTTAACAGGTGGCAGTCGGTAAACTTTCGTCTGTCAACGTGGCGCTCAACATTTGAGATGGTGCAGGCAAAGCCGCTTGTCGGCACGGGCATAGGCTCTTTTGCCGCCGTATATCCTTCTTATAAACGGCCCGAGATTTTTTACATGGAGGGCATCCACAACGCCGAAACACGCCACGCCGAAAATTATTATCTTGAACAATGGGCCGTTTTGGGGGCTTTGGGTTTTGGCATTTATCTGCTGGCGTTTTTTTATATGCTGGGCGCGGCGCGCCGTAAGTTTAAGCAAATAAATTTATCTGCGCAGGGGGCTGAACGTCAAAGAAATTTCCTACTTCTTGCTTTTGCCTGCGCCTCTTCTGCAATTTACATACATAATTTTGTGGACGTAAGCATCTATTTTGTTTCAACAAGTTATTTTCTTACCTTATTTAACGGCGCACTGTTCGCTTTGTGCTTAGGCCCGCTTGAGAGTAAAGTAAAACCTGCGGCGGCCGCCGCGCCTAAAAATAAATTTATTTTTTATATCTTTGCCGTCTTATGCGCGGCGGCTTTGCTGTTTATTGCGGGCTCGGCCTTAAAAGATTTTGCTTTAATTACGGCCGGCGCTCAGAAAAAACTTATCATTTTTATTATTTATTGGATTTCGGCTATAGTCGTAAGCGCGGGTATTTTCTGGGCGTTTGTAAAAGTTATATTTAAGACAAAAAGTTTTGCCGTTGCGCTTATATGCGTTTTTTGCGGCGCGCTTATGCTTTTGCCGCTGCGCCTTACCAAGGCGGAATATTTTTTGGCTTTAGCCGGCTATTTTGCCGATAAAGATAAGGGTAAAGCCATACTCTCTTACACACGCGCCATAGAACTTGCGCCTTTTATAAGCCAGTATTATAATTTCAGGGGGCTGGTTTTATCCTCCCGTCTTGATACGGCAAGAACTTACCAGCCTAAAATAGGCGACGGGCAGGCCGCCCTTATGAACGATTTTGACCGCGCGCGCAGGGATTTTAATAAAGCAAATTCCATTACGCCAAACGATGTTCTGATAAATTATAATCTCGGCGTTTTGCATTACGCTTACGCGCTCAAACCTTTTCAAGACGAAGCCTCGCGAGAGCGTCTTTTTAGCGCGGCGGAGGCTTATTATAAAAAGGCTCTTTTGCTGGACCCTGTTTATGATAATACTTATTTCCAGCTGACGAACATAGCTCTCCAAAGGAAAGATTATAAAACAGCTTTTTACTGGCTTGAAAAATACCGCGCCGCGCCGCGCGGCGTTATTAACGAAGAGTATTTGTCCCGTAACAAAAACAATGAGAAAGCAAACGGCCATTATTTTGACCTTGCCGAAATTCTGCCGCAGCGGGATAAAGAAGAAATTATCCGCCGCGTGCAGGCGGAGCGCGCGCTATGAAAACGCAAACGCCTGCCGCCAAAACTTCCCCCGCCGTTAACGCGCCCGTTTTGACCGTCGTTAATTTTCTAAAGAAAATATTTTTTGTGGTTATTATTTTTTGTTCCCCGCTGATTTTTTTTACCAATCTTACCGTGAACCCTTTTGCGGCGCAAAATATTATTTTGAGCGTAAGCGCGGCCTTTATATTTTTCCTTTACGCGCTTGGCGCGCGAGTTGAGGGGAAACTGGAATTTTCCATATGCAAATCCGATATTTGGCTTGCTCTTTTTATTCTAATTTGCGTGGCTTCTCTTATTTATAACGGCCTTGCCGATACAGACTATGGTTTTGCCGTTTTCAGCGAAGGCTGGCGGCGCGGGCAGCTGCTTTTGACCAATGTTTTGTTTGGTTACGCGCTTGCCAAATTTGCACGTCCCGTAAAGGGGGAGGATTTTGCTTCCTTAGGCGCAGGGCAGCTTGCTTTGCTGCTGTTATGGGCTGTTTTGTGGACGCTTTTCCCCGCGTTTAAGTTGCGCGGCGTTTTTGACGTTTACGCTTTGCTTTTATGGGGCGCGGGCATATATATTTGTTTTGGCGTTTTGAAGGAATTTACCGCCAAAAGTTTTACCGATATTATGCTTGCCGTAAGCGCGGTTTGCTGTCTTTACGGTCTTGCGCAGAATTTAGGTTTTGAGATATTTTGGAGCGGGCAGATATCCCAGGATTTCGGCTCGCGCGCGGTGTCCACTTTCGGCAATCCTAATTTCCTGTCGTCTTACATTATAATGCTTATGCCGCTTTGCGCGCTTTATTTTCTGCGCGCGCCAAAACTTTCTGCGCGGTTTTATTACGGCTTTATTTTATGCGCGCAAAGCGCGTTTTTAGCCGTAAGCATGACGCGCTCTTCTTGGCTGGGGTTGGCTTTGGGCGCGCTTATTTTATTTTCCTTTAGGGACTTTAGAAAGCTTATTTTTTCAAATAAGCTTAAAACCCTTTGCATGGCCCTTCTTTGCGCGGGATTCTTTATTTTATGGCCGCAGGGCGGGGGGGACGGCTATAAATCCTCCGTCGTGCAAAGGGTGGGGGAAAATAAAATAAGCGCGCTTAGTTTAGACGTGCCAAAAGAGAGTATAAATCAGGCTTTCCACCAGCGTCTTATGATGTGGACCTGCGGTCTTGAAGCGGCCAAAAGCGCGCCTGTTTTGGGAAAAGGCTGGGGTTCTTTTCAGCTTAATTACGCGCCGTGTCAGGGCCGCCTGCTTGGGCGTTACCCGCAGCTTAACGCCGTAAGAACTCAGGCCAACAGCGCCCATAACGAGTTCATTGAAATTGCCGCGCAAAGCGGTTTTTCGGGTTTGTTAGTTTACCTTACTTTTTTGGGCATTTTGCTGTTTTCTTTTTTTAAGGTTTATAAAAATCTTGATTTGGCCTCGCGGCTTTTTTATGCGGCTTTATTTTGCGGGCTTTGCGCGGTTATGGCCGATAATATGCTTAACATAACAATGCAGACGGCCGTAGTCGGGTTTGCTTTTTGGTTTGTCCTTTCTCTTTTTAGCGGCGCGGGAGCAAAAAGGGTTGTGATAAAAACGGGCAGAGCGTTTTCCTGCGCGCTTATTTTAGCGGCGCTTATTTTGTTTGGCGTTTTATTTTACGCGCAGACAAATATTTTACGCGGCGGCGTTTTGGAACTGCATGCTCTTAAATATTTTGTCGCCGGCGATTTTGCAAAGAGCGCGGCGGCCGCGCGCGCCTCGGTGGAAAAAACGGGAACGCGGGCAGAGGCTTTTTATACTCTGCTTAACTCTTTGTTAAAAACGGGCGATTTTGGCGCGCTTGATAAATACGCCGCTCGGGCGCAAAAGCGCTTTCCGTTTTATCACGAGTTTTATCTGCACCGCGCTTTTGCGCAAAGCAAAGCGGGCGATAACGCCGCTGCGGCGCAGAACTTAAAGAGAGTTTTGGATTTATATCCCTCCCACTCTCCCGCGGCGGAGGGATATGCCGCGCTTATTGCGCAAAATCCGTTTTTACAGACGCGGGAGAATATTGTTTATGTAAAACTTCTTGCCGATAAATTTTATTTTAATTCTTTAATTAAGACGGCTTTTTGCGATATCCTGTTTCAGCAGGGTAAATATGAGGAAGCACGCGCTTATATTTATCCGTATTTGGAGGAAGATAATTTTAACTTGGATTACATAAACATATTGAAGACGGCGGACGATAAACTGGGGATAAAACGCGACTATCTCTTAAAAAAGGCGGAAAATTTTGCTGAACTAAAAGCGGATCTTGCGGGCGGCAATTTTGATCCCGTGGAACTTGAAGGGAAATTGAAAAAAACGGCTTTGGACAATGCGGGCGACCTAAACGCGGCTATGCTTTTGGGGGAGTTTTATTACAGAACAAACCGCCCTCTTTTGGCAATTGAAACCATAGAACCTTTTTATAAAACGCACGCGAAGAATTTTGCGCTTAATTTTGCGCTTGCTTCGGCAAATAAAGCTTTGGGGCGCAAAGATAAGGCGCAGGAATATCTGCGTTTCGTCTTAGAGGAAGACGGTTTTAACGTTACCGCGCGTGCCCGCATAGGCAAATAAGCAACGCTTTTGGGGATGGGTTTCAAAAAAACTCTTTACAAAAGCGTCTAAATTGATATAATCATTAGTGTATCGTATAAATATACCTTAATGAGGTAGCATATGTTTAATATTAGAGCCTGTAAGACCAATTTATGTTTCAGGATTTTATTTGCATTTATCTTCTGCGCGGGGTTTACTCTTTGCGCTTACGCCGAGGACGCTTCTAAAGCTCAGGCCAGCTTGGACCTCGGCAAACAACTGTATGAGAGCGGTAAGTTTAATCAGGCTATGGATCAGTTTGTTAACGTTTTTGTTGAAGGTAACAGCGAACAGATTTCCGAAGCAAACGAGTATATGAACCTCATTCACTACGCCGCCGGCAATGTGGAGGAAGGCATAGTAACGGAAGAAGATACCTTTGTCCCAGAAGAAAGCGTAAATCCCGACGCTAAGCAGGCCAATGTTCTCAACGCGCAAACTCCTCAGGCGGATTATGGCATCGGCGCTTTAGCCTCGCCCTATGTTTTAGATCCCCAGACGGGCAAAGTTATAACAGGCATAGTAAAAGAGCAGATTGTTGTTCAAGACGGATTTCCCTCCAACGATCCGGAAGAATTAAGGGCCATTAAAAAGAACGAAATTGACCGCCGCATCTACGACGAAATCGGCTTTATAGTTTCAAAACTTTCCAAAGTTCAGGGCATCAGCGTTTATACAAGAGGCGGGTTTTTAGACGCTATAGATATGGACGCAAAACTGATTTTCGGCAAGACGGCCACCACATTTACCCCCGAGTCCAAAGAGATTTTGGATATGATTTACAATTTGATGATACTTAACGGCAGGCCTTCGTTTGTTTTGCTTCCGCCGGGCTCTTACAGCGATAATGTAACGATACAGGGCGTAAGACAGGCGGCGGCGCTTAATTCTTATTTTATAAACAAGGGCATTTCAACGGCAAAACTTAGTTTCAATATGGGCCTTTCGGCCGAGGAGCCTCCCCTTAAATTCAGCGACTTAAACGGGCTCTCCATAGTTTTTGATTATACCTCCGTACCCAAACTTAAAAACAATGTGGCCGACAGAAATACTGCCCCGATAGTCAGCATCGGCATGTATCCCGAAGACGGTTTTTATCCTCAGAAAGGAGAGGGTATGGTTGTTGACTTTTCTGTAGTGCAGGCAGTTTCCCCCGTCAAAGACTGGACTTTCCAGATTGTGCGCCACGCCGGTAACAGCAAATATTATGTCGTAAGGCAGATAAGCGGCACTAAAGCGGCTTACCGCCAGATATACTGGAACGGCAGAAAAGAATATTTCGGCCCTATGCTTCCCGCGGGGAGATACACTTTTATTTTAATAGCCAACGACGAAAAAGGCCGCCAAAAAGTGGTAAGACGTCCCATAGCCCTGTTATCAATCGGAAACGACGGGCTTAACTATTACGGCGCGCCTAAAGGCAAAAAAGGCGGGTCTTTTGATCCGCAGGCGCCGGAACTTTGGACTAAACCCGAAAGACAAATGGTAACGCCTTATACGGATGAAGAAAATCAAGCCTTCTCCGAAAGTTACGGTGCGGCGACTACTGTCAGCGCGGACGAACTTGCGGCCGCCCAGCAGGAAGGCGCGGGGGAACAGGCCCCGTCTTATAACAACGTAGCCGATATGCCCGAGGTACAACCGGGCGCGGCTGCCGACGAGGCAAGCACCGATACGGCAGATTCTATGACCGAAGTCCCTTCTGATTCTATGTCCGAGGGGGCTGCGTCCGATCCCAATGCAAACGCAGATCAGTACGAAGATATTCCCGACAAACAATAAATACTAAAGGTAAATCGGGTAAGATTTTAGGGGAAGTACAAGATTATTAAATCAGGGTGAGCGATTTATGGCATTAGGAAAAATTGACAGCGTATTAGGCATAAAACGTTCCGGACGAAAGCAAAGTCTGGGCATATATATTTCTCTCACGGACATTTATGTCGCCCAAGTTTTTGAAAAATCCGGCGGCATAGAGGTAGATTCTTTAATTAAACTTCCGGTGGGGGAAGTAAACCCCACTTTGTTAAAACCCTCGGAATTAAACGAAGGCTTTTTCTCAAGCCCGAAGCATTGGCTTGATCCCATCAAAAAGATTATAGACAGCAGGCACTGGAAGACCAAAGACGTTGTAATATCGCTTTCGCCCAGCTTCAGCATACATCGTCATTTTGTTATGCAGGATATGTCGCGTCACCATTGGCGGCAGGCCGTTCCTTTGCAGGCGCGCAAATATATACATTATCAATTTGACAGAGGCGTTTATGATTACGCGGTCTATCCTTTTTACGCCCCTCTGAGCAAGGCAAAACGCTTGGGGGTGGCGTTCTCAATAACTTCAAGCAGAATAGTGGCCGTGCTTGAAGCGGGCATGCGCAATATAGGGCTTAATTTAGTTGCGGTTGAAACTTCGCCCCTGTCTATTTACAGGCTTTTCAATCAGACCGATAAGGAAAATATTCCGGGCAAAGGCTGCATTTACGCAAACTTTACCCAACACGATGCCCAGTTTCTCTTTGCCTTAAATGACGTACCTATATTATTAAGGGAAGTGGAAGCCTCGCGCGCGGCAGGCGCGCGCAACCGTTTGGAAGTTAACAACTGCGTGGACTTCGTCTCAAAACAACTGGAAAAGAACCCCTTTGAGGATATTACTATAGTTTCCGACGACGGCGATTTTTGGGCTCCTATCCTGGAAGGCGAAGTTAAACGCCACGTGAGGATTTGGAAGATATCGGAAATTTTCGGTTTCAAAGTAACGGGGTTTGAGGAAATGGCGGCAATAGGCGCATGCCTAAAATTCCTCAACGATAAAGTGGGCGATATTGATTTATACCGCAAAAACCGCTCTTCAGACGAAGAAATCCGCGGCACTATGACAGTTTGGAAACTGGCCCTTCTTATACTTGCTGGTTTTTTGGTGTGGGGCAGTTTGGTGCAGACGCGCGCTTTTCTTACCTATGTTGACTTAAAGCGGCAGGATTTTACGTCTAAAGAAAGCATACCCGACTTTAAGGGTTTGTATGCCGATCAGATTAAGGCCAAGGTGGAAAAGACTTCAAAAGACGCCAAAACTCTTGCGAGTCTGCTTTCTACGATTAAATATACGCCCAAACTTAATACTTTACCCGACCTTATGCCTGCGGATATGTGGCTTACTTCAATGTCAATAAGATATCCTTATACGTTAAGGGATACGCGGGAAAGGAACTCTATGCGTTTTGACGGTATAGTAAGCGTTTACAGCGGCAGGGAGGACGAACTTGCCCTGGGTGCGCAATTTAAGAATGCGGTTGAAGGCGCCAACGAGATGAACGACATCTGC
>CAZNCX010000044.1:0-9719 GCA_964571655.1 uncultured Elusimicrobium sp. | reverse complement strand
AAACCGCAAAGGCAAAGTTTATAAAGCGCAAAAGAAAATGGAGGATATTTATAAAGCCACAGTCTATGCGCGCGACCTGGGATTTTACGATTTTGCGATAGACGACTACACCCCCGTCTTCAGCGATGATAACAGCGAAGTTACCATTACCGTAAAAGTAACCGAAGGGCACAAAGCCGTCTTCGGCGATACTTCTTTTAGCGGCAATATGGTCTTGGACAATAAAGAGCTGGAGCAATATATTTTCTATAAAAAGGGCAAGCTTTTTAATCAGCAGAAATTTGACACTACCGTGCTTGACATACAAAACGCTTACGCAAACAAAGGTTATCTGCGCGCGGAAATAAATCCCGTCAAAAAGTTAGACGAACAGACAAATCAGTTAAACATCACTTTTGATATTACAGAAAATAATATTGTCTATATAGACCATATTGACATTACCGGCAATGAAAGCACAAAAACTTATATATTTGCGCGCGAACTGCCGATAAAAGAAGGCCAGATTTTTGACTTGGCAAAAGTGCGCCGCGGCCAGCAGAAAATAATGAATTTGGGCTTTATAAACGACGCTCAGTTTGATATAACGCCGACAAGCGATATAAGCAAAGTTGACGTCAGCTATAATATCGTTGAGGGGCGCCCGGGTATGTTTACGGCGGGTATAGCAATGTCTTCCTTAGACGGGCTTTACGGGGACGTTTCGGTAAACCATATGAACCTTTTCGGGCGCGCGCAAAGGCTTTCTTTGAGGGCGATGTTCGGCAGCAGGATTTTGGACTATACAGTAAGCTGGTCCACCCCGTGGATAGGAGATCACCCCACAACCCTTGGCGTTGACATCTTTGACACGCGCAGATACCGTTCTTATATGACGACCTCTTCTGCCTATACAGAAAAGAGAAAAGGCGCAAGAGTGCGCTTGGGCCCGCGTTTTAACGACGATATTTACAACTTAAACTTTTCTTATACCTTTGAAAATGTCCGCATCTACGATATTGACGAACAGTATCAGGGCTTGGAAGACGGCCTTGTTGAAGGCACTACAAACGAGTCTACTTTCGGCACAAGTTTTGCCATAGACACGCGCGATAATTACTGGGACCCGACCTCCGGCGCAAGAAACTCTTTAAGCGTGGACTTGACGGGCGGGCCGTTCTTCGGTGATTTGGATATTTATAAAGTTGATCTGAAATCTTCTTTCAACCAGACTTTAATTAACATTAACAAAGACTATCCTATAGTTCTTATGATAGCCAATCGCGCGGGCCTTGTAAAACCCTATGGCAAGACGGACGACGTGCCGGCCTATGAAAGAATATTTTTAGGCGGCGCCGATACCGTAAGAGGCTATGACACCGCAGGCGAAATAGGCCCCGAAACCGGCGGCGAAATTTATTATGTGGGCAATGTGGAATTAAAATTCCCCTTAGCGCGCGAAGGCAGAAGGACAATAGCCCAAATCGCCGCGTTTTTTGATATAGGCAACTCGTGGAAAAATTTAGACGACGTGCGCTTTCGCACCGGCCAAGCGCAGGACGAGTTTAAGATGGGTGTAGGTTTTGGTCTTAGGATTGTTACGCCTTCTTTGCCCATAAGGCTTGACTGGGGATACGGTCTAAATCACAAGACGGGTGAGAAAAAGACGCAAATTTACTTCTCTATGGCAAACTTGTTTTGAGGTCCTCTTTGCGCTTGCTTATCGGGGGAAAAACTGCTTTACTTGTATTTGGAGGATGCAAGTTTGATGAAATTTAAGAGCACGGTTTTTTTTGCGACGGCGTTTTTACTGTCGGGCGCTTTTTGTTTCGCGCAGACGGCCGCGGGCGGCGTTTCTTCCTCCTCAAGCGCAATACCGCTTGCCGAGTATGATACTACCGCTGTTGTGCCCGTGCCTTCAAACGCGGTTACCGCTGCGCCCTCAAGCGTAAGTTCCCCTCAGGTTTATCAGGAAGCGCCGGAAGGCTCTCAGGACTTTCCAGAGGACGAAGAGTCTTCGCTTGATACTGTCCAAAATCCGCAGGCGGCCGCTCTTGATACGCCTGCTCCGCAAAACGCTCAGGCCGTTGCTGCTCAGGAACAATACGAACTGAACCCCAAAGCCGCCCAAGAGCAGGATGTAATCCGTTTTGCCGCAAATGAAAAAGAAGCTAAAGAGAAGCCTTTGCCGCAGGGTACCATAGCTGTTTATATTGACGTGGAAGAAGCCTTTAATAAAAATCCCGCCACCATACAGGCCAGAAAAAACATTAAAGTGGAACTTGAGAGCAAACAAATAGAATTTATACAGTTAAAGGACCAGCTTCAGGAGCTTAAAGATAAAGAAAATCTGCTGCTTGAGGAAGCGCAGTATTACCGCACTTTTTATGAAAAGCCGCTTTTTATCATGCCGCAGGATAAATATCTGCCGCGCCAATATGCGCAGGAGCATATGGGCGCTATGCTTGACATTCTGTGCTTCGGTTTAGATGCGGAAGTGCCCTCCAGCCCCGAGAATGCGCCTCAAAAGCGCGCCGAGATTGAGGCTGCTCTTACGGAGGTCCGCAAGTCCATAATAGACAAAGAAGCTTTTTTACTTAACTATAAAGCGCTGTCCAAGGAAGAACTTTTGTCAAAGCAGGACTATATAGTCCAACGCATTTTGAAGGAAATTTACAGCGGAATAAAAGAGTATGCCGCGCTGCGCAATATTTCCGTCGTCGTTGATAAAAGAAATTTAATTTACGGCAAACCTTTGGATATAACGCCGGAATTTATAAAATGGATGAAATCCTACCATAAAAAATACCAGAAACAAAACGGAGAAATATTATGATGACCTTACAACAGATTGCCGCCCTCACGGGAGGGGAACTTAAAGGAGATGCAAATTTTACGCCAAGCGGGCTTTGCGGTTTAGACGAACCTAAAGAAAACGCCGTCTCTTACGCCTCAGATATCAGAAAACCCGAAACTCTTGCAAACCTTAACATAGGCGCTTTATTTCTACCCAAAGAAGCAAAAGAGAAAGAAAATATTTTCAGCGGCAATATAATTTACGTTGAAAATCCCGAGTGGGCGTTCACCCAGCTTATGCGCGCGGTTGACCAAACAAATAAAGATATCCCCGCCTGCGTGCACGAGCGCGCTGTGGTATCAAAGAAAGCCGTTTTAGGCGCGGGCGTAAGCGTTGGCGCAAATGCCGTCATAGAAGACGATGCGCAAATAGGAGACGGCACTATAATCTATCCCAATGTTTATATCGGCAGGAACGTTAAAATAGGCAAAGCCTGCATAATATATTCCAATGTAACGGTGAGGGAAAACTGCGTTCTCAAAAATAAAGTTATCCTGCAGGCGGGCGCGGTAATAGGCTCCGACGGGTTTGGATATATTTTTAATAACAATATGCATAATAAAATCCCGCAGCTTGGCAACGTTATCTTGGAAGACGATGTTGAAATCGGCGCAAACACTACCGTGGACCGCGCCAAAATAAACAGCACCGTAATAGGGCCCAACACCAAAGTTGATAATCTTGTACAGATAGGCCATAACGTTAAAGTAGGCGCGGGCTCAATAATAATAGCGCAGGTGGGAATTGCCGGCTCAACGGAAATAGGAAGCGGCGTTATTTTGGCGGGCCAGGCGGGAATATCGGGCCATCTTAAGATAGGCGACAGGGCCATGGTCGGCCCGCAGGCCGGCATTATAAGCGACGTTAAAGCCGGCGATAAACTTATGGGCAGCCCAGCGCGGCCTTATATGGAATTTATGAAAGTTTCCGTCATCTTGGGCAAACTGCCGGAGGTTTATAAAGAATTTCTTGCTTTCAAAAAGAAATTCCATTTATAATTTTTAAGGGAATTTAATTTACTATGAAACGCACAACCATTGAAAAAGAAATTACCTTAAAAGGCGTCGGTCTTCATACCGGCGAGCCCTGTGAAATAACTTTTAAGCCCGCGCAGGACGGCATTATTTTTCTGCGCAAAGATATGCCTTCTCTGCCGATAAAAGCCTGCCTTGCAAACGTAGTGTCAACCATGCGCGGCACAAATCTTGCAAATGCGGCGGCTCAGGTGCATACGGTGGAGCATGTTTTAAGCGCGGCAAACGGCCTTAACATAAGCGATTTAATTGTGGAAATGACTGGGCCGGAGCCTCCGATTATGGACGGCTCGTCTCTGCCTTACGCGCAGGCGCTTGTTGAAGCCTCTCTTAAAGAAATTGATGGGGAGCAGCCTTCAGTTTCAGTCTCCAAAAAGCTGGAATATAAAGAGGGGGACATCGTTTATACGGCTGAGCCTTCGGGCAGTTTTAAGATAACTTTCGTATTTGTGCGTGAGCATCCTTTAGTGGGCCGCCAGCAGTGCAGCGTTGAAATGACGCCTAAAAATTACTTGAAAGAAATTGCGCCCGCGCGCACATTTGGTTTTGAGGAAGAGCTTGCCTATCTGCGCGCAAAGGGTCTTGCGCGCGGCGGCAGCATACACAACTGCGTTGTAGTGCAGAAAGACGCTTACAGCGTCCCGCTTAGGTTTGAAGACGAACTTGTGCGTCATAAAATTTTGGATATCGTCGGCGATTTGAAACTTTTATGCGGGAAAATTGAGCACACCCATATAACCTGCGCTATGGGCGGACATAAGAGCAATATAAATTTTGCTAAAATTTTAGAAAGCGTGCAAAACTGACTTACTGCGTTTAACTTAACAGGAGATTTTATGTCAAAAGCAAATGTTCCTTCTTCAGCCGTCATACATCAAACCGCTATAATAGACCAAAGCGCTAAAATAGGCGAGAATGTAAAAATAGGCCCTTACAGCATAATAGGCAAAAATGTAACTATAGGCGATAATACGGCAATAGGCCCTTTCTGCGTCATAGAAAATACGATAATGGGCAAAGACAATGAAATTATTTCAAGCGCGTCTATCGGAGTAAAGCCGCAGGATTTATCTTACGACGGCATACAAAGCATGGTAATTATGGGAGACGGCAATCAAATAAGGGAAAGCGTGACAATACACCGCTCCACCTCGCTTGAACACCCCACTAAAATAGGAAACAAATGTTTGTTTATGGCAAATTCCCACGTCGCGCATGATTGCATTATAGGCAATAATGTAATAATGGTAAACAGCGCGGGCATTGCGGGCCACGTGGAAGTGGGCGATAACGCTATTTTATCGGGGCTTAGCGCAGTGCACCAGTTTGTGCGCATAGGGCGCTTTGCGATGGTATCTGGCTTAAGCGGGCTTCCGCTTGATATGCCGCCATTTTGCCGCGCTTCGGGAGGAAGGGCAAAACTGGTGGGCCTTAACACGGTGGGCCTGCGCCGCGGCGGCTTTACGCGAGAGGCTATTTACGCCCTTAACGACGCTTACAAACAAATATTTTTATCCACCGACACTATGGTTGAGAGTTTTGCAAAAATGAAAGCGCAGAACCCTACCAAAGAAGTTATGGAGCTTATAACTTTTTGCGAAAATACAAAACGCGGCGTTACCAACGCGCGCATGAAAAGCGCCGCCAAAAACAAGGAAGAATAATGCATTACTCCAAGCTTGGCATAATAGCGGGGGAAGGTAAATTCCCCGTCCTTATAGCCAAAGAAGCCTCTCAAAAAGGCATAGAAGTTTACGTCGCTGTCGCCAAAGGTAACGGACGGGAGGAGGATTTTCACGCAGTCGCCAAAAAAATCATTTCCCTAAAAGTCGGGCAGCTTAACGGCGCGATAAAATTTTTTAAGGAAAACGGCGTAAAAACCGCCGTTATGGCAGGCCGCGTAAAACATATAAATATCTTTAACGTCATGCCCGATTTGCGCGCGGCAAAAGTTTTGGCGAGCATAAAAGATATGCGCGCAAAAAGTATTTTGCAGGCCGCCATAGACGAGTTTACAAAAGAAGGTATTAAATTTGTTTCCTCGGCGTTGTTTTTAGATAATTTTATCGCCAAAAAAGGCGTTCTTACAAAACGCGCGCCGAGCGAAATTGAAAAGCAAAATATTGAGCTGGGCCTGCATGTTTCACGCACGCTGGCTTCCCTTGACGTGGGGTTGACCTCGGTTATCTGCGACAGGGCCGTTATAGCCGTTGAAGCCATGGAAGGAACAGACGAGTGCATAAAACGCGCCGGTCATATCTATGCTTCTGCGCCTTTGGGCAAAAAAGCGCCGATAACGGTGGTAAAAGTGGCCCGCCCCAATCAGGACGACCGCTACGATTTACCCGTCATAGGCAAGGGCACGATAAAAGCCATGTGCGAGGCGAAAGCCAAAACGCTTGCCTGCGAGGCGCAAAAAACGATAATTTTGGATATAGACGAAGTTATAGCCCTTGCCGACAAAAACGGCATTTCAATAATCGCCGTTTAGCTTAAAAAACTTTATTAGAGAAAATCTAATATGGTATAATAATAATACTATGTTACCTACATACAGACCAAACAGAAGGAAAAGAGCTAAAACCATCGGGTTTAAAGCTAGAATGTCCACCAAAGGTGGAAGAAGAGTGCTTAGCGCCAGAAGGGCAAAAGGGCGCAAAGAGCTTATTCGCAAGTAATATTGTGAAGAAATTCGGCCTTGCTAAAGAACAGAGGATTTATCTTAACAACGATTTCAAAAAGATATTGACAAACGGTGTTAAGGTGCATTTCAACGGCGTAACGCTTTGGCACAGGCCCGTTGCGGAGACGGCAGCGCGCAAAGACGCAAAACCCCGCGCAGACTCTCGCAAGATGGCAGTAATAGTATCAAAGAAGTTGGGAACGGCGGTTCAAAGGAATCGCTGTAAAAGGCTTTTTAGAGAGGCCTTCAGATTAAACAGACATTTTTTGAAAGAAGACGCGGCGATAGTTATACGTCCCTCGGACAGAAGTAAAATCCCCGATTACGGGGCAGCCCGCGCAGCCTTTTTGGAGCTTGCAAAAAAGGCAAAAATATTAAAGGACTAAAGGGCCTGCGGCCGCAAGCTGCGCTAATCCCACCTTTATCCCTGTTAAAAAAATGAAGAAAATAATTTTATGTTTTATCCGCGCGTTCAGCAAATTTGTGCGCCCTCTTTTGGGGCCCTCGGGCGTATGCAGATTTACGCCCACCTGCACAGCTTACGCGGCCCAAGCCGTTGAAAAACACGGCGCCTTGAAAGGCACTTGGCTGGCATTGAAGAGATTGCTTAAATGCCACCCTTTCCACCCTGGCGGGTGGGATCCTGTGCCCTAAAACAGGCGGATAAAGAGCGTAAAATAATTTCTTTTATCTGTTAAACAAGGCCTCTGATTATATTGACAGAGGATATTATGGATAAAAATTTTTTTATTGCGCTCGGTGTGGCTTTGTTGGCCTATACAGGCTATTCTTATTTTTCCCCTCCCAAAGATGTGCAGAAATTTAAGCCCGCGACGCAGATTGTAGAGCAGTCTTCGGCGGCAGTTCCCGTTTTGTCAGTTGAGGAAATTTCAAAACAAAATCAAAATGTTTCCCCCGTTTCGCAGGTACAGCCTTTAAGTTCTGAGACAAAGGCCGTCCCCGCCCTCAAAGAAGAACAGCTTTTTAATTTGTCTACCAAAGAGGCCGATATAGTTTTTACCTCCCGCGGCGCGGCGATAAAAAGTTTTATCTTTAAGGATATTATAAAACCCGTTAATTTAACGCCTTATAAAGGTGTGGGTTATTTTGCCACTCTGCCCGACGTTGATTTCACGCGCTACGAAGAGCAGGGCACAGATATCGCCTTTAAGGCTTCTCTGGGCGGGCTTGAAGTTTATAAGAAATATTCTTTTGACAAAGACGGCGGCATAAATAAATTTGAACTTAAACTTGTCAATACCACGCAGCAGGCTTTGCAGCTTTCCAACTTCGGGTTGAATTTGGGGCCCGGCCTTGCTACGGTAAAAAGCGAGGAAAACGAAAATCCCGCCAACTGGCGCGCCGTATGTCTTGTGCAGGAGAGCGGCAAAAAGAAGCCTACCTTAAATAAAATAACGGCTAAAATTGCGGCCTCATCCGAATCTTTGCAGGAAGAATGCGGCGGCTGGCAGTGGGCCGGTATTGACAACAGATATTTTCTTGCGGCTTTTATTCCGCAGACGTGGACTACCGAAGCGTCCCAGCTTTCTTTCAGTGAAAAATATGTTTACAGCAAGCCCTCTTTCTGGGGGCTTTTAGGAACAAAGAATATACAAGGTCCTCAATTAAATATTGCACTTCCCTCCGAAATCCCCGCAAACGGACAGAGCACTTTGCAGGCCGATTTTTACTTCGGCCCCAAAGATTATGAAAAGCTTGAAAAACTGCCCTTTGACTTAGGACGTTCCATACAGTTCGGGTTTTTCGGCCAGTTTGGCAAGTGGGCGCGCAATTTGCTTGAGTGGCTTTACGGCATTACAAAAAACTACGGGACAGCGATAATATTGATGACTTTCCTTATCCAGTTATGTCTGTTCCCGCTGACGTACAAGCAGTTAAAATCATCGGCGGTGATGGCAAAAATCGCCCCCGATATGAAACGCATACAGGAAAAATATAAAAGCGATCCGGCTTTACAGCAAAGGGAAATGATGGCCCTCTACAAAAAATACGGGGCCAATCCTTTAAGCGGCTGTCTGCCGCTGTTCGTGCAGTTCCCTATTTTTATAGCGCTGTTTAACGCGCTAAGAACCTCGTGGTCTTTGCACGGCTCGCCGTTTATTTGGTGGATACACGACTTATCTGCCAAAGATCCTTATTATGTTTTGCCTGTTGCTATGGGTATTATGATGTTTATACAGCAGAAGTTTACGATGCCCGATATGGCAAAAGACAATCCGTCTATGGCTATGATGAAGTGGATGCCCGTTTTTATGACGGTGTTGTTTCTGAACTTTCCGGCCGGTCTTACGCTGTATTGGTTTGTGAGCAACTGCATAAGTTTTGCAATCAACGTAGTCTTAAAAAGAAAATTAGCGCGCGCGGAAGCAAACGCTTAAAGGAGCATACAGGAGCATAATTTTATGGCAAGAAGAGAAATAAATTCAAAAGGAAAAGATGTAGCAAGTGCAATAATACACGGCCTTAACGAACTTGGCCGCAGACGCGATCAGGTGGAAGTTACCGTCGTACAGGAGGCCTCGGGTGGTTTTCTGGGTCTTGGCGGTAAGCCCGCTATAGTGCATATCATAGAGAAAAAATGGGATTCTGAAAACAGCTCCCCTATGAAACCGCGCGAAACCTATAAGACAAAAGAACGCAAGAGCCGCTTCGGCGATAAAAAAAGCGGCGGCAGGTCTTCGGTGCGCGGCGGCAGAAAATCTTTCCGCGGCGAACGCGGGGAACGCGGTGAGCGCGGCGAGCGCGCAGAACGCAGCTTAAAGCCGCAGATGCCCAAAGAAAACGAGCCGCAAAGGCTGCCCTCTAAGGAAATACAGGAGGCCGTGCTTACAGACGAGATGAAAAAGGCTCTTTGCGCCGCTAAGGAAAATTTTGAGCAAATTTTGGGTTTTATCGGCGTTAAGGCCGAAAATCTAAATGCATGGTGGGACGCCAAACAGGAGCGTATTTTGCTTACCTTTGACTGCGATCATCCTGCTATCGTAATCGGCAAAGAAGGTAAAACGCTTGAGAGCATTCAGTATCTTTTAACGCTCATTATCAGCAGGCTTTTTGACAGACCAATATCGGTGGTAACAGATACGCAAAATTACTGGCGTAAAACGGAAGATAAAATTGACGCCGAAATCACCAAAGCGGTTACCAT
>CAZNCX010000043.1:8812-9846 GCA_964571655.1 uncultured Elusimicrobium sp. | reverse complement strand
AATTTTATTTTCGGGCGCGCTTTTCTCAGAGATGGGCTTTAAGTATTACGGGCCCGTTAACGGCAATAACGTAGGGGAGATGGTAAACGTCTTAAAACAGGTAAAGGGCGTGCGCGGGCCCGTTATTTTGCACGTCGTAACAAAAAAGGGCAAGGGTTATCCCCCCGCCGAGCAAAAGCCTACAAAATATCACGGCCTTGGCATCTTTGACGCAGATACGGGCGAGACTATAGGCACCTCCGATAAAATAAGTTTTACAAAAGTATTTTCCCAAACAATAGTAAAACTTGCCGAAGAGGACGAAAAAATTTCCGCCGTTACTGCTGCCATGCCAGAGGGAACGGGCTTAAACGCTTTTAGGGAAAAATTCCCCTCCCGCTATTTTGACGTCGGCATAGCAGAAGAGCATGCGGCCACATTCTCCGCCGGACTTGCAACGCAGGGCATAAAACCGATAGTGGCCATATATTCCTCCTTCTCGCAGCGCTGCTACGACCAGATACAGCAGGATATCTGCCTGCAAAACCTGCCGGTGGTGTTTGCGCTGGACAGGGCGGGCCTCGTCGGCGAAGACGGGCCTACGCATCACGGTGTTTTTGATTTAAGCCTTTTCAGGAATATCCCCAATATTGTAATTGCCGCGCCCGCCGACGAGAATGAGCTTCAGCATATGCTTAAGACCGCTTTTGCGGCAAACTGTCCTTTCATAGTAAGATATCCGCGCGGAAGCGGATTTGGCGTTGAGATGGACAAAGACCTCAAAACCCTGCCTTTGGGTAAAGGCGCGCGGCTTAAAAAAGGTAAAGACTTAAATATACTTGCCATAGGAAACCGTGTCCACCCCGCACTTGAAGCCGCGCAAATTCTTAAAGAAAAAGGCTTGGACTGCGGCGTGGTAAATATGCGCTTTGTAAAGCCGCTTGACGGCAAGATGATAAAAGATACTTTAGCGCTCTCTCCCAATTTAATTACGGTTGAGGATAACGCGCTTATAGGCGGTTTTGGCTCGGCCGTGGCGGAATATATCTGCGACG
>CAZNCX010000043.1:0-8802 GCA_964571655.1 uncultured Elusimicrobium sp. | reverse complement strand
TAGATGCAAATATGCTCAGGCTTGGCATAGAAGACGCTTTTGTGGAACACGCAAAACAAAAAGAATTATATACGCAGGTCGGCATCAGCGCGGAAAAAATAGCGCGCGCCGCCGAAAAATTTTTGCAAAAATAAATCGTTTGTAACTCGCAGCAATATGCGGAGGTTAACAGTTCTATGGTAAAAAATAAATACACGCATAACTCCTATAAAAGAGCTTATGAAGATATAAAGTTCTTAAACAGCGATCCGGCCCGCCCCGCCCGCCTGCAACTGGAGCTGCTTAAACCCGAAGTTATTTTGCAGCAGGAGCATATAGAACGCGGCATAGCCTGTTTTGGCAGCGCGCGCATAAAAGAAAAAGAAGTTATCGCCAAAGAAATAACCGCACTTGAAAAAAAGTTAAGGAAAAATCCCTCCGATAAAAAATTATCCACCGCGCTTAAAGAAGCGCACGGCCTGCAAAAACTTGCTAAATACTACGACATCGCAAGGGAGTTTGGCCGTCTGACAGTGCAAAAAAGCAAAGGGCAGTTTGCCGTAATCACAGGCGGCGGCCCCGGTATTATGGAGGCCGCAAACAGAGGCGCCTTTGAAGCCGGCGGCAAAAGCATCGGCTTTAATATCACCCTGCCAAGAGAGCAGCACCCAAACCCATATATCACAAAAGGGCTGGCGTTTTTGTTCCATTATTTTGCAATAAGAAAAATGCATCTTGTAATGCGCTCAAGCGCGGTGGTGGCTTTCCCCGGAGGCTACGGCACTTTTGATGAAATGTTTGAAATCCTTACTTTGGTGCAGACGGGCAAAAACTCTTCCATACCGATAATACTTGTGGGAAAAGAATTTTGGGACGAAGTTTTTAATATTAAAAAACTTCTCGGCTACGGCGTAATTTCCCATACCGATACCTTTCATATGGTTGACAGCGCACGCGAAGCATGGGATATAATAGCAAAAGAATATAATATAAAATAAATCCCCGTTTACATCGTGATAAAAGACCTTGCGCCTTAAAGCGCAAGGTCTTTTTGGAGAACGCAAAGCCTTTTTATAAACTAAACTTAAATTTTGGGGACAAAAAAGCGGCTTTCAGGAAAGCACCTTGTGGCCGCTTTTTACGACAAATGCTTATTTCTTTTTAGCAACTTTCTTTTTGGCAACCTTTTTTGCAGGTTTCTTTGCAACTTTCTTTGCGACCTTTTTCGCAACCTTTTTCGCAACCTTTTTGACAGCCTTTTTAGCGCAAGGCTTCTTTGCAACTTTTTTCTTTGCAGGCATTTTAAGTTCTCCTATATCTTAAGGATATAACTTCAAGTTACTTCAAGGAAATAATACTACAAATATATAACAAATGCAAGAGTTTTATAATAAATTTTTAATAAAAAATCTTAAACCGCCGTTTCCAAAATTTTATTTTTCAGCAAAATAAAATAAATTTTACGACGATAAAATTTATTTTTATAAAATCTGCAAAATAATTTTTTTTGTAAAAAAATTATTTGCAAAAACACGCAAAAAAATATTGACAAAAAAATTAGCGCGTAAAAAAATAAAATATTTTGTTTGAAAAATTTATTATTTTTTTTGCGTAAAAATTTTTGCGCGGGATTTTTTTTATTTATTTTTCGCGCAAAAAAAACAAACTGTTTTTTTATTTTTCTTTTGTTTTTTTGTAAAAAAAAACAAAAACCCGCGCAGCAAAAACGTGCATAACGCGCGCGCAAAATTTTTACGCAAAAAGCGGCGCGCTTATAAAATTTATTTATAATCGCGCCGCTTTCAAACAAAATATTTTTTAACTTAAAACGGCCCAAATGCTGTTCTAACGCAATATTTACCGCATTAAAAATCCAAAATCAGCCAAATTGCTGCCGTCTTTTACGTTTTGCCTCTTATTTTACTATAAGGACGGACTTACCGTCTTCCTGTTTTGCGTTCGGATCGGGGACTTCCCTGCCGTCTACAACATACATATATCTGTATTCCCCTTCGCCTATGGTTAAAGTAATGCTCCAAACGCCGTCTTTCTTTTTCATCGGCATATGTTTGCGCACGGTAAACCCGCCTACGACTGCGACTTTTTTGCCTATACCATAATATTTGAAGGTAACTGTGCGCCATTTACCGCTGCCGCTTATAAAAACGCTTTGTTTTTTGGGCGTTTCTTTCTGCTTAACTTCTTTTTTTGCGGGAGAAACGGGCTGTTCGGTTTTTTTATCAGTCTCTTTGGTAGGTTTGGCCTCTTCTTTTGTGTCCGTCTTTTGAGGCTCGGCCTCTTTAGGGAGAACGGTTTGCGCGGGTTGTATATCTTCCACCAGGACTTCCTGCATAAATTCCTCCGCGGGTTTTACCGCAGACGGGCTGAAAAACGCTTTATATATAAAAAAGCCAAAGACGCCCAAAGCAATGATATCTATTATAATAAGGAAAAGCCACATCTCTTTTGAGCTTTTTTTAGAGTTTTGGTTATCCTCCAAAATCTCTTCCGACAAATCTTCCGTTTCAGGTTTTTGATTTTTCTGTGTCATAAGCCCTCTTGAAATTTAATAAGCGGGCGAAGGGAATCGAACCCTCGTCTAAAGCTTGGGAAGCTTCCATTCTACCATTGAACCACGCCCGCACCGTACATCTTTTATATATCAATTCTACTAAAAAGGCTTGATTTTTACAAATTTACCCGCCATAATATACTAGAATATCCATATGGGAATTATTGAATGCGTACCCAATATTTCCGAGGGACGCAACCAAAAAATAATAAAAGAAATCACGCACGCCGTCACAAAAACGCGGGGCGTGAAGCTTCTTGGCGTTGACAGCGGTCTTGACGTAAACCGCACGGTCATAACCTTCGCAGGGGATACAGGGCCCGTGCAGGAAGCCGCTTTTAACTGCATCAAAAAAGCCTGCGAACTTATTGATATGTCAAAACACAGCGGCAAGCACATCAGGCAGGGCTGTGTTGACGTATGCCCGTTTGTCCCCGTCCACCGAAGCACAATGCAAAGCTGTATTGAGGCGGCCTGCGCGCTTGGCGCAAGAGTAGGCTCCGAAATTGGCGCCCCCGTCTATCTTTACGGGCAGGCCGCGGCCGAAATTTCGCGCCAAAATCTATCCTTTTTGCGCAACGGGCAGTATGAACATCTGGCCATAAAAATGCAAAACCTGCCGCCTGATTACGGCACGCAGACTTTTGACGCACTGGTCAAAAAAACCGGCGCCATATGCATAGGCGCGCGGGATTTCTTAATAGCTTTTAATATCAATGTTGACACCAAAGATTTAGACGCAGTAAAAAAACTTGCCGCAATTTTGCGCGAAAGCGGCCCGCAAAGACGCGGAGGAGGCATATTAAAAGCGGTAAAGGCCGTCGGCTGGTATATAGAGGAATACGGCAAATGCCAAGTTTCAATGAATATAGAAGACTATAAAAAAAGCCCGCTTTACTTTGTTTATGAAACGGCAAAAACGGAAGCCAAAAAACTTAATTTGAAGATAAGCGGCTGCGAAATAGTAGGCCTTGTGCCCAAAGACGCTATGCTTGAGACGGCAAAATTCTACCTAAACAAACAAGGCCGCATAACGCTTGGCATGGCCATGAGGGATGTTATGCAAATTGTTACCGACAATCTTAACTTAAACGATATATCCCCCTTTGATTACAAAGAAAAAGTTTTGGAAATAAAAATAAAAGAAACTTTATAGCCTTCGCGGCGGGCAGTAAAAACAAACTTCGCCAACAAATTTATTGACAAGCCGCCCCAATATGGCTAGAATAATTCTATGAAACCTAAATTCCCGCATATCTTATTATCGGCCGCCCTGCTTACTTTATTTTCCCTGCCCGCAAAAAGCGAGGTAAGCTTTATCAGCGTTACCTCCGAAGAGACCGAAGAAATAACAGAGCCTCAAGAGCCCCCGATGACTGAAGAAGGCCAAATCCCGCCCGCGCCGCCGCAGTTAGGCCAAAACCCGCCGCCTCAAGAAGATATATCTCGCGGCGCGCCGCAGGATATGCCGCAGGATATGCCTCAAGGCGCGGGGCCGCGCGAGAACGGAAAAAATCCCCCTCCCCCGCCAAACGCGCAAGGACGCAACCCCCATTTCCGCGAAGATAAAGCCCCTGCGCAGGATATTGACGACGAGATGATAAAAAAATATCATGGTTCGGTAATTTACCGCTATAAAGTCTGCGCGCAGGGCAATGTGCTTAATACCTATAAATACGGCGGGCCTCTGCCCAAAGCGCAGGAAACGCAAACCCAGCCGCAGGAACCTGCCGCCGAGGCCGCCGCCCAACCCGCCGCTCAACCCGCCGCTCAAGAGCCTCAAGATAATACTCAGCATATAAAAGTTTATTCCGAAATAGAAATTGACAAGGAAGTAAAATGCAATTATTACTATGCAAAGGGCGACGACGCTTCAAAACTTATGATGGTACAAGCCGCGCTTAAAGATTTCAATTTACAAAACCTTACCGATGTAGTCATAAGCGACGCCGTTGAAGTAAAAGAAATTGACGCCCTGCCCTTTAACATAGAAGGCGCGCAAATTACCAAAGAAGACGCAAGAGCGCAGGAAGGCAAATATGTCCACAAAAAAGTTTTTGAGGACAGCGCAAAAATAAGGAAATTATATTTATATGAAACCAATCTTGCCGCGCAAATGGCGCGCCTGATACAAAGCAGGTCCTCAAACGCTTTGCCGATACGAATTACCGTCTATGAATATTATCCCGAAGCGGGATCGCCGTGGGCGGGAGCGGTAATAGTTTTTAACGAGATGGAAAAGAATTTTTCGCGCTTAAACGATTTGACCTTAAGCAACAACCTCTACGACCTTAAACCAGATTTCGCTTATAAATACGTGCTCAAATAAGCGCGCTTTTCGCTTAATTTAGCGATTATTTTTCGGAAGAGTACGGCGCTATAAAAGAGCGGAACTCCACCGTATTATTGATGTTCTTAAACAACCAGCCTTTTTGCGCGTCGTCGTATAAAGCGTCAAAATCCCTGAAATTATACTTTAAGGCGTGATCTAAATTTTGGTACATGTCTTTCTTGTCTTTCTTAACCGTCCAGTAATAGCCGGCTAAATTGATATACGTCGTGCGAAGCGGCATAAGTTTAAGGGAAGTTTCAAAATCGTTAAACGCTTTTTTATATTCTTTCATCTTCATATAAGCGTACCCCCTGTTGTTATAGGCTATGGCCCATTTTGGGTTTAATTCTATGGCCTTTGAGTAATCCTGCGCGGCCATGGGCCAGTTGTCAATCTGCTCGTAAAGAAGGCCGCGGCGGTTGTAATGCGCGTAATCTTCTTTGAGAGATAAAAGGGCGCTGTAATCTTCAAGAGCGCGGTCAAACTGCTTTGTTTCCTTATAGGCCGCCGCGCGCAGGCGAAGCGCGTTTTCATCGCCGCCGCTTCTGTTAAGCGCTTTGCTGAAGTAAGAGACGGCTTCGTCATAGCGTTCGTTGGCAAGCTCTATCCTGCCAAGATAGACAAGGGCTTGCGTATCGTCGGGATTGTGGGCCAAAATACGCTCAAAATTCCTGCGCGCGGCGTCGTAATTGTAAAGGGCAAACTGCACTTTGCCCTCCATAAAAACAAGTTCGCCTTCAAGCGCGGAATTATTTTTTACTTCCTCTTTATCTTTTATCTTATCAATATCTTTGAGCGCGCTTTTATACTTTTCTAAAGCCATAAAAGCAAGCGCGCGCTGATAATAAAAATCGTCGTAATTTTTCTTAAGGGCAATGGCTTTCGTAAGGTCTTCTGCGGCAGAGGCGTAATTTTGCTGCTGCATATAGGCAAGCGCGCGCGCATAATATTTGAAAGGGTCTTTGGGGGAAAGCGTTATTATCTTGGAGTAATCGGCCAAAGCTTTTTTAACGCGGCCCTGTTCTCTGTAGGCGTCGGCGCGGCGGTGATAGGCGGCCGTAAAAGCGGGTGCAAGCTGCAAAGCTTTGGTATATAATTTGATTTGCTCGTTTAAGTCCTGCGTTTTAAGAGCCTGAGCGTAATATTTTTTTGCTTCTTTTGCGGCCTCGGCAGGATTTGTTTTTTTGTCTTCTAAAGTTTTTGCCTTGTTTTTTGCGCTTTTGTCTTTCTTGGAATTTTTGGCATTATTTGATTTTTTGCCGCCTTTTGTGCCAACGCCGACGCTTGGCGCGGCGTCTGCGCCCTCAAAACTTTTGGCGACGGCTTGGGACACATTTGTCTTGGAAGATTTTTTATCGCTTCTTTTGAAAAAAGAAAATGCCTCTGCGGGCAGGGACGCGCTCAGCAGAAAAAGAAGAAACAGGGCTAAAGAATTTCTTATTATTTTCTTCATAGCTCCCCCGACGGGAATATATTTTTGCCTCAAGCAGCGCGGCCGCCGCGCCGCTTTACAGCGGCGGCGGCTTTACATCAAAGTAAAGGCAATTAAAAGCTGCGCCATCAACAGCATAATACCCAAAAGATAGCCTATAAATATCCCCAGTTTTGCAAAGAAAGTCAAATTAAGAATCACCGCCAAAATCAGGGCTGTACGTGCGGATAGTAAAGTAAAAAACTCCGCCTTATTTTTTATTTTAACGGCGCTTTTTATAAGGAAATTTCTTGCCAAATATATCGCCCCGCCCAAAATACCTACGGCCAAAACGCCTGCGGCCGTGCGGCGCGCGTAACGTTTTATGTTTTGGCCCAGCTCTTCAAAAGCCTGTTTTATAACGCCGATAACTTCGCTTCTTGAGATGCTGCCTTCAACATTATCTATCTTGCTTTCAATGGAGTTTTTGACTCTGTTTACCGTCTCGCGCACAAGCGCGCCGACGTTTTGCGAAAAGCCTTTTACGGTATATAAAGCGGCCATCGCCACGCCGTAGATAAGACCGAAGAGGGCAGAAGCGCCGAAAATAAAAACTCCCGCTAAGATCAAAAACCAAAGCGAGTATCCCCACGCCAAAAATCCCCTCTCAAACATATAATATCCGCCGACGCAAAACAGCGAAACGGAAATAAATATCCAAAAAATAAAATTCTTTATGCTGTGCGAAATCAGGGAACTGATATTATCAACAAGCTTCTCGCCCACGGTAGGATTGCGGTGATAATAAGGCCGTCTGCCCTGAGCGCTCTCAAGGGGGCTTCGGCGATTCTTGGCGGGTTTATTTTGAGCGTCCCGCTGCTGCTTAGGCTTTGCGCCAGACGGGCGGCGGTAACGCCCTTTGCCCGAGGAACGTCTTTGATTATTATTTTGTACTTTTTGCTGCATATTTTGCGCAGCGGCAGTCTGTATTTTGTTTTGATTGTTTGGGGGATTGTTTTCCGTCATATAAATTTTCTTGTTTTCCTTTTTTAATTTAAGCGGCTTAGTGATGATGACAATGGCACGGGCCGTCGCAGCCGCAGCAGCCTTCTTTCTTTTTTAGGGAAGGCACTTGGTCTGAAATTTTTATCACTTTGCCTGTTGTTTTATCGTAAACATACGTACCGCTGGCGGAACATTTTGCATTTGCGCCTTTCTGGGCTTTGTCTGTTTTTAACATAGATATATTTTACTAAAAAATAAGTCCGTAATATTAACAAAACCGTTTAGCCGACTGGCCGATAAAACCTGTAAAAACCAGCGCAAAATTTTGTTTGGCGACGTGCAAAAACTAGTAGAAATAGAAATCGTAGGTGGAGCTTGTGCCCTCCCTCTCGGTTTTCCCCGTTTCTTTTCGGCAAAGCCGCGCAGCCCTTTCATCGTTTACCTTGGAATAGCAGGCTTTCCTGCCCTGATATTGCCGATCATAAAATAGAAAATAGCCGACGTCGGGAGAACTGATTGTGCAGTATGTATAGGATATTGGAAGGATAAAACAGGCGCCCCAGTCAAACCTCAGCTTTGTATAAGTTGCAGAAGACTCGTATCTTGTTTTGGAAGTATAAGGCAAAGACACGTCCAAATCGTCTATCTCTCCGGTATATTTTTGATACATCAGATAATACCTTTCATTTGCTTCTTTTAATACTCTTGCCGCATCTTTAATACTCGCAAACTTTGCCTTATCGCGCGCAACTTGATACTGCGGCAAGGCAATGGCCGCAAGTATGCCTATTATCAGAACGACAATCAGCATTTCAATTAAAGTAAACCCCTTTTTCATATATTTCCCCTAATGTTTCGGATAATTAGAGTTTATAAAAAATTTCTTGCCGTAGCAACGCAATTTTTGCTTTTTCTATTTCCCCGTGGACACACCTATAAACTTTTGAAATTATTAAAAATTTATCTTTTGCCGCTTGTCCGCCGCTGTATCCCAAAAGTCTCATATCTAATCTTGACTGCCTCCTCCCCGCCGTATCCACAAAAGCGTATGGGACAGCGTCTTTTTTGCCCGCTATCTTTCATGTAATTCCTATTTGACTATAACTTTGACTATAACAGGCTTAATTGTCGTTATATCCAGAAAAGCGCAGAGATATATGATGCAGTATTCTCTTTTTTTATATATTTCAGTCGTAGTACTATACGCTTTTCTAGATATATCTACACCTAAATCTATTGAGGTTATCAGGAATTTATCTATCAGTCATTCTTTTCGCTACATCCACAAATGGATACCTGTTTCAGTTGTATTTATATCCAATTTTGGATACTTTCAGTTGTAACTATATATCCATTTGTGGATATAACGACAATTAAAATGCTTTGCTGTTAGTATCAGTAACACTAAACACTAATAACACCATACCGCCGTTGACACCAAATCACCTCTACCATTAACACCATACCGCCGTTGACATAGCCGTTCGTCAAACGCTCGTTTGT
>CAZNCX010000042.1:1962-10048 GCA_964571655.1 uncultured Elusimicrobium sp. | reverse complement strand
GATTAGGGACGGCGAAGGGGTTTTTAACCTCCGGTATATTATAATCGGATATGCTCGGTTTTTTGAGACTCTCAAAGGGTTTGCCGTGGCTGCTTATTAACTTTGCGCCGGTAAATACGCCCGCAAACGGCACATTTGAAAACAGTCCCGCCGTTCTTGCGCCAAAAATCGCCGCAAGACCTAAGGAGCCAAGAGGCAAAGATATGCTTTGCTGTAAAGCGTCGTTTTTGCTTACCCCGTTCATTCCGACTTTTACATCTGCCATAGAGCTAAACAAAGTGGGGGTAAGCGCAAAACCTATGCTTGTTCCGCTGTCAACTATTTGGTATTTGACTTCCATAAGTTCGCTCAAACCCGCCGCTCTTATATTGGTTTTGCCCATATACATCAAACTGCCCGAACCTGAGGCAAAACCCAAAGAAGTAAGTCCCAGCCCTACATAGAACCAAGGGGTTGACTCGCTTTTATACATAATCATTCCGCCGGCGGCGGCCGTAATGGTAGAAAATGCAAATAATCTTTTATAAGCAATAGCCGATTCCCCGCCTATAAGATTTAATACCTTTTTAGAATATAACCTGAAAGGCAAAGCCGTTGAAGCCACTGTAGCTGCAGCGAGTATAGGCACCCAAACGTTGTTATTGACCACTTTTCTTATTTTCTCATCGCTGCGTTTTATCCCGTAAGTATAGAGAAGCGAACCTTCCGCCCCGTTAAGCAGTACCGCGGTGGCAAGAGCAGGCAAAGTCTCTTTCATAGTAAGAGGTTTAAGGGAGCGCCATGTTTCAAGCCCGAGGCCTTTTGCTGAATTAAGGAAAGTGGGTGTGGCGGCTTTTGTAGCTTTGTAGAACTTAAAGCCTTCTTCGGCGCCTATAAATTTAGGCAGATTAGCGGTTTTTAATCTTGCAAATACGCTTAAGCAAAGAAGACCTATTATAGGACTAAATATTGCAAAGTCCGTCATTTTCTTTTCTATAGGCATATTGGTACTGCTCAAATAATAGCTGCCGTTGGGGCGAGTATAATATTCTTTTTCCTTGCCTATATTTGGAATACTAAACAAAAGAGGGGGAAGAATCATCATAAATGAGCTTACATTTTTCAAAGCCTTAGATTTAAGTGTCCCGCCTCCGCCCGCCAAAGTAGTCATTAAAGGCGAAGAGGACGCCCTTATAAGAGCGGCGGACGCGCCTATTATTCCGGAAGAAACAAGAAGCGGCCAAAGAGGGGGATTATTTTCATTCCCGCGGTGTATGCCCCCAAATCCGCTGTATCCTGTGCTAACGTTAAGAGCTAAAGCGGTAGTTGACGTAAGAATACTTGCCATAAAGATTTTAGCCGCGCCGTACTTTTTCACAAAAGGCGTAAAAACCGGCGATAGAAAGGATGCGGCATAAGGCAAAAGCAAAGTTACGGTAGTGGCTTGTCTGTTTGTAATATTTTCAAAATTTTCCATAAGAGGGCTTATCAAGCTTGTAGAAGCGGGCCCCAATGATATTAAGGAAGAGAAATATAGAGTATTTATTTTATTTCTTGAGCCGTTTATTACAAGCGAGAGCGGCTTTTCAATATCTGACCTGGACATCATTTTGGTAAAATTGCCAAACTCTTTTTTAGGCAGCCAAAAACTGTTTTTCCCTATGCCTAAAGTTTTGTTCACACCTTTTAATAATATGTTTCCGGTTTCGTTAATAACGGCGCTTATGCCTTTATATTGCCTGCCGGTATCAAAAGTAAGACCGGTTTTTGCTATTTGCCCGCCCGAACCGGACATAAAAACGGGGGCATTGGTACCAAATCTGATATCTTTGGGGAGATATCTTGAACCAAATGTATTCAGTTTTTTTGCAAAACCGTTTAAGCCTTTTTCGGGAGCAAATTTAAGGTTAAGGTCAACGCCGCTTGCCGAAGCATACTCGGCCCAATTTTTTATCCCGCCTTCGGGCAGATGCGTTTTGAAAAAGTTAGGCGTTACTTCTTTGCCGTTTCGCATAATCATATTGAGGGTAACTTTGCCTTTTTCCTCCTTAAAGACAATGCTGCCGATATCTTTTGTTCTCACGCCGGGTATTTTTTTGCCTATTGACACATCAAGATTAAGCGGAGTTACCGTTCCTTTCGTAGTTGAAACAAAGCTGGCAGATATAGGGCCCGAGGTTTTGGCCTGTGCCATAAGCTCGGGATTATATAAGGATACTTCTTTGGGGAAGTTTGCAAAAGCGCCTTTACCCTTGCTTAAATCATTGAGGAAATCGTTAATTGTGTTAAGACCTTTTTCCGTATTAGCGGCTGATGTTTGATATAGATCTTCTTTAACAAGGTTTGCTATCGTTTTACGGTATTTAGAGCCCTTTATACTGGCCTTCAGACTGCTCTTGTTTGTTTCTGCTACCGCCTTGTTGAGGGCGTTCATAGTTTCCGTTATTTCTTTTACTTTTCCGCCCGGCATGCCAATGTCATGATATACAAGCGTACCGCCGCTGTTAGGTACCTTTACTTGCACTTTGCTGCGGCTTTGACTTATTAAATAAGCGGCTTTTTTATCGGCCGTAAATAGGCCTTTTTTAGAGTCAAAAGTAACGGTGGGCAGGACGGACTCAACTCCCGTTTTTATCCCTTCTACGTCTTTGAGAGCTCTCCCGACGGGTAATTTTGCTATGTTTTGGGCTGAAACTCTGTCAAAAAGAGCTGGCCTTGACATTCCTAAGCCGTTAGCCAGATTTTGCTTATAATTACTAAAAATATTACTACGGGATATACGAGAGGCTTTAATTTTTTGGAATGCTCTAAGGTTTTTGCGCAGATACCCTATTTTTAACCCTTTGGCTCCATTGCGGCTTTTGCGCAGTAACATCATCAAAACTTTGCCTAATCTTGCGCCTTTGGCAGCAAGCATGCCCAAATCAATGATTAGCGTCGCAAGCAGAACAATATCAAAAATCCTGGCTTGCTTCATATTAGCTTCCATCAAATTGCCGACTGAAATTCTCGTTTTATAACTTTCATTATTTATAACCGCGTATTTATTAATATATTCATTTTTAATATTCATGCCGTAGCGGGAGTATAAGGACACATCAATGTCGTATTCCTGATCAGCGCCGACATCGCCTAAACGTTTATTCAAAATAGCTAAAGCAAACAAAGCGTCGTATTTCATTCCTGTTTTTTGGGAATAGCTGACTATATTTTCGTTGGATATCGCTGCGTGTTTGGCCAAAGAGTCCGCTTGCTCCTTACCTACCGTGTTAACTTGCCCTCTTGCGTTCATTTGTTGAGTACCGACCGGAGTTGGTACAATATGATATTTTTCGGCGCCGCTTTTGCCGGCGTCAAGCGCGCCGTGCAGAAAGGGTATTATGCCGTTAAAGTTTATAGAATATTTTTTTGCAAGAATGTCATATGTAACAGTGCATTTTTGAACGCCGTAATTTCTAAGCATATCCAAACTTTCGCGGGAGCCTTCTTCGGCAAGCATAAGGGCAATATCGTACCACGCGTTTTGGATAGTTCCGTCGTTAGAATATTGCAGATTTTCGGAGGCAGGCCCCAAATAATGCCCGCAGGACGTATTTGCAATTTTTGCATAAGAAACGGCGGAAAGTACATCTACATTTTTAACAGAATTTTCATATGAAGTGGCGGTATGTATATAAACTTCAGCCGCGTCATAAACGCCCATGGACAAAATCGTGCCGAAACCCCTTAATACAAGCCCCGCTTCCGCGGGCGAAGTTCTGGCGTGCTGCAGAAATTTTGCTATTAAGAAAGCGTCCGAGCGGACATCGTACTTATCTTTGCTCAACAGCAAAAGAGTGTCTATAGAGCCAAATTCGGCGTCGCATTTGCCTCTTCTTGTGCAGGGGGTTCCCTTTTTAGACTGAAGCTGTTTTCGGGCAAGATCCAGCAGTATTTCCTTCTGTTTTTTAGTAAATAAATCTTGTTCATAGACGTATTCCATCGCCGCGCGGGAACAATTGACTAATAAACCGGATTTGACATTTTCGTCTGTGGGGTTTTCCAGATATAACTTAAACAAACGGGCTAAAAGATCTTTAAGCCCGCCCAAATATTCCTTATAAGCTTTTAGTACGGCGGCTTCATGCTCTTTTACATATTCTTTATATCTTTGGTCTAAATTAAGTAAAGCGTTTTTATTTTCATCGCCCAATTTTTTCTTGACGCTCTGATAGTTTGCCTCAAGCTCTCCGTAAGATTTTTGGACGTCATACATGGAAACATCAGGATATTGGGCAAAGAAAGAACTGAGAAATTCTTTTTCTTTTTCATAGGAGGCATCTAAATCTTTATTTTTTTTAGAAAAAATATCAATAATGGCCGAGAGATATTCTTTTTTGAAGGTTTCAAAGGGCATCTCTCCTAAGCCGCCTTCCTCCGTTTCGTTTTCGGATACTTCTCTTGCCGCTGCAGCAGACGGAGCGGCGCCGTTTGAGTGCAGATATTGTGTTTGTATAGCCTTAGCAATTTCGGCTACTTGTTCCTGATTATCTTTTTTCGTTTCTTTATAGGCTTTAATGCTTTGTATGGTTTGAAAGGCCTGACGCTGAAAATCTACGGCAATAGCCTGAGCAAAACTGTACGAACAATAATTAAAGACTATAACGACACTCAAAGCAAAGGATATACCTTTATTTACTGCTTTCCTCTTTAAGACCTTATGTATTTTTAGCATTTTCATTTTATTTTTATTTTTATTTGGTTTCAATGCCTAATTACTAAGTCCTGCGGCATAGGGATAAAAAGCAAATTTTATCCCGATGGTACAACGACAAAAACGCCTTGAAAATTTTCAAGGCGTTTTTTTGTGAAAGAACTAAAAGACAAACTTTTATTATTTATCTATTTATTGACGCAAACAGGACGCCCTTTCCCTGAAGGCGGCAGACTGCCGCCATACAAAAACGTACGCGCCTTAAAGCGGGGGGAAAGCACCCTTCCCTTTGCCAAGGCAGTGTTGATAAGCGAGTATATTGTGTTTTTGTTTTTCGTCATAAAATGAGCTTTTGTAAAGTTTTACTTCTTTTGCTTATAGATATTCTATCTTTTGCCAAAGGGCGCCGCAAGGGAATTTGGGCCTACACAAGACTTCCCCAAAAGTCCCTTGCGGCTTTGCGGTTTTTTTGATATACTAAGTTAACTGTTTGCTAAAAAAAAGCTTTCTTCTCGGGGAGGGCTTTTTTTATTTATGCCCTTTTTTATGATTTTTTTGTGATATAATAAAAGAAAAACAGGAGATTATTATGCAACAGGAATACGAACGCAAGAGTCTCTCACAAATAATGTATATGTGCTTGGGCTTTTTCGGCATACAGTTCGGCTGGGCTTTGCAGATGGGCAATATGAGCACTATTTACGCCCGCCTTGGCGCAGACGAGGCGCAAATCCCTCTTTTATGGCTGGCCGCGCCGGTAACGGGGCTTCTTATCCAGCCGTTGGTGGGCTTTTTCAGCGACAGGACGTGGTGCCGCCTCGGCCGCAGGCGGCCTTATTTTTTAGGCGGCGCTATTTTCAGCGCGTTTGCCTTAATTGCAATGCCGCAGGCAAGTGCAATTTGGATGGCCGTCATAGCCCTTTGGATTTTAGACAGCTCGGTTAATATAAGTATGGAACCTTTTCGCGCGTTCGTAGGCGATATCCTGCCCGAGCAGCAGCGCAAAACCGGCTACGCCATGCAAAGCGTCATGATAGGCGCAGGCGCGGTAATAGCTTCTTTCCTGCCGCAGATGCTTGCCGCAGGCGGCGTCAGCATTGAAGCGCCTTTGGGCCACATTCCAAACACCATTAAGTATTCCTTTTATATAGGCGCAATAGTGCTCTTAAGCGCGATTATAATCACAATTAAAACCACGCCGGAATATCCGCCGACAGATATGGAAAAATTCAAAGAAATGCAAAAACAGTCTTTTTCCATCTCAAAAATCTTAAAGGAAATGTGGCAGGCCTTTATAAGTATGCCCCAAACTATGAAGCGCCTTGCCTGGGTGCAGTTCTTCACATGGGCGGCTTTTATGATAATGTGGGTTTATTTTGCCGTCGGGGCGGCGCAGGCCGTGTTCCACGCGGCGCCCGGCACACCCGCTTATGAAGAGGCGGCCAACTGGGGCAGCAGCTGTTTTGGCATTTACAACGGGGTGGCCTTTATCTTCTCGTTTGTGCTTTTGTGGCTTACGACAAAATTCTCGGCTAAGGCTATACATATAGTATGTCTTATAATAGGCGGTTTCGGGCTTGGTTCTCTGGGGCTTACTTTGTTTGGTTTCCAGTTTACCAAAATGGGCCTTATATTTCCTATGATATGCATAGGCATAGCGTGGAGCAGCATTTTATCAATGCCTTACGCGCTTTTATCCAACGCTCTGCCTCCCGAGAAAATGGGCTTTTATATGGGCGTATTTAACTTCTTTATCGTCATACCGCAAATTTGCGTCAATTTGTTCTTCGGCCCGATAATGAAACATCTTTTGGGCGGCAGCGCGATTGCGGCTGTGGGCCTTGGCGGCCTAAGCCTTCTTATCGCGGCTTTCTGTATGACTTTTGTTAAAGATAATACGGTAAAAGAAACTAAACAGGCTCAAACGGTTTAAGCCTGTAAATTTTAAGAAGTCTTAAAGGGGATTTATGAAAGGCATAGTGCTTGCGGGCGGCCTTGGCTCGCGTTTATATCCGGCTACGCTGGGCCTCTCAAAACAGCTTTTGCCCGTCTATGATAAGCCTATGATATTTTATCCCCTGGCCACGTTGCTGCGCGCGCAAATACGCGATATTATGATAATTTCCACCCCGCGCGACCTGCCGCTTTTTAGATGCCTTTTGGGAAGCGGCGCGCAGTACGGGGTAAAGTTTTCTTACAGAGCCCAGCCGCAGCCGCGCGGCATAGCGCAGGCGTTTATACTGGCGCGCAGGTTTATAGGCAAAGATAAAGTCTGCCTTATTTTGGGGGACAATATTTTTTATGCGCGCGGCCTGCCGCAAATGCTCAAAAAATGCGGCGAACTTAAAAAGGGCGCGCATATTTTTGGCTGTCGCGTGCCAAATCCACAGGCTTACGGCGTGTTGCAAATTAAAAACGGCAAGACTCTAAATATTGAGGAGAAGCCGCAAAAACCCCTCTCGCCATGGGCGGTAACGGGGCTTTACTTTTATGACAACGACGTTATAAAAATAGCGCAAAAGTTAAAACCTTCCAAACGCGGCGAGCTTGAAATTACCGATATTAACAATGCCTATCTCAAGCGCGGCGAACTTACGGTTAACTTCCTGCCGCGCGCCGCGCGTTGGCTTGACAGCGGCACCCACGGCAATTTAGTGCGCGCAAGCGAGTTTGTGGAAACCATGCAAAAGCGCAAAAGCATACGTCTTGGCTGCCTTGAAGAAATTGCCTTTAACAACGGCTGGATAGGCAAGAAAGCCCTGCTTGCGCAGGGCCGTAAAATGCGGCTTACTTCTTACGGGCAGTATCTTTTGGTTTTAGCCGCTAAGGGGGGAAAATGAAAGTCCTTAAAACGCCTCTTGAAGGCCTGCTGGTTATAGAGCCGCAAATATTTGAAGACGCGCGCGGCCGCCTTTTTGAGGTTTACAATAAAAACCTTTTCTCTCAGGCGGCGGCCGCTGTTGACTTTGTGCAGGATAATGAAAATTATTCGGCCTTCGGCGTAATACGCGCGCTCCATTACCAAAAACCGCCCTATGCGCAGGCAAAACTGGTAAGGGTGGCTTCGGGCGCAGTTTACGATGTTGCCGTTGATCTGCGCTTTAACAGCCCCACTTTCGGCAAATGGTTTGGTCTTGAGTTAAGCGCTCAAAACAACAAACAGCTTTTTATTCCGCGCGGCTTTGCGCACGGCATGGCGGTTTTATCAAAGGGCGGGGCGCAGATGCTCTATAAATGCGATAACTTTTATAATCCCCAAAGCGAAGGCGGCATAATTTTTAACGATAAAACCCTTAATATAAATTGGCAGATTGAAATAAAGAAAGCAATTTTATCTTCTAAGGATTTAATGCTTCCCTCTTTTGGCGAGTATAAAAAGAATCCCTGTTTTTAACGCCTCGTCAGCCGCAGCGC
>CAZNCX010000042.1:1325-1952 GCA_964571655.1 uncultured Elusimicrobium sp. | reverse complement strand
TTTAAGCCCTGCAAAGCAAATACCCCCGCTTAAAAGCGGGGGTTTTTGTATCGTTAAAACTTTATATTTACTTATTTTTCGCCGGTGCAGTGCATAGGGTCGCCTGCTTTGCAGGCAGCGCATTTACCGCAGGGCGCGGCGGGCGTATAAGTGTAATTATCTTTATCCTGGAAAGATTTGTAAGCGGCTTTTTCAAAGAATTCCTGGTCGCTGATATTGCCGATTAAGATGCTTTCGCTCTGTACAATTTTGGAACCGTTGTAAATCTTGACGTTTGCCAAAACTTTGATATAGTGGGGGTCCTGCGTTTTTTCCACGGCGAAATCCACTTTAGCTTTATTAAAGGAGGGCTTCTTTAAGAGATCGTAATGAACATCGCCCTTATTGTTCTTGGAAAAATGGATTACGACTTCATCGTTCTTATAGACTTTAATTACAGAACTTAAGCCCGTGTCTTTTGCAAGTTTGCCGCTTATGTACTCGGGATTGCAACCGCAGTGATAGCCGTCGCCGCCGCAAATATCACAGACTTGATATTTAGGCTCCCCGTTTGCGGTGGCGGAATAAACGGGTTCCTGATAGCCGTAGGCGGGATATTTATGATATTCTTCGTCGTCTATCATAATT
>CAZNCX010000042.1:0-1315 GCA_964571655.1 uncultured Elusimicrobium sp. | reverse complement strand
CAATAGAGGTTTTTACCGTCTTGCCGTTTTTCTTAAAATCCATGCGCGCGTTGAGGTTGATGCTGTGGTAATTATGCACGTCCATATCTTTGCCTACGATGACTTCGTCGTAAGCGTCAGTTTTAGGCGTCGTCCAAACGATATTATAATTACCGGCGGCTTTGTTGTAAACCGAGGTAAACTTGACATTTTCGTAAACGAGTTCTTTCCTGCCGTTGTAGAAGTCCTTTAAGCCGCAGCCTTCCACAAGAATGCCCTTATGCTGCTCAAAGACTTCGTTAAAATGGGGATCTGTCGTAGCTTGTTTTTGTTTAAGTTTTTCCAGTTCTGCCCCTATTTTTTTACCGGCTTCTTCCATACCTTCAAGACTGAAAGCGGGAAGGCAAAATGCATTAACGGAAAGCAAAGCTGCGACGAGCGTCACGACTATTTGTTTCTTCATTTTCGTTCTCCTTTTTTAATTTCTCTGTCTTTCTTATTATTATTTTACCGTTTTAGGAACGAAGACACAAGGGAATTTAGGCCTATTTTTTTATAGGACGTTGGGCCCAGAGCAAAAAAAGGATTAATTAAAGAAGCTTCAGCAAAGCCTGATACAGGCGCAGATGCGCTTTATTGGGGCAGACAAAATGGACAGCTTTTACGTGGGCAGAAGGTTTCTTCTCAAAAAAACTTCTTACGGTATCCACCGCAACATTGGCGGCCAACGGCGGAGGGAAACGGTTTGCCCCCGTTGAAATGCATGGAAAAGCAATTGACTGAAAGTTTTCTGTCTCGGCTATTTTAAGACAGTTAAGATAACAGTTTTTAAGCAATTTGGCTTCGCCGCCTTTGCCGCCCTGCCAGAAAGGGCCGGCGGTGTGTATAATGAAAACAGCGGGCAGTTCGTAACCGCGGGTTAATTTAGCCTCTCCGGTTTTACACCCGCCGAGGGAAAGGCATTTTTCTCGCAGTCTGGGGCCGGCGGCCTCGTGCACGGCACGGTCAAGCCCGCTGATGCCAAGAAGGGTTCTGTCTGCGGGGTTTACTATGGCATCAACCTTCAACAAAGTTATGTCGCCTTCTATAACTTTAATGAGGGGCATATGACCTCCTGCTAATGTCATACTACTATATGCTAATCTTCTGCTAATATTATACCTGCTAATATTATATAAGTAGGGAAGGGTAAATACAAGTCTCTTCTATTACATAACGGCGATTTGGATTTAACGGCAGAAATGTCAGGCGCACAATTTTTCATTCTTTTGGTTGTGCGCTTGGGCGCACCCTTGGCAAATAAGCTAATATTCGCAACGTCTAAACTTCGTTTTTT
>CAZNCX010000041.1:0-10072 GCA_964571655.1 uncultured Elusimicrobium sp. | reverse complement strand
ATGTAAAGATAATCTTTTTTTTCTTTCATTTTTAGTTTTTTAAATCTTGAAATAGCCAACTCCTTATATTTACTGTTAAGATCTATTCCTATTGATTTGCGTTTTGTTAAAAAGCTTGCTAATGCAGTAGTCCCGGAGCCAATAAAAGGATCTAAAACTACCATATCTGTTTTTGTGAATAGAGATATTAGTTTTTCTATATCTTTCACCAAAAAAGGAGCAGGGTGTTTAAAAGCATCTTTATCTATAAGACTTTTTTCTGAGAACATGAAACTTTTTGTTAGTTTTATCCATTCTGTTCCAGTTAAATTATTTAATTTATTTCTAGAATCATATTTCCCTTTCATAAGAACCTCATTTCTTTTTATAGATCCATTTTGACCCAGATTTGCATGCATATTTTTCTAAAGAACTTTTTACTGTTTTAATATCTGGTGTTAGACCATTAGGGTACTTGATAAATATTTCGGCCAAGACATCATCAAAACTAACTGCAACCTTAGAATTTAATATATTTATTATAGCCCTGTCTACCCTATCTGAAAGTGGTATTATCTTGCGAATATTATCTTTATTTTTTACGTCCCACAATAGACCTTGAAGTTTGTTGGAATTCTTTTTTATTATGAATTCACTCCCTTCGTATTTAGATAATATGCTTTGAATATTAGTATCAAAATTATATAGTTCAAAGCCTGCCTTAGATATTTCTCCTAATAATCCATTAAACAATATTTGGAAAGGGGTGGGCTCACCTCTTGCAATTATAAAATCTTTAGCTCTTTTTATAACAAATTGTTCAAATTGTTCATCAGTTGTTTTTCTGCTTTCGGTAGATACTCCCTTTATACACCGAATATAAAAATCGCTTGCCGAGGTCCCATATGGGTTTGCTACATTAGACTCTCCAGTTCTACGATTTTGTTGATGTATTATTTTTTCAATTTTGAATCCAGCTTCCATTATTGATAACAAAAAAGCGTTCCATACTTTCAAATCCTTGTTATGGAAAGTAAAAACAATTTTCTTTTCTTTCTTAAGTACATAATACAAATTATTTATACCGTTGGTAAATTTTCTTTGGTAAATACTTATAGGTTGAATGTCTCTTTTTATTGTTATCTCAGCATCTAAATTTGGCATAAATTTATTATTATAATGTTTTAACCATATAAGCCAAATATAGCTTAAATCTAAATATTGAACCAGTCCACCATATGGAGGATCTGTTAGGATGAAATCTATAGTATTTTTGTCTATATATTCGGGTAAGGTATTTATATCTATAATGCCATATTTTATATCCCAATTTTTTGTTCGTTCTGATTTATTACTTTTATCAACATATTTTATTTTTGGTATTTTTCCTATATATCTCTCAAAAGAGCCTAAAGAAGAAAGAACAGATTGTTTTTTTCCCAAACAACTCCTTTCAAAAATTAAGAGGGGATTCATTTCCATTTGTCTGTTCGAACAAAGATAGGCTGCTCTTCCCCAGCTTGTAGAAAAATCTCTCCTAGCCGCTTCTCTTCTAGGGACACACATTTTTGAGGAAAGATGAACTGTTTGTATAAAGCCAAATAAAAGTTGCTTTTTAAGGGTATCATTTTTTTCATTAAGGATAAGGTGAAACAGCATAGACAAAACATATAGATTTCTTTTTGTCCAAATTTTATCAAAAGTTTTACCACCTATATTTTTAATAAAACTTTTACTAAAACTAGGTGAATTATAAAACTCTTCATTTGGGTACCAAAAAGGAATGTCTATATCTTCAGCTTGTTTAGATTTTTTTAGTATATTTTGTGATGGTGAAATAGTCTTTCTTCCACATTTTTCTGAATTTATAGCGATAGAGTATATTTGCCCATTATTCCATTTGAAATTTTCAATTTTTGAAATTTCCTGATTGCAAAAAGGACAAACAATAGTATAAAAAGTCTTATAGATATTATCTGATTTAACTTCGTTTATAATGTTTTTTGCTGTTTTAGAAAAAAGTTCTTTATTAAAAGAGCTACAAAAAACTTCAATCATAAAAGACGTTAGAGGATTTATATCAAAAGCAATAGCTTTTCTTTTGGCTTTTACAGCTTCAAATGCTCCAATAGCACTACCGGAAAAAGGATCTAAATAAATATCATTTTCTTTTGTATAGGTTTCAATATATTTTCGCCAAATATTATGAGGCTTTTTCCCCCAATATTTCATCGCTGTATATAATGGGGGTCTTTTTTCTTCTACAAGAGCGAAATCTATATCTTTGTGTTTTTTTATAACCATAATTGGACGATCAATTTTTAGATGGAAAGCCTAGTTTCATTTATACTTTATTTTAGCATACTTATAGTAGTAACGGCCAAGATTTAATATCTTTATTGTTCTCAAGCATATAAACAGAGAAAGGGGAAGTTAAACAGATAAAAGTACTTATTTTATATAATTTAAGAAGGAAATTAAAAAATATTGTAAAAAATATTGTAGAAAATATTAAAAATACCTAAATTCTCTGGGAGTAACTGCAGATAACTTTTAATAAGCAGAGTAACTTCGGATAAATCGGGATAAATATGATAGGCATCATCAGCGCAATGCCCGTTGAAATAGCGGGAATAAAAAAATTACTCAAAAACCCTAAAGACCAAACTTTCGGCCCTATAAATTTTATCGTCGGTACGCTGCGCGGCAGAAAAGTTGTGGCGGCTTACTGCGGCGTCGGCAAAGTGTTTGCCGCTATGTGCGCTCAGACGATGATTTATAAATACAAACCCTCGCTCATCATCAACGTCGGCGTGGCCGGCGGCCTTTGCGAGGACTTGGATGCAGGCGATATCGTCATTGCCGAAAGCTGCCTTCAGCACGATATGGATACCTCCGCCGTAGGAGACTTGCCCGGCCTTATTTCCGGCATAAATATAATAAATATTTTTACCAGCGCAGAAGAAACCTCCCTGCTTGAAGCCAGCGCGCGCGAACTAAAGCTGCGTTTCAAAAAGGGTGTGATTGCCACGGGCGATCAATTTATAAACGCAACCGCAAAACGCCGCGAGCTGGCGGGCAAATTCCACGCCATTGCCTGCGATATGGAGGGCGCGGCCATAGCTCAAGTCTGTCTTGTAAACAAAGTAAATTTTGCGCTCATTCGCGCAATCTCAGATAACGTAAGCGGTAAAGCACATATTGATTTTAAGAAGTTTCTTAAAATTGCCGTAGCAAATTCCGTAAAAGTAATAGATCTCTTCTTTACCAAACTGCAAAAATAAAACGCGCGGGCAAAATATTAAATAACCCGCGCGCTTGCATTCTTACATTCTTTCATTCTTACATTCTTTCAAAAACTCACACTATCTTAAGTCAAGTATATCCTCAAGTTCGGGCCCGTCGGATATAAGGCCCAGTTCGGGATACGGATATACGGCTTTACACAAGCTTTGCAGTTTATCCAAAAACTCTTTTGCCTCGGGCGTAAAATCCTGATAAGTGGTGATATTTGCAGCGTCGTTGCCGTCAAATAAATCAATATGCGTTACGGCCACTTTTGTGGCGCCGTTAAGCATAATTGCGCGGCGCGAAGAGCGTTCCTCAAACTTGCCTATGCGTCTTAGGCGTTTGCTGACGCTGCCTATTTCGCAGCCTTTGCCGTGGTAGAGTTTTAGGGTTTCTTCGTCTGTAATTTCATTTTCCAGCGGGCCGGAGCCTACCCTGCTCACATAAGGCTTAAATATAACCCAACTGTCGCGCACGGCTTTAGGGCCAAGGCCCGCCTCGCCCAGAAAAGTGCTTGCCGTGGTATCGCGTGAAGTTACGTAAGGATATTCCCCGTGCAGCAAAGATAATTTTACGCCCTGCGTTCCTTCCACCAAAATATCTTCGCCTTTGGCGAGGGCTTTGTTTAATACTTCGGGCACATCGCAGATAAAGTCTTTTAGCAAAGGTTCGTCCTTTGCAAATTTAAGCGGACGTCTTTCAATGCGCTCTTTTACTGCCTGCCCGAGCCCCGTGCCTACGCTGCTGACGGTTTTCATAAAATGCTCGTCATTTTGCTCGGCTTGTGTATGGCGGTCTTCAATAATAACGGCGTCGGGGGAAATAAGCAGGCGGTCTTTTGTGCCGGTAAACTCCGCCTCTTTAAGAAGCCACTCCGTCTTTATATAAGCGCCCGCGCCCAAAACAAGTTTTGATTTAGGGTTGATAAAGCCCGAAGGAATATTTTTTAAGGTGTACTTCTGCCCTTTATATAAAACCGTGTGCCCCGCGTTTGGCCCGCCAATGCGCACGCAGTAGGCGTATTTGCCCGTGTGGGAAAGATAGGCCGCTATTTTGCCTTTGCCTTCGTCGCCGCCTTGTCCGCCGCTGACTATATCTATCATTTTATTTCTCCCTTTGCTATTTTTTGAGCCAAGCCCAAGTAGTTCGTTTCATTTAAGTTTTTTAGTTTATTTTTAACCGTTTGAGGCAGGCTCAATTTATTTATAAAAGTTTCCAGTTCTTTGCGCGAAATTTGTTTGCCGCGCGTTAAAGCTTTTAGCTGTTCGTAAGCGTCTTTTACGCCGTGGGCGCGCAATATGGTTTGCAGGCCTTCGGCAGCAATTTCAGGGTGTTTTTTCAGGGCGGAAAGGGCTGCTTTGCCGTCGGCCTCAATTTTGCTTAAGCCTTTTAGGAAAGAATCGTATGCCACTACGCAATGTCCGAAAGCAACGGGGATATTGCGCTTTACAGTGCTGTCGGATAAATCCCTTTGCAATCTTGATATCGGCAGCTTTGCGCTAAAAAAAGCAAGCAGAGCGTTTGCAAGGCCAAGGTTGCCTTCGGCGTTTTCAAAGTCAATAGGATTTACTTTCTGCGGCATTGTGGAGGAGCCCGTTTCGCCTTTAACTGCTTTTTGCGTTAAAAATCCGTCGCTTATATAACGCCAGATATCTTGAGCCGCGTCAAGAAGAATGGTGTTTATGCGTCTTAAATTATCAAATATTTCCGCGTAAGAATCATAATTATCTATTTGAGTGGAGGCCTCGCATAAAATTATTTCTACGCCTTTTTGCGTATTAAAACTTTTTATAAATTTACGCGCAAATTGCGGCCAGTTTACCTGCGGGAAAGCGGCGCAGTGTGCGTTGTAATTGCCGACGGCCCCGCTGAATTTGCAGGTTGCCTGCGCGCGCGCAAGCAAATCGCTCTGGCGTTTTAGGCGGCAGTAGAAAACGCGCAGTTCTTTGCCTAAAGTGGTCGGGACTGCCGCCTGCCCGTGCGTGCGCGCAGGCATGGCGACGTCGGCATATCTTTTTGCAAGAGTGTCCAAGGCGCGCAATATTTTTTGCAACTGCGGCGCAAGGCAGCTATCCACGCTGTTTTTAATAAGCAAAGCGTAGGCAACGCTGTTTATATCTTCCGAAGTTAAGGCAAAGTGCAGCCAGTTTTCAAGGCCCTCCAGGTTTTTATAAGCAGAAGTTTCAAATTTAACGCGAAGGAAATATTCTATTGCTTTTATATCATGGCGCGTGGGGGGGATATTTTTGAAGCCTTCAAATTCCAGTTTACGCAAAAGTTCCAAATCTTCTGGTGAGAGTTTGCAAAGTCCTTTTACAAAAGAGCGTTCTTTGGGGGAAAGTTTGAAAAATTTTAAGTCCGCCAGAGCCAGGAAATAGGAGGTTTCAACCAGTATTTTATTTGAAAATGCCGCGCCCTGCCCCGCACAGAGGGCAAGGCCCCGCAAAACGTCTTTATAACGGCTTTCAAGGGGGCTCAGCATACGCTATATATTATAGCAAATACGCCTAAATGCCGTAGCGTTGGAAAACTTTTAAGTCAAACGCACTTATTACAGAAAACAAATGGTCAAAGATATCGGCCTGTATCGCTTCGTAATCGGTCCAAACGGTGGTGTTTGCAAACGCGTAAATTTCAAGCGGCAGGCCCTCTGAGGTCGGCGCAAGCTGGCGCACCATGCAGGTAAAATCCTGCGTTATATTGGGGTTCTTTTTAAGATACTCAAAACAATACGCGCGAAAAGTGCCCAAATTACTTAATCTGCGGCGGTAGGGGCTGTTTTCGTTAGCTTCGCTTAGTTTGTTTACTTTATTTTCAAGATATTTTTTAAGCAAAGGTATTTTTTCGTATTTTTTAATATCGTCTTCGCTCAAAAATCTTACGGTTTTGATGTCAATATTTATTGCGCGCTTAATTCTTCTTGCGCCGGACTCGCTCATACCGCGCCAGTTGGTAAAAGAGCGGGAAATTAAGTCGTATGCGGGTATGCTTACAATGGTGTTATCCCAATTGCGCACGCGTACGGTGGAAAGCAAAATATCTTCCACTTTGCCGTCTGCGCCCTGAGAGGGGATTTCTATCCAGTCTCCTACGCGCACCAAATCGTTTAACGCCAGCTGAAAGCTTGAAACAAGCCCCAAAATAGAATCCTTAAATACCAGCAGTATTATTGCCGATAAAGCCGTTAAACCGCCTAAGAAATAAAGGGGTTTTTTATCAAACAAGGCCGATATTGTCAGTACCAAAGCTATGGTCCAAACGATTACTTTAAGGGCCTGCACAAGGCTTTTGAGCGGCAGTTTGGAGGAACGGCCGTGCCTCGCCACGATTACATTTAAGGCGGAGGAAATTACAAATACTCCAGATACTATTACAATGCAGTCCAGCACGCGCAGTATCATACTTGTCATCAGAGGGTAATATCCGCTAAGCATTATTTGCGCCAAAGAAGCTACGGCCGCCGCGCCAAGGGCGTAAAAAGCGTTTATTAAGACGCGGCTTTCGGCTATAGGCTTAAGCCAGCTTTGCTTAAGCAGGTTTTTGCGGGCCATAAAGTTTTCGGTCAGCCATTGCAAAAAGCGCGCAAAGTATTTAAGCAGGATAAGCATTATTACAATAAGACATACAATCAAAGCGTATCTGGAAGAAGGGTGCTGCGGTACAATATATGGTAAGAGGGATTCCAAGGGCATAGATAAAAACCTCCGTATTTGATATCATTTAGTATATAAATTTAGGAGGGTTTTTCCAATGAAAAAAATTATCTGCGCGGCCTTATTTTGCTCCTGCGCTCTGCAAGCGGCGGCTTTGAGCTTTACCGATCCGTTCTTTATGCCTAAGAAAAATGAGGTTACGGCTTATGCCTCTTTTGCCAACACAAACAAGGATTTTAATTTAGGCAATTCCACAGGTCTTTTTGCCGATGTTTCCATAGGCGTTGAAGATAATCTTACGTTAGGCTTTGGCCTTGGCTGGGCGGATATGCATCATATTTCAAGCGGCTTGCAGGACCCGATTTTTCACGGCAGATATCGCTTTTTTGACAGCATTGCCGACGGCTACTTTTTGGATTTAGCGGGTTATTTAAGCCCCGAACTTTTTGATTCCCCTTACAACGGAGACGGCGGCAGCGCAAAAGGCGCTACTTCTTTGGGGATAGCAGGTTTGATAGGTTCCGACCAGATTATGAGGAACGTTACTTTGGGCGCAAAACTGGCTATTGACTATCAGGCCAAAACGCAAAGCGGGTGCGAAGGCTCCATCTGGAGCGCAAAGGGTTTCGGTAAAGTTTATATAACCGATAAACATTCCGTTGAAGGCGGAGTGCTTTTGAAAAGCTATTTTTTCGGCGAAAATGTTTTCGGTTACGGGTTTTCTTTTGATTATTCTGCCGAGATTATACCCCAGCAGTTTGCCGTGGTCCCCTATCTTGAAGTTGAAGGGCACAATAAAGGCTACGGATTTAGCAATGTCTGGGGTTTGAAAGCCAAATATCTGTTTTAATTTTTGGCATTTTTACAAAAAATGCGGTCTTGGCGGCCGCATTTTTTTATGCGTTTGAAGGGCCGCCTTGCGGGCTTTTTTTGGCGGGGGATTTATGTCTTCTCCATATTTTTATGCGCTAATATCAAATTTATTTTTCGGGCTCGGCGTGCAGTTTTATACGCGTTACGCGCGAAAGTTTTCTTCCGTCTGGGTAAACGCTCTTAAGGCTTCGTTATCGTCAGTTTTCTTCCTATGCGTAATTTTATTTAGCGGCGGGTTTCATCATATCGGGGCGGCCTCTCTGTCTGCATTTTTGATATCGGGTTTTATCGGCCTTGGGATAGCCGATATTTTTTTGATAAAAGCTTTCAAAGGCATGGGCCCGGGAAGGACGATGATGCTTTACGCCTTCCAACCGCTTTTTGTAGGCGTGGTAAGTTTTTATCTCTTCGGGCAGACTATTAATGCCGCCAAATTTTTCAGCATAATATTTTTTATCGTGTGCATAATGATATTTTCCGTTGAAACTTATCGCAAGGAAAAACATTTTAACATTAAAAATACCTTTTACGCGCTCTGCGGCATTATGTTTGACGGCGCGGGCGTTTTATTTACGCGCTACGCTTTTGATAACAGCCTGCAGACAAGCACTTTTGAAGGCAATTTTTACAGGGCGATAAGCGCGACTTTATTTTTTATGATTTTATCGCGTTGGATTAAGTTTAATTTATTTGCAAATTTCAAAAGCCTGAAAAGAAGCGGTAAAACAATTTGCGTGGCGGGGGTATTCTTCGGCACGTTTTTATCGCTTGCGTTTTACTTAAAAGCGGTGCAGACTGGTAATTTGGCCGTTGTTACTTCTATTGCCGTAACAGGAGTCATTTTTGCGGCTGTTTTTGAAAGCGTTTTTGAGCATAAACGCCCCAGCAAATATCTGTACTGGGCGTTTTTGTTTTTTGCCTGCGGTATGTATTTTCTGATGTTTTAGTTTTATCTGATTTTGGCGCAAAAAAAGCCCGCGCTTTGAGCACGGGCTTTTTGCCGTATATGAAAGATTAACGTTTGGAGAATTGGAAGCGCCTTCTTGCCTTAGGCTGGCCGGGCTTCTTTCTTTCCACCATACGCGGATCCCTTGTAAGGAAACCGGCTTTTTTGAGGACTTTTCTGTTCTCGTCTCCCAAAACGCTTAACGCGCGGGAAATGGCGTGGCGCACGGCGCCCGCCTGAGAAGAAATGCCCCCGCCCTGGACTTTGACGGTAACGTCAAAAGTTTTATCGGCCTTAAGTTCGGCCAAAGGGGATATTGCGGTATTCTGGTATCTTTCGCAGCCGGCAAAATATTCCGCCAACGGTTTAGTGTTTACGGTTATCTTGCCCGTGCCTTTTGAAAGGGACGCTTGCGCAACGGAAGTTTTTCTTCTTCCCGTTTTGATTTGTTTGTTCTGTGTCATAAAATTCACCTTTTATTTTATCCTGTCTGCAAAAGAATGTTCTTCGCCTGCGAAAATTCTCAGGCGTTTCATTCTTTTGGCGCGCAGTTTATTATTGTCCAACATACGGAAAACGGCGTGTTCAATTACTTTAGCGGGATTGTTTTCCATAAGTCTGTTAAAAGGGACTTCTTTTGCGCCCTTTGCGTAGCCGGAGTGGGAGAAATAAACTTTCTGCTCCGCCTTTTTGCCGGTAACTTTGATTTTTGCCGCATTTGTAACTACGACAAAATCTCCGCAGTCCATATTTGGGGTAAAAATCTTTTTATGCTTGCCCATTAAAAAGACTGCCAGCTGAGTGGCAAGCCTGCCTAAAGTCTTGCCGTTTGCATCAATAAGATGCCATTTTCTTTGTGCTTCTGCTTCCTGAACGGAAGGTAAGTAAGTTTTGCTCATTTTATACCTTGTGTTTTTATAGGATTTGACTCGGGTCCTATTAAACAAATTATTTGCGCGCTACCACGGCGCGTAAAATACGGTGTTAAATTGGTTGGGATAGGATTCGAACCTATGTAGGGCAAGCCCGACGGTTTTACAGACCGTTGCTTTTGACCGCTCAGCCACCCAACCTTATCTATATTTTACCTCTTTAGGGGGCAAAAAACACCGACGGACGGGTAATCCGATATATAGATTATAACAAATAATGGGTTTCAATTGAAAGATTATTAACGACAACGGCAACTGCGGTTTGGATTTAACGGCAGATATATCGGGCGCACAATTTTCCATTCTTTTGGTTCGCACGCTTGCGCGTGCCAAACGCGCATAAGCTAAGATTGGCAAATTACAAGCTTCGCATTTACAATTAAACAGAAGAATTAAGAGGC
>CAZNCX010000040.1:0-10080 GCA_964571655.1 uncultured Elusimicrobium sp. | reverse complement strand
TGCACTGCCGAGGCCGAGCTCGGGAGTGCGCCCAACCCCCGGATCCACTGCCGCCGCTTGTAAAGATAATTTCCTTCTGGTTTGCGTTTAAGAGGGAAGATATCCTCTCCCTGGCTATTTCTATAGCGTGCTTGTTTTTCCCGCCGAAGGTATGTATGCTGCTTGCGTTGCCGTAGAGGTCGGTAAAATAAGGTTTCATCTCTTCAAGCACTTCGGGCAGAGTACGCGTTGTGGCGTTATTGTCAAGGTAAATTACTTTCATACCCGCGTAACCTCTAAGGAATTATCTTCAAGTTTTTCGCGCAGTATTTTTTCAACAAAATTTTTAATTGTCAAAGACGCGCTCGGACATCCGCCGCACATACCCAAAAGTTTGACCGAAATTTTATTGCCGCTTATATCAACAAGTTCTATGCTGCCGCCGTCTATATTAAGTTTTGGTTTTATTTCTTGGTCAAAGACCTGTTCAACTGCTTTAATTTTTTCAACAATAGTCATTTTGACAAAAGATTTCTTCTCCTGCGCGGGCTTTTGGGGCAGACGGCAGGCTAAAACTTTATCTAAAATTTTTTGTATATCGCCTTTGCAGGCGCCGCAGGCGCCGCCCGCTTTGGTAAAGTGGGTAACGTCTTCAACGGTGGTAAGGCGGTTTGTGTTAATGGCTTTTATTATAGCCTGCTCGGTTACGTTAAAGCATTTGCAGATTATGCGGGAGCCAGGCTCCTCTTCAAAAACAACGGGGGCCCCGCCCTGACGGTAGCTTTTTATAGCCGCTTCAAGGGCTTCCATGCCCATGACGGAGCAATGCATCTTCTGCTCGGGCAGGCTGCCCAGACGGTCGGCAATATCCTGATTTGTGATTTTGGAAGCCTCTTCAAGCGTTTTGCCTTTTGCCATTTCCGTTAAGACGGAGGAAGACGCAATTGCGCTTGCACATCCGAAAGTCAGGAATTTAATATCGGTAATAACTTCGGTTTTTTTATCAACTTTAATCATCAATTTTAAGGCGTCGCCGCAGATTAAAGAGCCTACCTGCCCCGTTCCGTCGGCGTCTTTAATTTCGCCTACGTTGCGCGGATTCTTAAAATGGTCAAGCACTTTGTCGGTATAATCCCACATATATCCCCCTGCAAAAATCTTCTCTGCCTATATTATACTATTTGCGCGCGAGACAAAAAAACCCCCGCGGAGCGGGGGTTTTGGCAAAGCGGGGAAATTATCTGGCGGCAGTCCTGAAGAAATTACTTTTATTGCGGCCGCCTATTAAAGTGGGCGTGCCTATCATTTTATCGGCAAACAGCACGATATTTTTCTGGCCGGAGGTATAATATTCTTCACTTGAGCCGAAAATATCCCCTCGTTCCAAAACGCCTAATTTACCGTGGGAATTTATTTGCACTTCAAGCTTTATATTACCTTCGTAGGAATCTAGGAGCAAATCGTCTTTTGAAAGGTTAAACTGCATAGGAAACTGCGGGTTAATGACGCGTTTTATGGCTATTGGAACATCGGCCTCGTTTTTAGCTATGACCGCGCAGGAAACATTATTTGCCTGAGCGTTTTTAAGCAGCCTGTTTGCCACTTCCACCTGCCCCGACAGGGAGAATTTGTTATCCTTTATTTTGTGGGAGGATATCGCATAAGCCCCTGCGGTCAAAACGCAAGCGGTAAGAACGGCTACAAAATATTTCATAAAACAATCCTTATTTGGTATATACCGCAAACCCCCAAACTACCGAGGAATGCACCCAGCCTTTTGTATTTTCGTCATCGGTTACCTGGTACCAGGAGCCTTCTTTCTTCAAGACTTTAAGAGGATATCCCTTTTTTACAATCCACGCTATTTCCGCGGAAGTGGAGGGGGATTTTCTTATATTAACGTCGCTTGTTGCGCTGACGCCGGGCGTCTCGGAAAGAAGATCTTTATGTATCCAACCCCTAAAGCCTCTAAAATCTTTAACCTCAACCCAGTTTTTATCTTTGCTTACCTGGAGCATTGTAAGAGGGGTGTATTTCCAAACCTTAAATTTAACCGAGCATTTTGTGCTGCCGCACTTGCGGACGTTTGCTTCCGGCACGCCTACAGTCGCGTACTTTGCCTGCGCAAACGCGCTTACGGCCAGAAAAATTGTTAATACGGCTGTGGAAAATCTAAAAATATTTTTCATAGTCCTGCCCTCGCAAAAAGATATATATTTAGGATACCATATTTACGTCTTCATTACAATTATATGATATTTGTCCCCTTTTTAGTCAAGATGTTTCAGGCAGGGCGGGCCCTGCGGCAAAAATGGTATATTATAAGGACATTAATACGGAGGATTTATGGAAGAACAGATAAAAACCCTGCTGCAAAAAGTGCGTCCCGCCCTTCAGGCCGACGGGGGCGACGTGGAATTTGTAAGTTATGACGAAAAAACGGGCATAGTAAAAGTTAAACTGACAGGTGCCTGCGGCGGATGTCCTATGGCTACGATGACGCTTAAAAATGGTATTGAAAAATTCTTAAAAGAGGCTCTGCCCCAAATAACTTCGGTAGAAAAAGCATAAAGTTTTTATGCCGCTTATTGATTTGCACGCTCATACTAATTTATCGGACGGCACTTCTTCCCCCGCGGAGGTTGTGCGCGCCTATTTACGCGCGGGCGTGCAGCTGATGGCGATATCGGACCATGACTGCCTTGAGGGCGTGCCCGCCGCCGCGCAAGCCGCAAAAAAATATAACCTGCCTTTTATCAGTGCTGTGGAAATAAGCGCGCGAGAGGACGATCATCTGCATATCCTTGGCTACGGCGTTGACCTTGAAAACAAAAAACTCGCCGATTTCTTGGCGCAAAACAGACAAAACCGCTTTACGCGCATAAAGAAGATAGTAGCTCAACTGAAAGAAGCGGGCCTGCCACTTGAGGAAGAAGACGTCTTTAGGCTTGTCAAAACCGCGCCGTCGCGCGCGCACGTGGCCGACGCGATTAAAAACAAAGGATTTTCTTCAAGCAGGCAGGAGAGTTTCAGGAAATACCTCTGTCAGGGCAAAGCGGGCTACGTGCCGCCGCAGGGCCCCTGCGCAAGCGAAGTTATAAAGGCAATAAGACAGGCCGGCGGCAAAGCTTTTTTGGCGCACCCGGGCATAATTAAAGATATTTGGGATTTCCCCGCGTGGGTAAATTGCGGGCTTGAAGGGCTTGAAGTTTATTATCCGTCCCATTCTCTTGAAATAAAAAAGGATCTCCTTGCCATTGCGGAAAAATATAATCTTATAGTCAGCGGGGGCAGCGATCACCACGGCCCCAAAAGCGGGCGCGACAATTCTATAGGCCTTGAAGTGCCGCAGAAAGTTTTTGATAAATTAAAAGAAGTTTTTATCGGGGACTGATATGAAAATAATTGCTCATCGCGGCGCAAGCGCATTTTGCAGGGAAAACACTTTGGCGGCCTTCAAGCGCGCCGTGGAAATGGGGGCTGATTTTATTGAGACCGACGTGCAGCGCTCAAAAGACGGCGTTTTGGTTTTGTATCACGATTATACCCTGAAGGACGGCCGCTCTCTCAAAGATTTATCTTTTTTGGAACTTAAAAAATATAAAATTCCGCGCGTTTTGGATTTACTTAAACTTGCGCCCGCGCGTGTTAAACTTAACCTTGAAATAAAAAACGACAACAATTTATATCCTTCGTTAGAGCTTGATTTACTGCGCCTCTTAAATCAAAGCAAATACGCGCGTAAAGAGAGGATTTTGCTGTCTTCCTTTGATTTATCCTGCCTCAAGCGCGTGCGCCTGCTTGACGAAAAAATAAAGATAGGCCGCCTTGCGCGCAAATTTAATCTTAAAGAAATCCTTGCCTTAAACTGCGTAAGCCTGCATATAAGCGTAAAGAGGATAAATAAAAAGATAACGGACGCCTGCCATAAAAATGGGCTGAAGGTTTTTGTTTATACCGTAAACGACATAAAAACCGCGCAAACCTTAAAGAAAATGAAGGTTGACGCGGTTTTCAGTGATAATCCCAAATTGTTTTAATATTCTAAGCCGCCAAAAAATTAATCTTCAGTCAGGGAGTATCCGTATGCAGCTTGTTCGCCTTGTTCGGCCGGTTGCGCAGAAGCTTCTGCCTGCGCATTTGGTTTTATGCGTTTTGGCTTTTGCCAAAGTCTTTTCGTGGTTCTATATTCTTCCGGCGTAGGCTCTTCTGTCCAAACCTCGTTATACTCGGTATAGCTGTAAACGCTTTTTTCGGGTTTGATTTGGAAGATATATTCAGATTCTACTATCGGCGGTTTGGCGCGGCGTTCTTTTTGGGCTTCGCGCTCCACGTCTGCATAACGGTCGCCCTCGCTTTGCATGGCAAGACGGCCCACCTCGGTATCTTCGGGACTTTGCAGGGGTTTATTTTCAAGTTCGGCAAACTGTTCTGCAAAAGAACGTTCTTTTATGCCGGAATTTTGGACTTGGCACGCGCAAAAAATTAAGCACGTAAGAGACAAGGGCAAGAGATATTTCATTTTATCTTCCTCTCAGCGGAAATTATAATATTTTCAAGCAAACACGCCAAAGTTATCGGCCCGACGCCGCCCGGCACGGGCGATATGGGACAATTTACTTTTATTGTATCAAAATCAGCGTCCCCGCAAAAGACTCCGTTATCGCAATTTGTGCCTACGTCTATTACCGCGGCTCCTTTTTTGAGCATATCATTTTTTACGAGCTTTAGGACGCCTGCTGCCGAAATCACTATATCGTTTTGCAAAGTAATTTCTTTAAGATTTTTAGTTTTGCTGTGGCATACGGTTACCGTAGCGTCCTTGCATAAAAGCATTTTAGAAAGCGGTCCGCCGACAATATTGCTGCGGCCTATAACGGCAACTCTTTTACCGGCAAGCGCGATTTTATGATAGTCCAGCAGACGCATAACGGCCATAGCGCAGCAGGGCGTAAAAGTTTTAAGAGAGCAAATATCTTCCCACGTTTTACATATAAAAAGGCGCCCCATGCTGAAAACGCCCTGCCCGTCAATATCCTGCGCGGGGTTAAAAAGAGGGGCTATATTAACGTCCTGTAACTGCGGCGGCAGCGGACGCGGAACGAGCAGCGCGTCAATATTATCATCGCAACCGACGGCGCCTAAAAGCTTTAGAAAGGCCTCCTGCGGCGTCTTCTCGTCAATTAAAACAACGTCTGCGTCAATTCCCGTTTTTTTTGCGGCCTGCGCTTCTTTGTTAAGATAGTAGAAAGCGCCGTAATCCCCGCGCCACCCTATGGCAACAAGATGCGCTTTCCTGCCCAGTTTTGCGGCGACATTTTGCGCCCTCTCTTTTAGAGGCGCGCGTAACTTTTCTGCCAGAGTTTTGCCTTCTAATATTTTCATTATTTATATTCTATAAAATTATGCTCCGTTTTTCTCCGCAAATATTTTGTAATATAGCAGGGCTATTATCGTTTTACTGTCAATAATTTTTCCTTTCTCCACAAGTTCGCAGGCTTTTTTAAGAGGGATAATTTTAAGATTTACAAATTCGTCCTTATCCAAATGCTGTTTGCCCGCCTTAAGCCCGCGCGCAAGATAAATGCGCAAAACTTCGTTTGAAAAAGCCGTGGAAGGGCAGTAACTTAAAAGCAGTTTCATCGTTTTGGCGCTGTATCCCGTCTCTTCGCTTAGTTCGGCCCTTGCGCAGGATATCGGCGTTTGCCCCGCTTTCATTTTGCCGGCCGGCAGTTCAAGCGTTATTTTATTTACAGGGTAGCGGTATTGCTCCACCAAGGCCACGTCGCCGTTTTCAAAAATAGGCAGTATTGCCGCTGCGCCGTGATGGCCTATATAGGCGCGCACGGAAGTGCCTTTATCAGGCAGGCGCACGGTGTCCTCAAAAAAGTCAATTACTCCTCGATACAAACGTTTACTTTTGATTTTGCGCTCAACTAATTTACTATAATATTTAGACATAACAGCTCCCTTTTGTTGTTAGTTAGATTTTATCTTTTTAGGCAAAAAAATAAAATGAGAAATTTTGTCCACCTTCATAATCATACGGAATATTCTTTGCTTGACGGTATGCTGCGCATAGCGGGCAAAGGGCCTTCGCAGTTTCTCAAAACCCTTGCGGAAAATAAAGTTTCCGCCATGGCGATGACCGACCACGGCAATATGTACGGCGCGCTGGAATTTTATAAAAATATGAAAGAAGTCGGCGTAAAGCCCATTATCGGCTGCGAGTTTTATGTAACGCCCTTTAAGTATAATGTTATTGATAAAAATCACGCTTCGGTCAATCATCTGACGGTCCTTTCTTCAAATTTGGAAGGCTATCATAATTTAATGGAACTTAATTCTCTGGCGTGGGTGGACGGATTTTATTATCACCCGCGCATTGATTTTGATTTGCTTGAAAAATATAAGGGCGGCCTTATAGTTTTATCGGGCTGTCTTAAAGGCGCTTTGGCGCAGAGCGCGCTTAATAATAAATTTGAAGATACCTGTAAACTTGCCCTTAAATATCAGGATATGCTTGGCAAAGGCAATTATTATATTGAAATTATGGATCACGGCATTAAAGAAGAAAAAGAGGTCATAAAAACGCTGCTTGAAGTCTCAAAAAAAACCGGTATCCCGCTTGTCGCCACAAACGACTGCCATTATGAGAAGAGGGAAGATTCCCTCGCCCACGATATCCATATGTGTATAGCCACAGGCAAAACATTAAGCGACGAAAACCGCTTAAAAATGACTCAGCAGGAGCTCTATTTCAAAACTCCCGAAGAAATGGATAAACTTTTTAATTACGCTCCGCAAGCTCTTGATGTCACCCTTGGAATTGCAGAAAGATGCAATCTGGAGTTTAAGCAAGAAGGCTTTATTTTGCCGCAGTTTGATATCCCCGCGCAGTTTAAGACGCAGGAAGAATATCTTAAATTTCTTTGTCTAGAAGGGCTTAAGAAAAAACTTAAAACCGACAATATACCTCAGGATTATCAGGACAGGCTTACCTACGAACTGGGCATTATAGCCAAAATGGGCTTTGCCTGCTATTTTTTAATCGTGGCCGACTTTATAAGTTATGCAAGAAGCAAAAATATCCCTGTCGGCCCGGGCAGGGGTTCTGGTGCGGGCTCTTTGGTGGCCTACAGCATGGATATAACGCGCGTTGATCCGATAAAAAACAATTTGCTCTTTGAGAGATTTCTTAACCCCGACCGTATTAGCATGCCCGATTTGGATATAGATTTTTCCGACTCCGGCCGTGAAGAGGTAATAGAATATATGCGCCGTAAGTACGGAAATAAAAACGTTGCGCAGATTATCACTTTTGGCACTATGAAAGCAAAACTGGCCCTTAAGGATACCGCTCGCGTTATGGGGTTCAGCGTGGCCGATTCTAACCGTCTGACAAAGCTTATCCCCGACGACGCAAATACAAAATTAAGTTCCGTTATTGAAACGATAAAAGAAATACGCGAGGAAATAGAAAGGGACCCCAGAGTAAAACAGCTTTTTGAGTTTGCACAAAAAATAGAAGGCCTTAAAAGACATACCGGCGTGCACGCGGCAGGCATTTTGGTAACTAAAGATGAAATTAGCAAATATACCCCGCTTGCAAAAGGCGCGCGCGACGTTGTTACCACCCAGTTTGAAGGAGAGACTTTGGTAAATTTGGGCCTGCTCAAGATTGACTTTTTGGGCCTGCGAACGCTTACCGTAATAAGTGATACTCTTAAACTTATAAAACAATTGCGCGACGTAGATATTGATATAGACAATATTCCCTTAGATGATAAAAAAACTTACGCCCTGCTTTGCAGCGCGCAGACTACTTGTATATTCCAGCTGGAAAGCGGCGGTATGCGCGATTTGGTAAAAAGGCTTGTGCCGACGCAGTTCAGCGATATTTCGGCCTTGGTCGCGCTTTACAGGCCGGGCCCCATGCAGTCGGGCATGCTGGACAGTTTTGTAAAAAGAAAACATGGTCTTGAAAAAGTCAGCGTTGACCACCCTCTTATGGAACCCGTCTTAAAAGAAACCTACGGCACCATGATTTATCAGGAACAAATTATGGAAATTGCCAAAACCTTAAGCGGCTTTACCCCGGGCGAAGCCGATACGCTGCGCAAAGCCATGGGTAAAAAGAAAGTTGACATAATGGAAAAATTCCGCGCCAAATTTGTGGAAGGCGCGGCCCGCAATGGCGCAAAAGAACGCCTTTCCACGAAGATATTTGACCAAATGGCCAGTTTCGCCGAGTACGGTTTTAATAAATCCCATTCCGTGGCTTATGCTATGGTTGCCTATCAAACGGCCTATCTTAAAGCAAATTATCCCGTGGAATTTATGTGCAGCGCGCTTACAAACGAAATCGGACATAACGCCATAGGCTCCCAAGACAGGGAAAATAAAATTGCGACATATCTGGAAGAAGCGCGCCGCATGGGCTTTGAAATTCTGCCTTGCGACGTGCAAAAATCGGAAGAAACTTTTACCGTGGAGCGCACTGCCCAGGGCAAAGACGCAATACGCTTTGGCCTTCTGGCGATAAAAAATATCGGCGGGGAAGCCTGCAAAAGCATTGTTGAGCAGCGTAAAAAAGACGGGTCTTATAAAAATCTGCAGGATTTGTGTATGCGTATAGACACTTCTCAGGCCAATAAAAAAGCGCTTGAGAGTCTGGCTATGGCCGGCGCTTTGGACAATTTATATGACGCCCCGCCAAAGCTTGCGCGCGCTTTAGCTTTAAGCGAAGTGGAGCAAATGCTGGAGTGCATTAACTCAATAAAAAAAGAAAAAGAAAGCTGCGAAGGCGGCCTGTTCGGCGATGTTTTGTTTGACATCTCCTCTCCCGTAGTAAAGCCTTCTGGCGGCGGTAAAACAGTTAAACCTTTAAGCGAGACCGAAATGTTAAATTACGAGCGCGATGTTTTGGGCATTTATTTTTCGGGACATCCTATGGCAAAATATGCCCGCCACTTAAAATTGATAGCAAAGTGCTCCATATCTGATTTATACGAAAAAGGCATAAAAGGCCGCGTTGAAATAGCGGGCATTATAACGAGAATTAAAAAAAGACAAAATAAAAATACCAAGAAAAATTGGGCGCAGCTTACGCTTGAAGACGAAAGACAGTCCATAACCTTAAACGCATTTTCAGGCACGTGGGACAGACTTGCGGGAAACCTTGCGGTAAACACTTTAGTCGTAGCAAGCGGCGATGTGCGCGGGGACGATATGTCCGCCCGCCCCGAACTTATCCTAAATTCCGTGGAGCCTGTTTTAGCCGCAGTTTCGCGCCGCGCGCGCAAGTTTATTATTACTATTCCACCTAACGCCAATGAGGAACAGCTGATTTCGCTTAATTCTCTTTTTAATGTCGCGCGCGGCATAAGCGAAGTCTTTTTCAAGGTAAAAGAAAACGGTGCAGACACTCTTATAAGAACAAATAAAAGAGTGCTCCTCAACGAAAACCTTATAAATTTTGTTGAAAGCAGCTTTGGCGCAAACGCGTGGGATTTTGAGTAAAATTTATTTATTGAGGCGCGTGCTGTGGCCGTCTTTGCCTTAGGGTTTTATTAGGAAAGGGAGTAATATTTTGTTATAATTGATAGACGGATAAGAACTTGCCGCCGCCCCGCAAAGGCAGGTTACGCGACGAAGTAAAGCGCGCAAAATTTGAGTTTTTTGTAATTTCATTAAGTTTAGTGGAATTTACTGGAGAGGTGGCCGAGAGGCTGAAGGCAACGGTTTGCTAAACCGTCATATGGGGAATTTCCCGTATCGAGGGTTCGAATCCCTCCCTCTCCGTATCGTAGTTCCAAAGTTTTTATAAAAATCCTCGTTAGGCAATCAGCCCGACGGGGATTTTTATCTTTCCGAACGGATAGCATCAACACAAGCGGTATTTTAGGAGGAGTGGGGCGAAACTGTTAATTTATGCTATTTTGCCCTAAAAAATTTGTTCAGAAAAATAATTTATGAACTGTCAACATAATATTTTGATTGCAATTTAGGGAGAGTTGTTTTAACGGCAAAGCTAAATTCTTTTATTGTCTTGCAACATTTTATCCAATTTACCAAGCGTTAAGTCGGGCGGTTGGCGGC
>CAZNCX010000039.1:5781-10115 GCA_964571655.1 uncultured Elusimicrobium sp. | reverse complement strand
TATTATCTGCCGTTAAATCCAAACCGCTATTAATAATATCGTTGGTAATATTTATATGGAAGGCCTAAAATGCTACAATAGTCCTATGCAAAAAGTTCGCGGTTTCAAAGACATCTTCCCCCCCGACACGCTGGCCCTAAGCTCGCTTGAAGCCAGCGCGCGCAAAATGTTCCGCCTCTACGGCGTGGAGGAACTGCGCGTTCCCACGGTGGAGCTTAAAGAGCTCTTCGTAAAATCCACGGGGGATACCACCGATATCGTACAAAAAGAAATGTACGCCTTTGAAGACGCAGGCGGCCGCCTGATTGCCCTTAGGCCGGAGGGCACGCCCGGCGTAGCGCGCGCCTACATTGAAGCTAATTTTGCACAAAGCGCGCCCGTGCAGCAATTCTATTACATAGGCAATATGTTTCGCGCCGAGCGGCCGCAAGCCGGCAGATTCCGCGAGTTTGAGCAGATAGGCGCGGAGTTCTTTGGCAATTCCTCCCCCGCAGCCGACGCTCAGGCCATACTGCTGCTTAAAGACATCATAAAAGATTTCGGCATAACTAAATTCAGCGTAAAAATAAATTCCCTCGGCTGCGCCAAATGCCGCCCCGTATACAGACAGAGTTTAATTGATTTCCTCTCCTCTCAAAAAAAAGACCTCTGCGAAAAATGCCAAGAGCGTCTTGATAAAAACCCTCTGCGCGTTTTGGACTGCAAAACCGACGGCCCTAAATTTATTAAAAACGCGCCCAAACAAACGCTTTGCCCCGTCTGCCAGGAACATTTTGAAGAAGTGCAAAACCTCTTAAAAGGCAAAATAGATTTTGAACTTGACCAATGTCTTGTGCGCGGGCTTGACTATTATACCGGCACGGTTTTTGAGTTTCAGGCCGGCAAAAACGCGCAAAACGCCATCGCCGGCGGGGGAAGATACGACGGCCTCCTTAAATCCATGGGCGGCCCCGATATGCCCGCTGTAGGCTGGGCTTTGGGAGCAGAACGCGTTGCAGCCGCGCGCGCCGAAGGCGCGCCTTGCGCGCAAGGCGAAGACTGCGCGCAAACGCCGCGCAAGTTTGCAGATAAAGTATTTGTAGTAGCCCTTGAGCCCGCGGCAAGAATTCCCGCTTTCAACCTTATGCAAAGCCTGCGCGGCATCGGCGTAAGCGCGCTGGGCGGCCTTTTTGACAAAAACCTCAAAGCGCAGATGAAGCAGGCGGATAAATCCTGCGCGCGTTTTGCTTTAATACTGGGCTCAAACGAAGTGCAGCGTTCCACAGCCGTGCTCAAAAATCTTGAAACCGGCGAGCAGCGGGAGTTTTTGCAAAGCGAAATTCCAAACCGCGTAAAACAAATTTTTGACAATTAACTTACCGACTTAAAAAATTAAAAACATAAAAATAAAGAGAACAAAGAAGGCAGACAAACTTATGAAAAGAACAAATTACTGCGGGGATATAAAGGCAAATCTTATCGGCTCAAAGCAGACTTTATGCGGCTGGGTGCACAGCTACAGGAATCACGGCGGCATTTTATTTTTGGACCTGCGCGACAGAACGGGCTACGTGCAAATCGTGGTGGACCCTTCAAATAAAAACTCTTTTGAAACCGCCTGCTCTTTAAGGCAGGAATACGTTATTTGCGTAACGGGCAAAGTCTGCGCGAGAAAAGAAGGATATATAAACAAAAACATCCCTACAGGAGAAGTGGAAGTTACAGCCGACACTCTTGAAATCCTAAACACCAGCATACCGCTGCCCTTTGAAATAGATACCGATAAAAATATTACCGAAGATATACGCCTTAAATACCGCTACCTTGACTTAAGAACGCCGCGCATGATAAAAAATCTTACGCTGCGCCACCGCCTTGCTCAGGCCGCGCGAAAATATTTTGACGAGCACGGATTTCTTGAAATTGAAACGCCTATTTTAACGCGTTCCACGCCGGAAGGCGCGCGCGATTATTTGGTGCCCTCGCGCGTGCACAAAGGCAATTTTTACGCGCTGCCACAAAGTCCGCAGATGTTTAAGCAAACCCTTATGGCAAGCGGCGTTGACAGATACTTCCAGCTTGCGCGCGCATTTCGCGACGAAGACTTGCGCGCCGATCGCCAGCCCGAACATACGCAGATTGATATGGAAATGTCCTTTGTAACCATAGACGATATTTTTGAAATAGGCGAAGGGCTGATAAAAACCGTTTTCAAAGCCGCGGGCGAAGAAATACAAACGCCCTTTTTGCGCCTTCCTTATAAAGAGGCTTTGCTAAAATACGGCTCCGATAAACCTGATATGCGCTTTGGTCTTGAGATACAAGACGTAAGCAAAATATTTGCCTCAACGGCTTTTAAGGTTTTTGCGGGCGCGCTGTCTTCCGGCGGAGTCATCCGCGCGCTTTGCGCGCCGCAGAGCGCGCAAAAGCTAAGCCGCGGCGCGCTTGACAAACTTACGGAGTTTGCAAAAGCAAACGGGGCAAAGGGTTTAGTCTGGCTGAAGATAAACGACGGGAAATTTGAAGGCTCAAGCGCAAAATTATTTTCTCCCGAAGAACTTGAAAACTTAAAGAATGCTCTTGAGGCGCAGGAAGGCTCAACAATTTTCCTTGGCGCAGACAAGGAAAATATCTGCGCCCTCTTTATGGGCGCGCTGCGCAAAGAGCTTATAAAAGTGTTGGAACTTAAACCTCAAAAGAAATGGGCGCCTTTATGGGTAATGAACTTCCCCCTGCTGGAATATATTGAAGAAGAACAAAGATACGACGCCGCCCATAACCCCTTTACCGCCGCGCTTGAAGAAGATTTACCCCTCCTTGACACTAACCCGCTTGCCGTGCGCGCCTATCAATTTGATATGGTGCTTAACGGGACGGAACTTGCAAGCGGCTCCATACGCAATCACAGAAGAGATGTGCAGGAAAAGATTTTGGCTCTTATGAAATATTCCAAAGAAGAAAGCGCAAGGCGTTTTGGCATGCTCTTAAACGCCCTTGAGTGCGGCGCGCCGCCGCACGGCGGATTTGGCCTCGGCTTTGACAGGCTCAGCGCGCTTTTGTGCGGGGAGACTTCCATAAAAGAAGTAATCGCTTTTCCCAAGACAACGGCCGCTTTCTGCCCGCTTACAGAGTCGCCAAATACCGTGGACCAAAACCAGCTGGACGAACTTGGCCTTGCAATAGTTAAAAAAGACTGAGCGTTATTTCCCGCAGCTTTAGTGCATATAATACGGCGCGCTGTTACCCGCGCCGTATTTTCTTGCTATAATTATATTATGAAAAGTATTTTCCTTATATCGGTTTTAACCGCTTTGCTTATACCCTGCGTTTTCGCGCAGAGCGCGCAGACGGCGCAGACGGCTGCGCTCAAGCAGGAGCAAACCCCGCCCGAACAGCCTAAGCAGACGGAGCCCGCAGAGAGCGCCGCCCCAGATGAAGCGCAAAACGCGGGCGCGGCGACGGATACCCTCCCAGCCGAAGCGGGCGCGCCTGAAGACAAAGACGAAAGCGCGCAGGAAATCCCCGCACAAACCGAAGAACAGGAAGATAAAGAAGACACTTTGGAAACCCCGCCCGAGAGGGCCGCTGCAAGCGCGCTTTCGGTAGCGCGCCTGCCCGACATCAAACTCAACGAGAACGTGATAAGAAAAAGCATTTTATCCTACGCTTCCCCGCAGGAACTTGAGGAGGCCGCAAATTTATATCGCAGCGGCGATATTAAAAACGCTTTGGCGGCTTATGCAAACGCGGGCGCGCAGTATGAAGCGGCGGCAAGGCCTGAAATTGCGGCCGAAGCCTATGCAAACGCGGCGCTGCTTAACCTTTACGAAGATAACTTAAAACAAGCCGCCGCCGCCGCGCAAAAAGCAAGCGCTCTTGACGGGCAGGAACCTTTTTATAAAATGCTTGAAGTTTGGACGCTTGCCGCCGAAGGGCAGATAAAAAAAGCGCATAAGGCTTACGACGCGCTGCTTTTCCTGACGGCGGATTTTGAGTATGTCTCAAACGCAAAGAACATTACCGCTCTGGCGGATTTTTACGCAAAAGACTATAAAGCCTCTGTTCCTATGCTGCAAAGTATTTACGTTTCAAATCCCTATATGATTTCAAATGCGGTCTATTTTATGGGACGCGCTAATTTTAATACGGGTAATTATAAGACGGCAAAAACGCTCTTTGAGCAGGCGCTCGGACACGATAATAATAATTATATGGCGCAGAAATACCGTGCCCAATGCGAAGAAAAAATGAATTTATTTATATCCGCGTGGCAAAGTTATGCCGATATTTTCAGCTTAGACTCAAACGATAAATTTATCTCGGGCAAAATGAAAAAATTATCAAAATACCTTAAA
>CAZNCX010000039.1:0-5771 GCA_964571655.1 uncultured Elusimicrobium sp. | reverse complement strand
ATTTACTCCAAAAAGCCTGACGAGGAAAAATCAATACCTGTAAGAGTAGGGCTTTTCACAAATCATTTTTCGCAAATGACGCCTCTTCAGGAATTTACCTACGTCGGCGGCGCCGATTTTACCGTTAAAGACGAAAAACTGGGAGACGTGCTAAACATTGAAGCTTTTACTTTGAAAACCATTGTCTTTGACAAAGAGCATAAGGGCGCGCATATAAAAAATAAATGGAATAATGCGGAATTCTCCACAAAACGCCCCTTTATGATAGAAATGAAAAAAGAGGGATATACATTTTTGGTAAAAGACGCTCGCGCCGAAAACATCTTTGCCTCCAATTTAGGCGATAAAGAATTAAAGGGCAGGCTGCTTGTCGTGCCTTCAGACGAAGGCCTGCTGCTAATCAATTACAGCGGGCTTGAGGATATTTTGCCGTCTTCTCTTATGTCCCTTACAAGAAGCATAAAAACCCCCGCCGCGCTTGAGGCCGCGGCAACCGCGCTCAGGACTTATTTTCTTTCCGCTTTGGGCGGAGGAGGCAAAGGCTCCCTCTTTGACATACCCGACAACAGCTCTTTTGTAACCTACGGCGGCATAAATATGCAGGCGCAATACGCAAAAGACGCCGCGCGCGCCACCAAAGACACGGCGCTGATAAAAGAAGATAATACACTTGCCGCGGCGGGCATTTACCGCTCCTGCGGCTTTGTTACCGACGAGGGAATTAAAAATACTCTGCAAAAATCGGATTACTCTTTTACACCCGTTAACTTGTTTAAGTACACCCTTTCCAATATGCCGCAAGATTTATTTTCCGCTCCTAAGGATCCTTCGCAATGGTCTTCGGTCAAGTGGATATACGCTATGCCCGTAAAAGAAATTGACACCCGTTTCAGACAAAAATACCCCAAACTCGGCGCGCTTAAATATTTTGAGCCGTCGCAGTTTTCCCCCTCGGGCAGAATCTTAAAGATGCGTTTTTACTCCGCAAAAGACAGCGTTGAAACATCTTTTGACGAGGCGGATTTTATTTTGACGGCAGGCACGCTGCGCTCCAACTTCTTTATATGGACGCCGCTTGGCAAAGGCTCGGCAAAAGAATATCTGTTTATGGGCACAGACACCGGCCTCGGCGGCGGCCTTTGCCTTGAAAGCGCAAACGGCCTTGCAAACGAAGGCAAAAGCGCGGCGGAAATACTGGAATATTTTTACCCCGCCTTAAAAACGTCAACACAATGGCAAATACCAAAGTCGCTTATCTGATAACAAAACTGGAGCTGGGCGGGGCGCAAAAAAGCGCCCTCTACAGTACGCAAAATTTGCCGCAAAATTTTGACGCGTATCTTCTCTGCGGACGCGGCGGATTTTTTGACGCCGACGCAAAAAAAAATATCAAGAATCTTATCTTTATAGATAATCTCCTAAGGCCTATTTCGCCGTTAAAAGATTTATCCGCTTTTTGGCAAATCGTAAAAAAACTCCATGATATAAAGCCCGACATTGTGCATACCCATTCCTCCAAAGCGGGCATTTTGGGCAGGCTGGCCGCCGTGTTGTTAAATAAAAAAATGGGGGCAAAAAGTCAAAAAATAAAAATAGCCCATACCGTGCACGGTTTTGCTTTTTACGACGGGCAAAACCCTCTTAAACGCCGCTTTTATATATTTCTTGAAAGGCTGCTTGCAAAATATACCGACGCCTTAATCTTCGTATCAAAATGCGATATGCAGCAGGCTTTGCGCCTTAAAATAGGCCAAACGCAAAAACATCACCTGATACGCGCGGGCATAGAAATAGTAACAAGAGAAAGCTTTTCCCCTCAGGATAAAGAAGCTAAATTAAAAGAACTAGGCCTTGAGCCGGACGCGCAGATTATCCTCTGCGGAGCTAACTTAAAGCCGCAAAAAAATCCCCTTGACACCGTGCGCGCGGCAAAGATAGTGTGCCAAAAAAATCCAAAAAGCGTTTTCCTTTATTTGGGCGAGGGCGAACTTAAAGCAAAAACCCTTGAGCTCGTTAAAGAGCTTAATTTGCAAAAAAACTTTATTTTGACGGGCAGGCGCCAAGACTGTTCCTGTCTGCTCTACTGCGCGCGGGTTTATGCTTTAAGTTCGCTGTGGGAGGGGCTGCCCATGGCGGTAGTTGAAGCTTTGGCTATGCAAACACCCTGCGCCTGCTACAACGTCGGCGGGATAAGCGAAGTGATAAAAGACGGGCAAAACGGATATCTTGCGCCGCGCGGCGATTATGAAAGCCTTGCGCAGGCGATACTGGACATTTTAGACGGCAAACTTGCTTTTAACGCGCAGGCAGTCGGCCTTGAGGAATTTGACATAAAAAATATGCTAAAGCGGCAAACGGAACTTTACGGCCGTTTAACACAGAAGTAAAGGGAGGGTTAATATGGATTTTTACTCCAATGAAAAAGAATACGAAATTTTGCTTAAGGCAGAAGATATAGGAGAACAGGTTTTCAAACCGCTGCGCGCAGAGTATGATAGAGAGCAGCAATACTGCCCGCAGGCCGTAAAAGCATTGGCAGAAGCAGGGTTTTTTGGCGTATGGCTGCCTAAAGAGTACGGCGGGGCGGGCCTTGGCTTAAAGGCTTTATCTTTGATACTTGAAGAACTTTCAAAAACCTGCGCGGGCCTTGCAATGCCGCTTGCCACAACGGCGCTTGGCCTTATGCCGGTTTTATTTTGCGCGCAAAACAAGACGCAGAAAAACTGGCTTAAAGAAGCCGCCCGCGGCGAAAAGCTGTGGGCTTTTGCCTTATCTGAGGGCACGGCCGGCTCCGACGCGGCGGCGTTAAAGAGCACCGCCATAAAAGAAAACGGTTTTTATATCCTAAACGGCGCAAAACATTTTGTCTCAAGCGGCGAAATCGCCGATTATTATCTTATTGCCGCTTCCACAAATCCGGCGCGCGGGGCAAGGGGCATTTCTCTCTTTGTCGTCCCAAAAGACACTCAGGGACTTTTGGTAACAAAAAAAGAAAACAAGCTGGGCCTGCGCTCCAATCCTACGTGTAATCTGGCTCTAAGAAACGTAAAAATCCCCTCAGAAAATCTTGTCGGGGAAGAAGGCCAGGGCCTGCTTATAGTAAAGCAGTTATTTGATTATTCCCGTCCGGCGGTAGCCGCGCAGGCAGCGGGCGTGGCCCTTGGCGCGCTTAAAGAGACGGTAAAATACTTAAAAGTACGTGAACAGTTTGGACAAAATATAATAAATTTCCAATCGGTAGGTTTTACTCTTGCAGAGCTTTATGCAAAAATCTCTGCCGCACGCGCTTTGACCTATAAAATAATTTCTGATACCGATAAATATTTTATACCCTCGGCAAATTATGCCATTGCGAACAAAACCACTTTATTGCAGGAACTGAAAATTATGAAAGCGCCGCGCCAAAGCGCGCAGAGCGCAAGCGCAAAATTCTTCGGCGCAAAAATAGCCGACGAAACGGCAAACGCCTGTCTTACGCTTTGCGGCGGTATAGGATATATGAGGGATTTTCCTCTGGAAAAATATCTGCGCGATGCAAAAGCTCTGCAAATTTACGAGGGTACCGCCCAAATGCAGCTGGCCGAAATTCTTGCGGACTTAATTAAGAACTTTTAGCCGTACTACTAAAGACCTAGAACGCCGTAGGTCTTTTTTCTCTTGTCGTTTTTTAGAAAGTTGTTTATAATTTGATTATGAAAAAATATATCCTGATGTTTCTGGTTGTCTTAACGCCGCTGCTTTGCGCGGCGCAAACCGCGCAAGACAAAGAAGGCGAAATTCCTCAAGCGGTATCTATCAGTGCGGATTATTTTTTACAAAACGCCTTATTGGCGGCCAGGAACACTGCCATAATCTATTACAAAATTGACCCTATTGAAATGCTTGACGCCATGACAAGAGTGGGCGGCAGCGGGCCAAAAGAAGAATGTTACTATCGTTTTGTTTTGGAGGAGTGCGACGCGCTGTCTTATTTTACCTGCAAGGCTGCGCTGGAATTAAACGCCGTAAATCCCTCCCTTCTTAAAAACGTGAGGAAAATATACGCGAGGCCCGCCCAAGGCAATCTACTGTTAAATCCTAAAGGGGAGGACTTTTTTTATTCCCCTTCGGGCAAGTTGTATCCCGCATGGAACTATCACGCGGCCGCGCTTCTTACCTTTGAATACGAGGGCAAGACGTACGAGACTATTTTGGATAAATTTCTTCTTGAAAAACCAATAAGTTTGAAAAAATGGAAGACCTTATTCTCAACAGAGACAAAATTTATAATTAAAGATTTTAAGCCAAGTCCAAAAATTGACAGCACTTTTACGAATATAAATAATCTTCCGAAAAACTGCCTCCCTCACCCCGTATCAGCTCCTAATATTGACGGATACGGAGTTTTAGGCAAAACAAACAGAAACTTTAATCAATAGTTTTGTCGGAACAATAAGAAGACAACTCGGAAGCTACTTCGTTGTAAAGAGAAAAGAAACCGCGCCCGTGTTCCTTGACGTAATACAAAGCATCGTCGGCGCGCTGGATAAGAGAAGAAGCATTATCACTGTCGTAAGGAAACACCGCGATGCCCTGGCTGACGGAAAGTTTTATATCCTCCCCGCGCGTTAAACGTGCGGGGAGCGTTATTTTACTGACTCTTTCGGAAAGCCTTTTGGCTATGCTTTTTGCTTCCTCCCCCGTTGTGCGCGGCAGGAGTATCAAGATTTCGTCCCCGCCGTAGCGGCAGGGAATATCTGTTTGGCGCAGGCTTTGGCGTATAACTTCGCTGACGGCTTTTAAGGCTTCGTCGCCCAAGATGTGTCCGTAAGTATCGTTAATAACCTTAAAGTGGTCTATATCCATTAAAATTAAAGAAAGCGCGAGGTTAAAGCGTTTGGAACGGTAAATTTCCTGCGTAAGATTTTCTTTGAAAAACCGCCGCAGAGCAAGTTTGGTAAGTTCGTCGTAATTTGAAAGTTCCTGCACGCGCTCAAAGAGTCTTGCGTTATCAACCGCAAGGGCAATTTGGGAGGAAAACTGCTTAAGAGACAAAATATCTTCCTCTGCAATAGGCACGCGAGAGAGCATATTGTCAAACACCAGCCAGCCCAGATTTTTATTCTGCAAACGCAGGGGCAGGCTTAAAACTATATCGTTTTGAGCCGTAAGCGGGCAGATGTTTTGGCCTTCATAGTTCTCAAGAGAAAACACTTTATACATTTCTTTAACATCAATTTCTTTAACTTCGCCGGAAAGGTCGGCCGTGTAAGCTTCCGAAAATTTGTTTTTCTTGACGTCAAGAAGGTACAAAGAAGTCCTGTCAAAATGGAAAGTTTTTTGTATGTTTTTAAGTATTTCGTTAATGCTGTCGCTTAACCTAAGAGAGGTGGCAAAAACTTTAGCCAGCTCGTTTAACGCTTGAGCGCGCAGAAGCTGGGACGTATTATAATAGTCCACCTCCGTCATATTTACTTTTACGGAAAGTTCGCGCCCCAGCGCAAGCAGGAGGGACTCTTCCTCCTCGCTGAAAGGTTTATTCTTCTTAAAACGCTCCACGCGCAAAACGCCAAACTGCATATCGGCCGCACGCCCTTCTTTTAAGGTTTTAAGGCCGCCGCGCGGCGTCTGCCACGAGAGCAAAACGTATACGGCAGGATAATCAAGCGTCGGCGCGGGCATAACGCCGTCGTGCAAAAATTTAATAAACTCGGGCGAACGTTTATCAACAAAAACATCTTCCTGCAACTCGTAGCACGCCCCTTCCTGACACATTGTGCGAAGGGAAATTA
>CAZNCX010000038.1:9705-10170 GCA_964571655.1 uncultured Elusimicrobium sp. | reverse complement strand
GAGAGTCACTTCGTTCCCATTCTTCTTCCTACGTGTCGTCGGCTAAAAATCAAAAATACATCCAAAATCAAAAAATCACACAAGGTGTTACAAATAAGCGTTTAACGGACGGCACGCGCGTCTTCGCCGCGCGTTTTTGCCGTTATCAATTAGCGACGTCTTTGCGCGAGGTGAGGTCCCGTCGTAGCTTTAGCGAAGACGGACGAACACTCGGAAGCAATCTTCCATCATACAGTAAATCGGAAAGTTAATATAAAACTTAAAGATAACAGCAAACGGCAACAGAAGATTGGAAGATTGCTTCCGAGCGCTCCTCACGATACAACTGTTCGTCGCCTCGCGCAATGACGGCCTTTATTTATAACGACAACAGCAAAAAACCGCACGTTGTTTCTGTTTTTTAACCGAAGAAGAGAAGCTTGTAATTTTGCGGGTATTGGCTTGTTTGCGTATGGCACGCGTAAG
>CAZNCX010000038.1:0-9695 GCA_964571655.1 uncultured Elusimicrobium sp. | reverse complement strand
AGCCAAAAGAAAGCGAAGCTTGGCATTTGCCAATCTTAGCTTATGTGCGTTTGGCACGCGCAAGCGTGCGAACTAAAAGAATGGAAGATTGCGCGCCCGACATGTCCGCCGTTAACACCAAACCGCTGTTTGCCGTTGTCCTACCATATGCTGTTAATATTTTTGTAAACTTTACTTATGCTAAAGTACATCTCAAAACGCCTTCTGATGCTGCCGCTGGTCCTGCTGGGCGTTTCGTTTTTATTATTCCTGCTTACGGCGCGCCTGTCCCCGCAGATGCGCGCGGCGCTCTACATCAAGGACGCCCATCAAATGGCAAATATAGACCAAGTCATAAACCAATACGGTCTAAACGATCCGCTTATAGTGCAATACGGCCGCTGGCTTAAGGGAATATTTAAGGGCGATTTCGGCTACAGCGAGACGGCAAAAATGCCTGTCAGTCAGGCGATAAAAGCCTATTTGCCCGCAAGCGTACAGCTGGCCGTTTGCACTATGCTGCTGGTGGTATTTTTCGGGATTTGGCTGGGCATTATCTCTGCGCAGTATAAGGATAAATTTCTGGATAATTTTCTGCGTATGTTTTCTCTTGCGGGGTTTTCAGTGCCGATATTTGTACTGGGGCTTTTGTTGCTAATGTTCTTCTACGGCAAGCTGCGCTGGTTCCCGCCAGGGGAGCTGGGCCTGCGTTCCGATATGATAGTAAACAATCCCGCTTTCAAACATTTCACAGGTTTTCTTTTGATTGACAGTCTGCTTAACCTTAAGTTCTTTGTTTTTTTGGATACTTTGCGCCATCTTATTTTGCCGTCGCTTACTTTATGTCTGGGCTCCTTTGCGCTGATGGTGCGAGTAATGCGCTCCTCTATGCTGGAAGAGTTTAATAAGGATTATATAAAGACCGCTGCGGCTTTGGGCCTAAGCCAAAAAAGCATAATCTATAAGCACGCGGCGGTAAATGCTTTGCGCCCCGTGGTAACCCTCTCAAGCATACAATTTATACGCCTTCTGGGCGGCACGGTTATAGTGGAGACCGTATTTGACTACCCGGGCATAGGCCGCTGGGGCGTGCAATGCGCGCAACAGCTTGATATAGCGGGGGTTTTGGGATTTTCGCTTATGGTGGCCTGTTTGTTTGTGGCAGGTAATTTGGCCGCAGATATTTTATATACCGCGCTGGACCCGCGCATAAGATTTTCAAACTAAGGGCAAAAGCAAAATTATGGATTATAAAAAACTTATAAAAAAGCTTCTTAAAAACGCAAACTTCCTTTGCGGTTTTGCCATAGTTTTGTTTTTTATCTTAATGGCGCTCTTTGCGCCCGTTCTTGCGCCCGCCGTGTCGCAGAACGCCTATAAAATGCCGCAGGCCGGCTACGAAGTCGCCCCCGCAGCGCCAAGCGCGCAGCATATTTTCGGCACTACGGAAAATCAGTACGATATTTTCTACGGCACCGTTTGGGGCGCGCGCATGGCTTTTAAGGTGGGCGTAACGGTTGTATTCTTTGCTTTGCTTATCGGGATTTTTGTAGGCGGAGCATCGGGATTCCTGGGCGGCTGGTGGGACGAGGTTTTGATGCGCATAACCGACGTTGTTTTTGCCATACCTTCAATGGTGCTTGCCATGGTAATTGCCGCTATGCTGGGACCCGACTTAAAAAATATGATGCTGGCCCTTACCGTAGTTGCCTGGCCTTCTTACGCACGCCTAATACGCGGGGACGTTTTGAGCGTTAAAGAAAGGGATTTTGTTTTGGCCGCAACCGCTTTGGGCGCAAGCAGAAGAAGAATTTTCTTTAAGCATATCCTGCCTAATATAATTTATCCCGTCATTATAGTAGCAAGTCTGGATATAGGATATATTGTGCTGACGGCCTCCTCTCTAAGCTTTTTGGGGCTAGGCGCGCCGCTTGGCACGGCCGACTGGGGACAGCTTGTCGCCCTTTCGCGCAACTGGATTTTGGGCCGCCACGGCGACGCTTTGGCCTATTGGCACACGGTGGCCGTGCCGGGAGGCGCGCTGATGCTTTTTGTGCTGGGGTGGAATCTCTTGGGAGACGCTTACCGCGATATTTTGGACCCGCATATCCGCTAAATCCCGCCAACCTAAGCCGCATCTTTAAGAAGATAATTTTCAGGACAAAAAAATAAACCCCCGCGTATCATATCGGGGGTTTAGTTAGTTAGTGACTCTTTGGTCATTTATACTATTCCTTTAAGAACTGCCGGGTCAACTTACTTAAGGAGGCTTATCGTTATGACGGGGCACCGCTGCCCGCGCTCACAACACCCGCCTAAGACGCCCTTTGCAGCCTTAACGATATTATAGACTTGGACTTGTAATTGTCAAGGCCCACAAAAGACCTAAAATTATTTAGTCTTTTGCGGGCCCCGACGTAAAAAAAACAAATTTTTATTTTACTTTTATATCTTTGCCCACAGCGTTTTGCAGTTTGGCTTTATCTATTTTATCGTAGTGATAGGGATAAACCGATTTAGGCTGCATTTTTTCCACAGCGTCAACAAACATAACGTCGTCCATAGTATACTGCGGATCGTTGGGCAGGAAAGCGACGTCAACGCCGCGCAGAAGTTCCAGCTCGGGAATATTTTCCGTATCGCCGCCTATGTAAAGCCTGAAATCCCCAAAATTAAGCAGATATCCGTTGCCGTCGCCGCGCGCGTGGAAAGGTTTGCCATCGCTATTCTTATGGACGATGTTATAGGCAGGCGTGGCGCTTATCTCAACGCCTTCAAAAATTGCGCCGTAGCCGTTAGGAATAACCTTGCCCTCAGGCAGTTCCTTTTGGGAATTTTTAGAAATAAGAATTCTGGTCCCCTCTTTCTTAACGGCGTCAATTGCGGCTTTATCCAAATGGTCTTTATGGGCGTGCGTTATTAAAATAAGGTCCGCCTTGGGAAGTTTTGTATAGTCCGCCGTTTTGCTGAAAGGATCAACATAAATAATTTTATCGTTTAGTTTAAGAAGCAGAGAAGAATGCCCCAAAGGCAATATCTGCAGGGAGCCGCGCATAGTCTCATATTGATTGGTCCTCGCGACTTTTCTGCCGCCGATTTGCCCCCCTTCTTTCTGGCCGCAGGCCCCTAAAAACGCGGCGCATACAATTAAGAGTAATGAACGCTTCATAAAAATACCTCCTCGGCGCGCTTTGCACCTTACAAAATGATAGCAAATTTTATTTGGCTTTGAAATTTTGATATCCTATATATAATGAGATTCTATTTAATAAGCTTGGGCTGCCCCAAAAACCTTACCGACAGCGAGGACTTCAGCGCGCGCCTCGCAGCCTATGGTCACGAGTTGACTTTTGACTTAAACGAAGCCGAGGCAATTATAATAAACACCTGCGCGTTTTTAGCCTCTTCGCTAAAAGAAGCGCGGGAAAATATTAAATTTGCGCTTAAACTTAAAGAGCAGGGTAAAATAAAAAAAGTTTTGGTAACGGGATGCGCGGCAGAACGGCTGGGCAAAGAAATAAAAAAACAATTTCCTGCGGTGGATAATGTGTTCTCGCTAGCAAAACAGGCCGATATTGAAAATATATTTGAGAAAAAGGGCCAGTTCTTTGCCCCTATCCCAAAAACCCTCCACAGCCCCGAGTATAAGATAAGCCTTACTTTGCCCCACAGCGCTTATCTTAAAATTGCCGACGGCTGCAATAACCGCTGCGCTTACTGCGCCATACCTTTTATACGCGGGGTTTACCGCTCAAAACCCATTGAAGAAGTGGTGCAAGAAGCAAGCATTATGGCGCAAAACGGCGTAAAAGAATTTTCTTTAATAGCGCAGGATACAACTTCCTATGGGGCCGATTTATACGGCAAGCCGCGCCTTGAAGAACTGCTGAAAAAACTGGTTAAAATAAAAGAACTTGAGCGCATAAGAATAATGTACGCCTATCCGCACCGCGTTACAAAAGAATTGGCAAAAATTATGGCAGCAGAAGAGAAAATTTTTAATTATCTTGATATCCCGCTGCAGCATATAAGCGCAGAAATTTTGAAAAATATGCGCCGCCATTGCGGGCCCCAGAAGATAAAAGAGGTTTTGCAAATGCTGCGCGCGGAAATGCCAAATATTGCGATAAGGACAAATTTTATCGTCGGATTTCCTCAGGAAAGCGACAGGGATTTTGAAGAACTAAACGCTTTTGTAAGGGAATATAAATTTGATAATGTGGGCGTCTTTGAGTATTCCCGCGAAAAAGGCACGGCCGCCTACGATATGAAAGGGCAGATACCAACGGCCATAAAACACGCGCGCGCTTTTGAACTGCAAAAGACCCAAAGCCGCGTTATTGACGCAATAAACAGAAAAATAACGGGCAGCGTTGTAGAAGCCCTAAGCGACAGCGCAAACATCGGACGCACATATAAGGACGCGCCTGATATTGACGGCACGCTGCGCTTTCAAACGCCTGTTGAAGCGGGGAAAATTCTTAAGGTAAAAATTATTTCCGCAAAAGGTTACGAGCGCGTTGGAAAGCAAGTTAAGTAATTTTTTAACTGTCCGAAGCGGTACTATCTGAAATGGCAATGTTTTTGTTTTATGAATATTTTTACGAAGGTTTTTACGAGGATTTTTAGTTTAGGCAAGGCCTGAGCGGGCGCAGACTACCGCGGCAGTGAGCGTGAGCGAACAGGTAGTTAAGCCCGCGAAAACGAAGCCTAAACTAAAAAGCCGAAGTAAAAAAAAGCTGAAGTAAAAAATGCGCTTATAGTTCAATGGATAGAGCCTCGGCCTCCGAAGCCGAAGATGCGGGTTCAACTCCCGCTAAGCGCAATTTGTTTTGATAAAAAGAAAATTGCGGGGAAAAACAAAAAACGGGATTAAAAAATCCCGTTTTTTGTTTGCGTGTGAAGTAATATAGAGGCAAAAAGCATCAGCGCATATGCTGGTCAAGATAGCTTTTGAGATCGTTGACGTCGCTGGAGTGGAAAATAGCTTCCTGATAGGTTATGGTGTTGGCCATATAAAGATCGCCCAGACTCTGGTTCATTGTCATCATACCGGCTTTTTGGCTGGTTTGTATTACGTGAACAAGCTGTTCTGTCTTCCTGTCTCTTATAAGAGCGCGCGCGGCCGGCGTGGCCAAAAGTACTTCGGGCGCAAGCACGCGGCTTTTGCCGTCTGCAGTTTGTAAAAGTTGTTGGGATAAAATCGCTTCCAGCACAAAGGAAAACTGAGTTCTTACCTGCTCCTGCTGGTTTGCGGGGAACATATCTATTATGCGGTTAATGGTTTGCATAGCGTCGCTGGTATGCAGAGTGCCAAAGACAAGGTGCCCCGTTTCCGCCGCGTTAAGTGCCTGCTGCGTTGTCTCCAAATCGCGCATTTCGCCGATTAAAATAACGTCTGGATCCTGCCTTAGAACGTAGCGCAGGGCCGTGGCAAAATCTTTGGTGTCGGCGCCTACTTCTCTTTGATTTACAATGCTCTTTTTATGTTCGTGCACAAACTCAATGGGGTCTTCCACCGTCATAATATGGTAGCCGTAATTTTCGTTAATAAAGTTTATCATGCTGGCAAGCGTCGTGCTCTTGCCCGATCCGGTCGGCCCTGTTACAAGCACAAGACCTTTTGTTAAATGCACAAGATTATCAACAGCCAAAGGCAAGCCAAGCTGTCTGAAAGTCTTAAACTCAAAAGGTATCGCCCTTATGGCCACCCCGACAGATCCGCGCTGGCGGTAAACGTTTACCCTCATGCGGCCTATGCTTTTTAAGGAGAAAGCAAAATCAAGTTCGTTGCTGCTTTCAAATCTTTGTCTTTGCTCTTCGCTCATAATGGAATATATCAGGGACTGTACCATTTCAGGCGTAAGCGGTTCAAAAGGCGTGGCAAATAATCCCCCCTCAATACGCAAAACGGGCGAAATGCCGACCGTAAGATGCAGGTCGGAAGCGCCTTTATCTTTCATAATTTGAAATAACTCGTCTAATGTTACCATAGGGATATCTCCTTTTTAAGCCGTTTATTTTTTTGCAAGCAATTCCCTTGCTATAGTATTATCGCCCTGCACTTTTTCTTCCGTAAGATTGACGGAAAAAATGTACTGCACGGGCTCTTTTCTTATTTTTCTTGCCACAAATTCTACAATATAAGTGGCGTCATGCAACAAATCCGCCCGCCACTCCGTATTATAACTTTCATACTTTTTATCAAGATAGGCTACAAGACTTGTGCCTTCCTGCTCTAAAGCAATGCCCTTTACGATATTCTGCGCGCTGCGCTTATTTATTTCAAGCTCGTCTTCGGAAATCTGCTCAGCCTCGGGGGAAGATTGCTCCCCTTCTAAAGAGGCCGCGGACAGAGGAGGGGTTTCGGTCTTTTGTCTCTCCTGCATTTTTTGAGCAAAATAAGACGGTTTTTTAGGCTTGCCGCCCTGCATAACAAAAGTCATAAACAAAGCCACACCCATAATAAGCGCCATAAAAAGAACTAAGATGTAAATTATATCGTTTCTAGGCCTTCTTGCGTTAAAATGCCCTTCAAAAGAGCTGATTATTTTGCCGTTAATAGTCGGCACCGCGTTTATCGTTGAGGGTACTTTCTTTGCCGCGGCATCTGCTTGCGGCGTCATATTTTCTTCTTCGTCAATATCTTCAAAACTTTTATTTTGTTTTTGCTTGTTTGCGCCTAAAACAGAAAAGATGCCGTCCTCAGAATTGCTGTTGTCAAAAATATGAGGGATTTCTTCCTCGGCATTTTCGTCGTCTTCCTGTGCGGCGGCTTTAGGCAGGGATATAGGGAAAGCCTCCGCCGTTTTATCTTCCGTATTTGCCGCTTCGGAAAATGTGGACGGAGCAGTCTTTGTATTTTCAGAAACCGAAGGGTTTTTAATTTCCTGTCCCGCACCTTGTACCAAAACGCCTTCCGTATCAAAAAATGTCGGAACGGGAACTTCGGGCAGCTTCTCTTCCTGCTCGTTTTCTTGGTTTTCGCCTTCGGCCTGTGCGTGTTCTTCCTGCAATTCTTTGCTTATATAGGTTTCCTGTTCGTTCTCTTCAAAAGAATTGTCTTCTTTTATAACGCCCTCTTTTATCAGGCCGGAGCTGGTGTCTTCAGGCTTGTTTTTCAAAGCGCGGACTTCGGTTATAAGCTCTTTTTCAGGGGTAACTACCACAGGAGCAAATGTTTTTGGGCGCGGGGTAAATAAAGTGCCTTCTGAGGTGTCGGGTTTATTTTCGGGCTCGGCGCTTTGCTTTTGCATAGCGGGGTTTTGCGCAACCGAGGCCGTGGCAGGAACCTCTAAAACGCGCGAAGGCACCGTGCCCATAAGTCTTAAGACAATGTTCTTGGGATCAAGGGCCTTTTTTTCACTTTGAGACATTTCCTTTGGATTTGTAAGTTCAGACCTCATGAAAATCTTTGTTTTGTTTGAAATCTCGCCCCCGTAATCCTGCGCAAAATCCCTTGTTATTGCGGTGGGGAGGGTATCTTCGTCTGCCTGAAGCATCTGCTCAAGTTTATTTTGCTCTTCTTCCGGTTTGGGGAGGGGTTTGGATAAAGGTTCTTCTTCTGCTCTTAAGGCTCTTACAAAAAAATCTTCCGACTGCTTTTTATGTTCTTTTCTTGCTTCCTCTTCTTTGAGTTCCTCTTCTTTTATCGCCTCGGAGTCATAAAGAGGGTTCTTTGTTAGGTCTTCAATTTCAATTTCAAAACCGTTTTCCGTATCCTTGGGAATATCGTGCAGTTCTTCTTTAGAGAAATTAAAATCCTCATTATATCTGTAAGCGGGCTTCCAAAATTTTTGTTTTTCGCAGTGAGGTTCGGGACAGACAAGAGTATCCTTCGTGAAATCAGAATCACGAAGAATTTCCCGCGCTTCAGCAGGGCCGAAGAGGTCCTCCCCTTTTAAGTACCAGTATTTCATCGTTTACCCAACATCGTTTAGCAAAGAGATAACGCCGTCCCCATTCTCTTTAATACCATTTCTTTGCCCATATATTCAAGCATCTTAAACAAAGTAGGCCCGTTTGTGCGCCCAGAAACGGCAACGCGCACAGGATGGAAAACCTGCCCCGCTTTTAAGCCGTTTTCTTTGGCAGCAGAGCGCGCGGCGGCTTCCAAAGGCTGCTCGGTAAAGTCCTCAAGGGCGCCGTAAGCTTTTAGCATAGCCTCAAGCGCAGGTTTTGCCGTGGGGGCCTTAAAAACTTTATTTACCGCTTCTTCTTCGTACTTAACGTCTTCAAAAAAGAAATTTATAAGCGCGGGAATATCCCTTAAAGTCTTATATTTTTCCTGCTCAAGGGCAATAACTTTTTTAAGATATTCTTCGTCTGCGCCTTTGGCAAAGCCGGCCTCGTCAATAAAAGGCTTGGCGGCGGCGTAAAGTTCGTCGCAGGTAAGCTGGCGGATATAGTCCCCGTTCATCCACTGCAATTTAACGGTGTCAAAAACAGCGGGGCTTTTTTGGCAGCCTTTAATATCAAACTTTTCTTCCAGCTCGCCTTTAGCGAAAATCTGTTGGGAGTCGGCCGTGCTCCACCCCAGTAAAGCAAGATAATTTATCAGAGCCTGCGGCAGATAGCCCTGCTTTTTATATTCCATAACGCTGGTGTCCCCGTGGCGTTTGGAAAGCTTTGTGCCGTCGGGCCCGTGTATCATTGACAAATGCGCCATCACAGGCGGCTGCCAGCCAAGAGCTTTGTAAATATTTAGCTGGGCGGGAGTGTTGGAAATATGGTCATCGCCGCGGATAACATGCGTCATTTCCATAAGATTATCGTCAATTACGCAGGCAAAATTATACGTCGGATATCCGCTTGTTTTTTGTATAACAAGATCATACAAATCTTTGTTTGCAAAACTGACTTCTCCGCGGATTAAATCGTTAAAGACGGTTTCCCCCTCCGTCGGCATTTTGAAGCGCACTACGTATTTTCTGCCGCTCGCTTCAAGGGCGGCCTGCTGTTCTTTAGTTAAATTGCGGCATTTGCCGCCGTAGCGCGGAGGGAGATGATTTTTCTGAGCTTCATGGCGCATTTCTTCAAGTTCCTCCGGCGTGCAGTAACATTTATAGGCTTTGCCTTCGGCAAGCAACTGGTCAATATATTTTTTATAGAGGCCCTCGTCGGCACGCTGCGCCTGATAATAGGGCGCGTGCGGGCCTTTTATTGTACCGTCAGGCATAGGGCCTTCATCCCAGTTAAGGCCCGCCCAAAGCATACCGTCAAAAATGGCTTTTACCGATTCTTCAGTTGAGCGTTCTTCGTCGGTATCTTCAATTCTTAAGATAAATGTGCCGCCTTCTTTTTTTGCAAATAAATAATTAAATAACGCCGTCCTCAGCCCGCCGATATGCAAATGCCCCGTGGGCGAGGGCGCAAAACGTACTCTTACTGACATAAAAAACCTCTCTTGTCTCGTGCAAAGTTAACAAATATATTATACTATTATTAAAAGTATTTTTTGGAAGGAGGCCCTATGGCTCTTCGCATAATAGTTACAGGCGGAACTTTTGATAAGGAATATAACGAGCTGACGGGGGAATTGTTTTTTGCAAAAACCCATTTAAGGGAAATCTTAAAACTCGGGCGTTGCAAACTGCCCGTAAAAATTACCCCGCTTATGCTTAAAGACAGTCTTTTTATGACGGAAAAGGACCGCGCTTTAATCCTGAAAACCTGCCGCGCGTGTAAGGAAAAAAATATAGTGGTAACCCACGGCA
>CAZNCX010000037.1:0-10244 GCA_964571655.1 uncultured Elusimicrobium sp. | reverse complement strand
AAAAGCGAAGCTTGGAATTTGCAGGTATTGGCTTATTTGTTGAGCGTGCGTCAAAGCGCACAATTAAAAGAGCGCGGCGAAGACGCGCAAGCTAAAAAGATTTGCTAAAATCTAGTTATGCTAAACGCCTTTGATAAAACACTCCTGCCCGCGCTGGGCCAAAAACTTTTGGTCGGTGTGGACGAAGCGGGCAGAGGGCCGCTTGCCGGCCCCGTCGTTGCCTGCGCGTGCTATGTGCCAGAGGACCTTTATCAAAACGAAACGCTTTTGCAGATAAACGACAGCAAAAAACTATCCCCCAAAAAGCGGGAGAAATTATTTGCCGAACTCACGCGCCTGCCCGTAATTTACGCAACAGGTTTTGCCACCGCGCGCGAAATTGATGAGATAAATATTTTGCAGGCAACGTTTCTTGCCATGCGCCGCGCGCTTAGAAAATTTGACGGCAAAAACATTTTTGCCGCCGTTGACGGAAACCGCGCTATACCCCAAATTTCCTGCACGCAGAAAACTTTTATAGGCGGGGACGCCAAGTCCCTTGCCATTGCAACGGCAAGCGTAATTGCAAAAGTAACAAGAGATAATTTTATGCGCATAATTGACAAACAATACCCCCTCTACGGCTTTGCCGCGCACAAGGGTTATGGCTGCGCCTCGCATATTGAGGCGATAAAAACTTACGGCCCGTGCCCGCAGCACCGCAAAACTTTTGAGCCCGTTTTATCCCTCTGCGGCGGCCTGCTTTACTGCGGCCCCGCGCGCCAAAGCACTTTGGCGAAAACGCAGATTATTCAAAAAGAAGCGCAAAAAGAGGAAGCAAATGTTTAGCTTCAAGCGGCGCAAAGGCAACGTCGGGGAAGAGGCCGCCGCAGAGGCCCTTAAAAAACTGGGCTGCAAAATAATAGAGCGCAATTTCAGCTGCAAAAGCGGCGAGATTGATATTATAGCCCGCCGCAAAGACGAACTTATTTTTGTTGAAGTTAAACTGCGCGAAGGCGCTTTTGCAAAAGAATACGGCGGCGCGCTGGGCGCAGTTACGCCCGCAAAACAAGAGCGCATTATAAAAACAGCACTTTTTTATATTAAACAGGAAAAGCCTTCCTACGGCTCTCTTCGGTTTGATATAATAACAATAACAGACGGCAAATTGGAACATCTGCAAAACGCTTTTGGCAGCGATAAATATATTTTATAGGAGATGTCTATGACACAGTTTGAACAAATAAAAAAAGCGGCGGCCTATATTAACAAAAAGACTAAAAATTTCGCTCCGCAAATTGCGATAATCACAGGCAGCGGGCTTGCAAACAGCGTGCCCGAACTGGAAAATAAAACCGTAATACCCTATAAAAATATCCCGTGTTTTTTGAAGAGCACCGTCGCAGGCCACACGGGCAATTTAATTTTTGGCGTATATAAAGGCAAAAAAATTGTTGTTATGCAGGGGCGTTTCCACTACTATGAAGGCCACGCGATGAAAGATTTGGCCCTCTCGGTACGGACGCTTAAAATGCTGGGGGCGCAGACTTTAATTGTTTCGGCGGCCGTGGGCTCCCTAAACCAAAAACTTGTGCCGGGCAGCCTTTGCGTTCTTAAAGACCACATAAACTTTATGGCCACAAACCCGCTTGTGGGCAATTACGAGCCGCAGTTTGGCCCTATGTTTTTTGATATGTCCCAGGCTTACGATAAAACGCTGCGCCAAAGCGCGCTTAAAATAGCAAAGAAACATAAAATTAACGCCGAAGAAGGCGTTTATCTTGCCGTAAGCGGGCCTAATTTTGAAACGCCTTCTGAAATTAAGGCTTTTAAGACTTTGGGGGCAGACGTAGTCGGTATGTCCACCGTGCCCGAAGTGCTTGTCGCAAAGCAGGCGGGTATGCGCGTCTGCGGGCTTTGCTGGTCGGTAAACCTTGCCAGCGGGATTTCAAAAAAACCCATAAGCCATCAGGAAACTTTGGCCGAAGGCAAAAAAATTGAGGGCAAATTTAATAAAATCCTTAAAGATTTGCTGCCCCTTTGCTAGATCAGCCGAATTTTATTTTGCCAAACCGCCGCGGCGGTAAAACGTACCGCGAGAAATAAAAAATGTTTAACAATGTCTTAAGGCTGGGCAAGGAAACTTTAATTTACGGCACTTCAACGATTGCCGCAAGGCTGTTTAACTTTTTTCTTGTTCCCGTCTATACCTATTATCTTGCCACGTCCGATTACGGTGTTGTTGCTACCGTATTTGCCTTCATGGCCCTCATTAACATAATTTACCAGTACGGCATGGACCAAGCCTATTTGCGCTTCCGTCAGGAAGACGGAGCTCAGGACTCTTTTTCCACCCCGTTTTTGGCGGTGCTTGCGACGGCTTTTATTTTATCTGCGATAATCTTTGCTTCAAGCCCGCTAATAGCGCAGTGCTTGGGCATAGGCGCAAAAAATGCAAACCTTATAAAACTTTCCTCTGCGGTGATGGCAATTGATGCGCTTAATATAGTGCCGTTTGCAAAGCTGCGTTTTGAACACCGCGCGTGGCATTTTGTGGGCGTGAGGACGGCTTCCATAGCGGTAAATGTTGTCGGCAATATTTTGGCGCTGGCTTATTTTAAGACGGGAGTTGAGGGCATTTTTATCGCGGGGATATTTGCTTCCTGCACGTCGCTTTTACTGCTTGCTTTTGTGATAAAAGAAGATTTGCATTTTAATTTTGACAAGACGCTCTTCAAAAAAATGTTTACTTTCGCATGGCCTTTTGTGCCCGCCGGCGCGGCAAGCATTTTGGTAAACGTTATAGATAAGCCGCTGCTGTCGCATCTGGCGGGGTTAAGTGCGGTGGGCGTTTATCAGGCTAATTTCAAAATCGGCGTTTTTATGATGCTTGTAGTTTCAATGTTTGATCAGGCGTGGCGGCCCTTTTTTATACAGGAAAGCGCAAAAGAAAACTGCAAAGAAATTTTTGCGCAGATATTTACTTATTTTGCCGCCGTCTCAACGTGGGTGTTTTTGGGGCTTGCGTTTCTGATGCCGACCATAATTAAAACTTCTTTTTGGGGATATCATCTTATCCATCAAAATTACTGGGGCGGCATAAAAATAATACCGCTTGTTTTAGGCGGCTATCTCTTTTACGGCTTTTATATAAACTTTATGATAGCCCCCGTGCTGACCAAAAAAACGCGCGTTCTAATGTGGATTACCCTTGGCGGCGCACTTGCAAGCGTGATTACCAATATTACCGTAGTGCCGCGCGCGGGTATTATCGGCGCGGGCTGGGCTATTTTAATAAGTTATTTTGTTATGGCGGCAAGTTTGTTTATTTTCCTTCAGAAAAACTATCCGATTAAATACGAGTACCGAAAATTAAGCCTAATCTTCGGCTGCGTTTTTATAATGCTGCTGCTTGATTTCTACACCGCGCGCTTTAGCGCGGCGCACGGAACTGCACTTAAAACAATTGCGCTTTGCATATATCCCTTTGCAATGACGTGCATAATAACTTCAAAGCGCGCCGCGCCCGCCTGCAACTGCAATAAATAATTTTTTATTTTTTGAAGATAAACATCGCTGCTACTATCAAAAACAGGAAGCCGACATAATGATTCCAGCGCAGACTTTCTTTCAGATATAAAACGCTGAAGACGGCAAAAACGGCCAGCGTAATTATTTCCTGCATTCCTTTTAACTGCGCCGCGCTGTAATAAGCGTGGCCGATGCGGTTTGCCGGCACCTGAAAACAATACTCCACAAAAGCAATAAGCCAGCTGACAAGCACTACAAGCCAAAGCGCCCTGTCCTTATACTTTAGATGCCCGTACCATGCAAACGTCATAAAAATATTTGACGCAATTAAAAGCAAAATCGGTTTATACATACACCCGCCGCAAAGCGACGCGCGCAAAAAAGCGCTTTTACTTCTATAGAGACCTTTATACACCTATATACAGCTTATATATAAATTTTACATTTTTTGAGGAGAAAAGAAGAGCGGCCCTATTTTGCACTCAGGAGTTCCAGCTCGGCTGATACTATGTTATAGCCGTCTCTCACCGTTATCTTTTTGGGTAAAAGCCTGCCGCCAAAGACTTCGTAGTCTTCAAAAATAAACACTTTTTTAACTATTGTCCGTATCTGTTCCATTTTATAAGGATAGTTTTTGCCATCCTTGAAATAATATTTATTGAGATATTTGCCCTGACGGAAAGATATAACTTCCTCCCCAGCAGTATTAACCGTCGCGTTTATAAAGCGCGCCGGCGCGCCGAGCAAAACGCGCGAAATGTCTTCAAAAGTTTCCTGCGAGCGCGCGTCCATAAAACCTTTCATAATGAAATCATATTGGAAACTGTCATCTTTATAAGAAGCTAAAAGAAATTTTGTAATAAAACCGCCCATAACCTTAATTTGCGCCTCGCCGTTTGGGCGGCGCGCGCAGATAAAAAGAAGGGAGGAATATTGCTTTTTTGCATGAAGAGAAAGCTTAAAGACGTAAGTCGCCGCGCCCGCCTCAGGCGCAGACAAAACCGCGTAGTTGCGCGTCGGCGCAACTGTCCCCCCGTCTTTTACTGCGCTAAAACACCCACAGAGCAAAAAACTTAAAATAAAACCAGAAATAATTAAATGCGGAAAACGAAATCTTTTTATTTTCATCTATACTTTAACCCCCCGCTTTTTATATTATATTATTATGCCCGAGATTTTTCTTTATTTTTTTGCTTTTCTTGCCTCTTTTATAATAAGCGCGGCCGCCCAGCCTTTGGCGCGCAAATACCTGTTTTGCGTCTTAAAAGACAGCCCGACACAGCTTAAAAATCACGAGGGAACAGTACCCTCCACCGGAGGGGCCGCGCTTGCGCTGGGCTTTTTTGCGGCTTTGCTCTTAGTGCGTTTTATGACAAATTTTCCAAGCGGCACCCTGCATAATCTGCGCGGCATATTCTTTGGCGGGGCGATAATTTTTGCGCTCGGCGTAATTGACGACTTAAAAAAACCAAAGGGCTTAAACGCTTACGTAAAATTATTTTTCCAGATAACGGCCGCGCTTATACTGGTTAAATACGATATCTCAATAAAACTCTTCGGCGCGCCCTATGATTGTATTTTAAGCGTTTTGTGGATAGTAGGCCTTACCAACGCTTTTAACCTTATTGATATTATGGACGGGCTGGCCGTAAGCCAAGCCGTTCTGGCCGCTTTGGCTTTTGCGCTTATATCGCTGCCATCTGAGTTTATTTACGTCAATTTTGCCGCCCTTGCCCTTTGCGGCGCGGCTTTGGGTTTTTGGCCTTATAATCACGGCAAAAAACTAAAAACTTTCCTCGGAGACGGGGGCAGCACTCTGCTCGGTTTTATCTTGGCGGCTTTGGCTTTGGGCGCGCAGTACAGCGCAAAAAACCCGTGGGCCGTTTTTGTGCCTATACTGATTTTAATTATCCCGATTTTTGACACCTGTTTTGTAAGCGTAGTGCGCTTGGCAAAAGGCATATCGCCCCTGCGCGGAACGGCGGACCATTTCCCCCTGCGCCTTATGCGCGCGGGTTTAAGCAAAAAGAACATAGTTCTTTTTGCCGCTTTGGCAGCGCTTTCCTACGACGCGCTTGCGTTTTGGATAACAAAGGCCGACGCCGCAGTCGCCGCCGTAATTTACGCGGTGGTAATTGCCGATATCGCGGCTTTTGCAATCTTTCTGAGGAATAAATAAATGGACAGCGAAATAATTATAATAGGCGGCGGGTTAAGCGCAATGTCCTGCGCCTATCACCTTGAAAACAAGAGATTTAAGGATTATATTCTTTTGGAAAAAGAACCCTTCGCGGGCGGCCTTTGCACGTCTTATCAAAAAGAGGGCTTTACCTTTGACTTCAGCGGGCACCTGCTGCATATAGCCACCAAAGACGGCCTTAAGCTTGCAAAAAAACTGCTGGGGCAAAACGCCGCCTTGCTTAAAAGAGAAGCTTATGTTTACGTCTGCGACACTCTTGTTCCTTACCCGTTCCAAAACAATCTTGCTTATCTCAAAGAGGATATTATAAGCCAATGCGTAAGCGGCGTTTTGCAGGCCTTCAGGGAAGGCCTTGATCCGCAAAAACAGCCCTCTTTCAAGAAATGGGCGCTCTGCGCTTACGGTGAGGGTATTTGCAAATATTTTATGCTGCCCTATAACTCAAAGCTTTGGCGGTTTGACTTAGATAAAATGGGGCATGGCTGGTGTGCGCATTTTATACCAAAAAACACTTTGGAAGATATTATAAAAGGCGCGTATGTAAAACGCAAAAAAGATTTCGGATACAATGCCTCTTTCTTCTACCCCAAGGCAGGCGGCTGCAAAGCTTTGTGCGACGCGCTGTTAGACAAAATAAAACCGCCCGTCTTAAACGCGCCTGTTACGCGCATAAATCTTAAAGATAAAACCGTAACTGCAGCCGCTAAAACCTATAAATATAAAAAACTTGTAAGCACAGCCCCGCTTAAAACTTTGGGCGATATGATAAAAGGCCTGCCTTATGCCTTAAAACGCGATTTTAATGCGCTTAAACACAATAACGTCTACGTCTTAAACATAGGCTTCCAAGGGCCGACAAAAAACGGGCACTGGTTCTACTTCCCCGAAGATAAATATCCTTTTTACCGCGTCGGCGCGCAAAGCGCATTTGCGCAAAATATGACGCCTAAAAACTGCTCCAGCCTCTACGTGGAATTTGCTTTTGAACAAAACGCAAAAAAGCCTAATCTTAAAGAGCTGGAAACGCGCGCCATCGCCCTCCTTAGAAATTTGGGCTTTATTGGCAAAGAGGCAAAAATATTAGTTAAAGACTGGCTTTATATACCTTACGCCTATCCGATTGAAGACGCGCAATATGAGCAGGCGCGCGCAAATATTATTGACTGGCTAGCGCGACAAAATATATACTTAACAGGCAGATACGGCGCATGGGAATATTCTTTTATGGAGCGTTCCCTCCTCGGCGGTAAGCAAACGGCCGAGCTCCTGCTTAAAAGCTAAGACCGTTAAATTTAATTAAATAAAGGTTTACACTATGAAAGTACTCATCTACGGCGGAAGTTTTGACCCTGTCCATAAAGGCCACTGCAGCCTTCTTAAGGCGGCAACGGCGCAGCTGCAGCCCGACAAAATACATCTTTTTACGGCGTACTGTTCGCCTTATAAAGAAAAATCCCTGCGTCCATTTGAAGTCCGCCGCGAAATGGCCCGCGCAGCTTTAAGCGGCATTTCCCCCAACATAATTTTTGACGATTTTGAGCTTGAGCAGGCACGCGTCGTCTATACCTACGAAACGGTGGAAAGAGTAAAAAAACTTTATCCTAACGCGCAAATTTATCTTCTTGTCGGGGCGGACTGCCTAAACTCAATGGAAAATTGGAAAAACAGCCCCTATATTTTTGAAAACTGTACCGTAATCGCCGGCAAGCGCAAAGGTTTTTGCACAGAGAAAAAGAACTTCCCCTACATTATGATGGAGGGCAACTTCCCGCTGATGTCTTCAACGACGCTGCGGCTTGCGATACTTTCAAACGGCATAGTCCCAAACGATTTGCCGCACTGCACCGCCGACGCCATTGAGCAAAACTGCATGTACGGGCTGCATCTGCACAAATGGCTCTCGCAAAACTTAAAGCCAAACCGCTACCTGCACGTAAAGCTGGTGGCGCAGGCCGCGACGGAACTTGCCAAATTTTACAACGCCGACCGCGAAAAGGCCGCGCTTGCCGCCATTTTGCACGACTGCGCAAAGTGCATGACAAACGGCGAGCTTATCAAATATTGCTTTGAGCACAATCTTGCGGTGGAGGATTTTGACGATATTTGTAAATATTCCCCCTCGCTTTTGCACGCGGAAGTCTCAGCCGATATGGCCGAGCATAAATTTGGCGTCAAAGACGCCGATGTCTTAAACGCCATTAAAAACCATACGCTGGGCAGGCTGGATATGTCCCTGCTGGAAAAAATACTTTTTATCGCAGATATGGCAAGCAAAGACAGAGCCAGAAAAGACGCAAAAAAAGTTTTCGCCTGCGCGCTGCAATCGCTTGAGGCCGGCATGAGGGCCGCTATGTCCGTCAAACTTGCTTTCACGGTGGAAACGCAGAAATGGCTTGCCCCGCGCGGCATAAGATTATGGAACAAAACAATCTCCGCAGACAATTAGGACAAAGACTTGTTATTTATTTTGCGCTTGCCGTCCTTATCTACGGCGCGCTTGCTTGTTTTTTTGCCGCGCCGAATGCAAAGATTATTTATGAAAGGCAAAATATCCCAGTAAATATCTTAGTTTTGACCGATAAGCCTATGTTTATTTCCTACAACCCGAAAACAAAAAAAGCTTTGGTGATAAATATAGATAATCCCCCCGAAAACCCTACGATACAGAAAATCGCCGAACAAATAAAAATACCGCTCGGCGCTCAGCCCCCCCTTATCCTTGCGCCTTTAACCGCAAAGCGGGATATATTTTGGGATAATTTTAAGGAAAATTTAACCCTCTGGCATAAAAAACCGCAACTTATTTTTGTTTACCTCTACGACTACGCTTCCTTAAAATTTAAGCATAAAACCGATATAAGCTTTGCTGATTTTACCGCTTTAAGCATGGATCTGGCCTCTTTAAGCGCGGCCGACTTTTCTGTAATAACCCAGGAGCCGCCCCCAAAACCCAAAACGCAAAAAAGCCGCAAAAACAATAAAAAAGAGGCCGCGCAAAAAATAAAAGAAAACAAAAAAAACGCGACGCTTAAAGAAAACGCCGCCGCAAAAAAACGAAACCGCCCCCTGGTAATTGAAATCTTAAACGCCACTGAAGAAAGCGGCCTTGCCGCGCAGGTTACAAGATATATCCGCGCTCTTGCAAACGAAGGGGAACTTAATGCCGACGTAATAAATTACGCCTCCTACCCGTCTTTGCAAAAAGAGACGGAAATTATTGACCTTAACAACAGACTTGAGGACGTAAAACAGCTAAGCCTTAGCCTCGGGCTCGGGGATAAAGAGATTTTTCTGCGCAAAGACGCAAACGCTATAAGCGACTGTAAAATTATTCTGGGCAAAGACTTCCGCTTGACGCAGCAAATGAAAAATATGGACAGTTTATCCTCTAAATGATAGACTTTATATATTAGATATTAAAAGGGAAATAATGGAGAGGCTCAAATTATGAAAGATATTAAGAAAACAGTTCTCAAGGCAGCTGGAATTTTAGATGATAAAAAAGCGCAGGATATTGTAGTTTTTGATCTTGGGGGCAAGTCCTCTCTCTGCGATTACATAATACTGGCCACCGCCGCCGCAGCACCCCATCTTGAAGCCTTGGAAAGCGAAGTTTCAACCAAACTTAAAGAAGACGGCGTTTATAAAATCAACCGCGAAGGCGGCGCTTCTCCCTACTGGCGCGTAAGCGATTACGGCGCGTTCTTACTGCATATTATGACCGAACCCGCCCGCAATTTCTACGCCTTAGACAAACTTTTCAGCTTTGCAAAAGTTCTGATGACAAACAAAGAAGAAACCAAAAAACCCGCAGCCAAAAAGACAAAGACAACAAAAAAAGACGCAGTTAAAAAAAGCGGGAAGTCATCTAAAAAAACCGTTGTGAAAGCCGCCTCCAAAACTGTTAAAAAAGCCGCCGCAAAAAAGGATAAAAAACCCGCGGCGAAAAAGGCAAAGGCGGCAAAAGGCGCAAAGAAGATTTTGAAAACTAAAACAAACACAAAGAAAACGCCGAAAAAGAAAGGTAAAAAATAAATGCTTAGCAAACTAAAACAAAAACTGGAAGAGAGACTTTTTAAGGATAAATATTTTGTTGAGTTTGAGGCTCTGCCTCGTCTTGAGCTTACCCCTCCGCCCGCTCACATTGACGCCGATATTTCTTTGGCGTGGGCTATGGGCGCGGCAAAAAAAATAAAGAAAAACCCTTTAGACATAGCAAAGAAAGCCGCAAAAGCAATTGAAAGCCTTGAGGAAGTTGAAACCTGCTCTTTAACCGTACCCGGGTTTCTTAACATAAAACTTACCGACGCTTTTTTGGTGGAGGCTGCCCGCGACAGACGCCTAAAAAACCGCGACGCAGTTTCAAACGCGCCCGAGCGGAAAATACTTATAGAATTTGTTTCTGCAAACCCCACCGGCCCTTTGCACGTCGCAAGCGGGCGCGGGGCGAGTTTGGGCGACAGCCTTGTTAAAATACACCGCGCGCTGGGCGTAACCTGCGACGCGGAATATTATATAAACGACGCCGGAAATC
>CAZNCX010000036.1:0-10472 GCA_964571655.1 uncultured Elusimicrobium sp. | reverse complement strand
AAAGCAGGTTTACGCTGCCCCAAAGACCGCCTTCTTTGTTTCTTAGATCCCAAAGATGAGCGCCGATGATGCCGTCGTTGCCTTTTTCCATGGCCTGAAGGGTTTTTTTGAAACGCTCCGCGTCGTTTGATGCCAATATTAGAACGGGGTTTTTGCAGTTTTGATATATCCAGCTGTCGCGTGTGTTTCTGTCTGTTTTGCCGCGCAGATTTTCGTAGATATTCTGTTCTTCAACGGCTTCTTCTTTGGGGGCGTGATAAGAGCACCAAAGGCCGAAAGGATCCTGCAAAAGCAGAAACATCTTACCGGTGTGAAAATCTTTCTCCCGCGGCATTCTGCCGTCGGAGAAAGTTTCAAATAGAGTTTCCGCGATGTTTTGCATTAGGTATCCTTTATAAAAAAACAGCGGGGTTTTTGGCCCCGCCGTTTTTGAAAAACAAAAACAGTCCTAGGCCTGAGGCTGCTGCTTTGTCGGCATGGCGCACATAATTAAAACGGCCAAGGGCCCCAGTACCGGAAACAGGCATAAAAGCAGAAACAGCGGGTTGAAACCCGCGTCGTTTAACCTGCGCGCTGCCAAACCCAAAGAGGGCAATACTATCACAAAAGCGTAAATATATATTAAAAGAGGCAGAAAATTAAGGATAACGCCGATTATGAGGCTGAAAATAAAAAAATACCAAAATTTCTTCCTATCCGCAACGCCTTCAAAACAAAAAAATTCCTTGCTTATCACATCTAAAAAATATTTATTAAAGTAATTCATTAAAGCTCCTCTCTTTGATATAATGACCTCTTTAGAATTTATTATATCATTTATTTCCCGCGTTATTTTGCTGTTCCTTATAATTTTTTATGATGTCCAAAATTTGTTTTGCCTGAGCGCGGTCTTCGTCGGTTTTGGCAATGGTGTAGGCAAAATAGGCATCTTCGTAAGTCTTGTCAATATTATTTTGTTGGGCATAAAGCTTTGCCCTTTGCAGATAAACCGCTGGCGTTTTAGGATTTAATTCTATGGCTTTATTTACGCTTTCAAAAGCCTTATCGGCTTTATTTTGCAGGCTTTGGGCCGAGCTCAGCGCAAGCCACGCGTCTGGAAGATTGTTGTCTAATTTCAAAGCTTGCTCCAGCGTTTTTTCCGCGGTTTTATAATCGCCGCTTTGCAGGTCTGCTATGCCTTTATTGTAATTTAGGCCGACCTCGTTTGGATACTGCTTAAGCAGCTCCCCGAACATTTTGGAGGCCGCCGCAAAATCCTGATCGGCAAAAGCGTTTGCCGCTTTGGTAAAGAGAGCTTCAGCCTCGCTGTCTTTTGTACGCACGGAGATCCTTTTGCCGCTTGTGATATCGGCTTGTCGTTGGGCCTCGTCGGCAAGGGGCTGGTTCCCCTGCTGCTGGGCCTGCTCTTTGGCGGTATTAAAATCTTTCAGCGCGGCAGAGGTATTTCCGTTTAACGCCTGCAGGCGTCCGCGCTCCAAGTGAGCGCTTGAGCTTTGCGGGTTAAGTTCAATGGCTTTGTCCAAATCTTTTATTGCGCCGGCTCTGTCCTTTTGCTCGGCAAGCGCGCGGGCGCGCTGTATATATAAGTCGTAGTCTTGAGGCGATTTCTCAAGCGCGCTGTTTAGGGCTGAAACGGCTTCTTTATAATTGCCTCCTGCCATATGTTTTGCCGCGCGGGAGCGGTAGTCCAAAACATTTTCAGGAGCGTTTTTCTGATATTCTTTTAAGGTTTGCGCGGCCTGTCTTACATAATCGCCGAACTCGCCCATACCCTGTCCGCCGCCTTTATTGAGGGAGGCCTGAAATTTCTCCAATATTTCTTTTGAGGCGGCGCTGTTAATTTCTTTTTTAAGATTTTCAGTCAGGATTTTATTTGTTTCTTCGGAAGAATTATCCGCGCCCTGCGCCGCGGGCTGTGAAGGTCTTGTCTTTGATTGCGGGGAAGGGTTTTTGCCCGAAGTTTCCGTCTGCGTGTATTTTGCCTGAAAATCTTTTGCCAATGTTAAAACGCTTTGCGCGCGCTGAGCGTTTTGCTGTTCCCCGCGTTGGGCAAAAAGTTTTTGAGCGGTTGCAAAATCCTGCAGAGCGGCATTGATATCGTATAAATTTATTTTAGCCGCGCCGCGGTTGAAATAAGCCTCGGCCATGGCGGGATTTTTTGTAATAGCCTGCGTCAAATCTTGGCTTGCGCCCAAAGCGTCGCCCGTAAGAAATTTTACGGCCGCGCGTTTGAAATAAATTTCGGCGCCGTCCTGTCCGTTTGCAATCAAACTGTTATAAAGGTCAAGAGCCTGCCTGTAATTGCCGCCGGAGGCCAGCATATCTGCGCGCAGCAAAGCGTTTTGCGGGCTGTCGGCCTGTGCTATTTTTGCGGCAAAATCGGGGATATGTTTTTGCGTGCTTTGGTCTTGCTGCGGCGTTTTGTTTTGCCGCAGGGGGGAAAGCCCTCTGGAAAGAAGATAAAAACCGCCGCCCAAGATTATCGCGCAGATTATGACGCCGGTCAGGATACCGCCTAAAAATTTATTCATTTTCTTTCTCCGCAGGCTGAGTATTCTGTCGTGTTTTTGCCGTACTGTGCGGGCATTTATTTTTCATAAGACACAGCGGGCAGAAGCTTGTGTCTGGTATGAAAAGCTGCCGCTCAATTTTCTCGCCCGTTTCAATAAAAGCGTTTAAGATTTCCTCTTCGCTAAAGGAGTCAAAATCAGCCTCAACGCGTTTTGAGAGAGATACAAAAAGAATAACCGCCTTGCCTTTTTGCATATTCCACGCGCGCCGTGCGCCAAGGGAGTAGATGCCGAGCTGCAAAGAATTTTTGAGATTAAAATCTTCTTCAATCTGCGCGTCGGTTTTGTAGTCTATGACTTCAAAGGAGCCGTCAGGCAGCTGGTCAATGCGGTCTATTTTACCCCTGAAGGTCCAGCCTTTATGCTCAAAAATAAATTCCCTTTCAGTCGCAAGGACTTTGCTTTTTCTTTCGCGCTCTTCTTTTGCATAGTCTTCAAGGCAGCGCAGGCCTTTTAAGTAATATTCCATTTGCTCGCTCGCGCTTGTGTATCCGCCGCCGAGCCAGTTGCGGTTGAAATATTTTTCAAGTTCGTCGGGGTTATTTGAGCGGGCGTGATATTCTTCCAGCGTGCGGTGCATGGATACCCCAAAAGAAGTCGCCGCGATAAGGCCTTCGCGTTTACTTTCCACGTATTTAAGTTTGAAAAGAAAAGGGCAGCAGCGGTAAGTTCTTATTTTGGAGTAATTAAGTTCTTTGGGGGTGTTGGGTATCATCATAAGTCGCCGCCTTTGAGCTTTATAAAATGGATAAGGGTGTCTCCGTATTTCTCCTCGCGGAAGATTTCAAAAGAAGACGGCAGAGCAAAAACTTCGTTCTTATGATGCTGCGCCGCAATAACGCCGCCTTTTGCAAGCAGGGAGGCGGCTTCAATATTTTTCAGTACGCCTTCGGTAAAATTAAGCGGCTTATTGTTAAGGTCGCGGTAAGGCGGGCCCATAAAGATGATATCATACTTCTCGCCGTCGGCGTAGGCGGCAAGCCATGTTAAATCTTTAAGGAGGTCGGCTTTAAGCACTTTTGCGCGAGGCTCAAAGCCAAGATGCTCAAGATTTCTGCGCATGGCCTTAAGACAAGAGGGCTCTTTGTCAACCATAACGGTTTTAAGCGCGCCGCGCGAAAGAGCCTCCAAAGAAACATTGCCCGTGCCGGCAAACAGGTCCAGCATAATTGCGCCGCATATACGCGGGCGCAGAATATCAAACAGGGATTGTTTTATCCTGTCGGATATCGGTTTTACGGGCAAATTTTTGGACACGGAAAATATTTTGCGCCCGCGCGCGGTGCCGCCGATAATTCTCATAATAATTTAATAGCCCCGTAAAAAACGGGGGCTTTTTGAGCCCCCCGTTTTTTTAGAAATGGGCTATACCCTGTTTTACCGCGTAACGTATAAGATCGGCCTGCTTATGCAGTTTAAGTTTGCGCATCATATTGTTGCGGTGCACGTGCACGGTGTTAAGTGCAATTTTAAGGTCTTGGGCAATTTTTTTACTGCTGTAGCCTTCAACTATCAACTGCAGGATTTCTCTTTCTTTGGGGGTAAGGTTTTTCTTTGTATTTTTCTTAGGGCCGACGGTGTTCAGAAACGTCTGATATACGTAAGGGGCCACTTTTGTGCAAAGGAATAATTTCCCCTCGCTTACTTCACGTACGGCCTGTATTATTTCGTCTATGGTGGAAACTTTTACTATAAAACCTCTTGCGCCGGCGCGTATGGCTTTTTCTACGGAAACCCTGTCGTCATACATGCTTAGTATTATTACTTTTGCGTCGGGCTGAAGTTTAAGAAGCTTATGGGTAGCGTCAACGCCGTTTAAGATAGGCATTGAAATATCCACCAAATAAACGTCGGCCTTATCCTTCTGAGCCAAATCAAGAAGTTCTTTGCCGTTTGAAGCTTCCCACAACACTTTTATGTCTTTATCTGTTCTTTCAAGTACCGAACGGATACCACTGCGCACCATTGTATGGTCGTCTGCCATTGCGATTTTTATCATACTTTCCTCACATAGGATATTTTAGGACACTTTACTTTAATAGTAGTTCCTTTTCCAAGCGTGCTTTTTATGTTAAAAGTACCGCCCAGGTAAGTCAAATTTTCCCTCATGCCGATAAGACCGAGTTTGCTTAAACCGCGGCTTTTTTTAGTGTCAAAGCCGATGCCGTCATCGGTTATGGTAAGCACGATATCGGGGCCCCTTTCTCCTAAGTCTATGCGTATGTGCGTTGCTTTGGCGTGTTTTATGGTGTTGTTTAGCGCTTCCTGCACGGTGCGGTATATTGTTATTTTTACCGTTTCCGACAGGCGGCTGCTTTCCTTCATTTCAAAAGCGTAGGAAGCCTTTAAGCTGCGTCCCTTAAGCGTATTTGCAACAAGCTCTTTTAACGCGGCATTTAAGCCCATTTCCCCTATCTGCGGCGGGCGCAGCGTGGCAATAATTTTTTTAATCCTGCCCAAAGAGCTTTCTATATTGTCGCCGAGCTTTGAAATACCGTCCAGCGCTTTTACTTTTTTGCCGTCTTTTACGTCTTCTTTAAGAATTGTTAAAAGAGAATTTATCATTATGGCAGAAGAGCCTATTTCATCGTGTAAAACAGAGGCCAGTTTGCGTTTTTCAAGCTCCCTTGATTCCAGCACTATGCGCACAAGGCCCTCAGGCGAGTTGTCGGCCACAGTAAGCGGCCCGCCGGGGGAATAGATGGCGCTGGTCATGGTCTTTACAAGGGCCAAAACAGCCTCAATATCGCCCTCTTTGTTTGAAAGCGGTATAAGCGCCGTCTGATAAAAAAAGCTGCCGTCTTTGCCTGCCGTCCAGTCGTAAACTATATGGCTGCCTTCAAAAGCTTTTTTATGCGCGCTCCAGTGCAAAGTGTCATGCTTTAAGGCGTGCTTAAAGCCGTCGCAGAATAATTCCTTGCAGCCGTAGATTAAAAGGCAGCTGTTATCCCTGCGCATAAGATATATGCAGATATAGCGCGTAGGCGCCCAAACAAGGGACTCTAAATTCTTGTCAAGGTTGCTGTCGTCGTTAAAATGCTTGGCCTGATTTTCGCTGTTGTCTAGATCAAAAGCCAAATCGGGAAAATTATCTTTCTTGTCGGACATAATACTATTCTACTATTTTGGCTAAAAAAAGCAATAGCCTTTTTTAACTATTTTATATTTTCATCTGCTTTCGCGCGCGGGTGCAGGCTGCGGTGTTTTTGTTTGATATCTGATATATTGGTGTGGGTATAAATTTGCGTTGTTGCTAGGCTTTCGTGCCCCAGCATTTCCTGCAGGGAGCGCAGGTCTGCCCCGCCTTTTAGCAGGTGGGAGGCAAAAGTGTGCCTGAACAGGTGAGGATATATGCGCCGCATAAGGCCGGCTTTGCGGGCAAGATTTTCTATATCTTTCCAAACGCTTACGCGGCTTAAGGGCAGGCCGTTTTTGTTTACGAAGATTTCGCTGGCCGCGTCTTTGCCGGCAAAGTGGGCTTGCCTTACGGACAGATATTGCTCTAAGACGGCGCAGGCCTGTTTGTGTATGGGTACAAAACGCTGTTTTCTGCCTTTGCCGAAGGCAAGAAGCCAGCCCTCTTTTGTATTAACGTTTTCCAGCTGAAGGCGCGTAAGCTCGCTTGCGCGCAAACCGCTTGCGTAAAGTAAATGGACTATGGCGTAAGTGCGCCAGTCGCAGAACGTTTTGGGAGGAAAAGTAAGCAAACGTTCCATTTCCTGCGGCGTCATTTGGAGCGGTATTTTTTTTATCAGCCGCGGAGACAGCAAAAAGCGCGAAGGATCTTCTTTTATAAGCCCTTCGGCCAGCAGGAATTTGAAATAACTTTTTACGGACTCCATTTTCCTGAAAACGCTTGAAGGCGCAAGGGTTTTTGTTTTGAGGTCGTAGACATAAGCGTCCAAAAGTTCCGGCGAGCTTTTTTGCGGCTCGGCGTTATTTTGGCGGCAGAAGGCAAAAAACTGCGCCACGTCGCGTCCGTAGGCCTGAGCGGTGTTTTTTGAAAGCTGTCTTTCAAAAGAAAGATGGTTCTTAAAATCGTTTATTTGCGTGTCCTGCGCCATAGATTGATAATAGCATAAAGGGGGCTGCGGCTTAAAGTTTGCTTTTCGGTTTGTTTCTTGTTACAATGATGGTATCGGAAGTCCTGTTGCTTTGCAACAAATAAAAAAATGAGGTGAATTATGAGCGTCAGTTTTTCTAAAGAAGCTTTGCCGTCTTCCACTTTTACGTGTGGGCCTTCTCAGGGCCACCCGCAGATAAGGAAGACGCCTGTTTGCGATATGATGTTTGAGCGCAGCCACCGCGCGGGCGACGTCGCCGCCAAAGGCCTTTATAAAGAGGCCGCAGACAACCTGAGAAAACTTATCGCAGTCCCGCAGGATTACACCGTGATTTTTTACCACGGCGGCGCGACGCCCGCTTTAGACGCGGCCGCCTGGAACTTGACTAAGGACAGCATCAGCGGCCTTAGTTTCGGCGCGTTTTCAAAGATGTGGTGCAAGAAGATAGCGGCTGTTTTGGGAGAGGCCGTAAAAAAAGATTTCAAAGAACCTAAAGAGGGGGAGTTTTTTCCCCAAGAAAAGCCCGATTTTAACGCCAGCCTTGTGATAATGACGCCTAATGAAACTTCCACCGGCACGCAGATTCCGGACTCGTATCTTAAAGAAGCCTGGGAGAAAAAGGGCCCCGACACTTTAATTGCCTGGGACTGCACTTCCTGCGCGGGCGGGCGCAACTTGCCTAAGGATATTTACGATGTTATGATATTTTCCATGCAAAAATGTTTTGGTGTCGGCGGCGGCAGCAGCGTTATTATTTTAAGTCCCAAAGCCGTCAAGCGCGTGGAGGAGACAAAAGCTTTGCGCGTAACCCCCTACTCGCTTGATTTAACCGAAGCCATAAAAAAAGCGCAGGAAAAAAGTCAAACCTTAAACACGCCTTCCACCATAAACATTTGGATGTTTAACGAGGCCTGCAAATGGATGATTGCAAACGGCGGCATTGAAGCTATGGACAAACTTTGCAAACAGCATTTTGACTATCTTATGGGCTGGGCCGAAAAAACTAATTGGCTTAAACCGCTTATCAAGAGTGAAGAAAACCGCTCCTACACCACGCTTACGCTTGAAATTACCGACCCTAAAATAGTTGACGCCGACATCAGCGCCGCCCTTAAGGCGACGGGGCTGCCCAATCTTACCGACGGCATCAAAAAATATTCTTCGGTCAAGAATAATTCTTTGAGGATAGCCTGCTTCCCGTTTGTGGACATTAACGGCGTGGAAGAATATAAAAAACTTACCGCGGCCGTGGACGCCATAGTCGCGGATTTAAGAAAACAGGAGGTCAAATAAAAATGAAGATTTTAATTGCCGACAAATTCCCAAAGCATTGGCTTGAGGTTTTGCAGAAAAATTATTCCGTAACTTACGAGCCTTCTTTGGACGATATAACCCTGCCCGCAAATATTAAGGATAACGATGTCCTTATAGTGCGCAGCACGAAAGTAAAAAAAGATACTCTTGAAGCGGCAGAGGGCCTGAAACTTATAATCCGCGCAGGTGCGGGTTTTGACACTATTGACACCGCGTTTGCCAAGCAAAAAGGCATAGGCGTCTGCAATTGCCCGGGCACAAATTCTTTAGCCGTGGCCGAGCTTGCTATGGGCCTTCTCCTCGCCCTTGACCGACGTATTTATGACAATGTCAAAGACTTGCGCGAAGGCAAGTGGAACAAAAGCGAATACGGCAAGGCGCGCGGGCTTTACGGGCGCACTTTAGCGGTTTTCGGCATAGGTAATATAGGGCGGCAGGTGGCAAAGCGCGCGGCGGCTTTCGGCATGAGCATAGCCGCCTACGATCCTTACGCCGCGCAAAGCGTTTTTGAAAGCATAGACGCAAAAAAATACGACGATATTTACGCCATGGCCGCCGAGGCCGACGCAATTACGGTCCACCTTCCCGATACCGAAGAAACAAAAGGTATGTTTGATAAGAAATTTTTTGACGCTATGAAAGACGGCGCGATTTTTGTAAACACTGCGCGCGGCTCTCTTGTCGTCACAAAAGACTTGCGCGAGGCCGTTAAAACAAAGAAAATAAAAGCGGCTCTTGACGTCTATGAAAACGAGCCTAAAGCCGCAGACGTCATTTTTGACAAAAGCCTTTTTGACGACGCCCCCACGCTTTACGGCACGCATCATATCGGCGCTTCAACGGATCAGGCGCAGGACGCCGTCGCCGAAATGGCCGTTGAAATTGTTGAGCGTTACGCGAAAACAAAGGAATTTTTACATAAGGTAAACTAACTATGGCTACGATAAAACCTTTTAAGGGCTACAGGCCTTCACATTCGGCCGAAAAAATAGCCTGCCCCCCCTATGATGTCATAAATTCAGAAGAGGCGCGTCAAATGGCGCAAGGCAATCCGATATCTTTTCTGCATGTGGACAAGCCCGAAATTGACCTTGCGCCAGAGACTGATTTATACGCCCCCGAAGTTTACGCCAAAGGGCGCGAAAATCTAGATAAATTTATAGAAGAAGGCGTTTTGAAACAGGACCAGAAGCCCTGCTTTTATATTTATGCCCAGACGATGAACGGCCGCACGCAGTACGGCCTTGTGGCGGGCGCTTCCACCGAAGAGTATGATAAAGGCTTCATAAGAAAGCATGAGCTTACGCGCAAAGATAAAGAGGCCGATCGCACGCGTCACGTCAAAACTCTTCAGGCCACAACGGGGCCCGTTTTTTTGACCTATCCCGACAGGGCCGATATGAACTCTTTAGTCAAACAAATAACCTCTGCTCCCGCGGCCTATGATTTTACTTCCGAAGACGGCATAAGACATACGCTTTGGGTTGTAAGCGACGATAAAGCCATAAACGAAATACAAAGCATATTTTCGCAGATTCCTTTGCTTTACGTCGCAGACGGGCATCACAGGTCCGCCTCGGCGGCGGCTGTTGCGCGCCAGATGCGCGCAAAAAATCCCGCTCACACGGGAGGGGAAAGTTATAATTACTTTTTATCAGTCATTTTCCCCGCAAGCCATCTCTACATTATGGACTATAACCGCCTTGTAAAAGACTTAAACGGGCTTAGCGCGCAGGATTTTATCAAACGGCTTGAAGTTGATTTTGAAGTCAAAAAAAGCGGTTTGGATAAACCTTCGGCGCGCCACGAGTTTGCTATGTATCTTGAGGGGGCTTGGTATACGCTTAAGGCTAAAGCGGAAGCTTATGACGAGAAAGATCCCGTCCTTCGCCTTGACGTCAGCATTTTGCAAAGCAAAGTTTTGCAGCCTCTGCTTGGCATCGCAGATCCGCGCACCGATAACCGTATAAGTTTTGTGGGCGGCATACGCGGCGTGGGCGAACTTAAAAAACGCGTCGACAGCGGCAAGTATAAAGTTGCCTTTGCAATGTATCCGACTTCAATTGAAGAGCTTATGAAAGTGGCCGACGCTAATTTGATTATGCCGCCGAAGTCTACTTGGTTTGAGCCGAAGCTTAGGAGCGGGCTTATTATCTACAAGTACTAACCCCTGTATAAACAACAGCGGTTTGGTGGTAAGGGCAGATGGTGTTAGCGCACAATTTTCCAATTTTGGTCAACTTTGCGTTTTTCTGTCCCTAGCGTATCGTTTGGGCTGCGCCTCAAACTTCGCGATACGCGGCGGGACCAGTCCGCGTGGCAGAGGAATAAACAAGCTTTAAGAACCCACGCGGCCTTCAGGTCAAACGCAAATTTGCCTCAAACTTGAAAAACCGCGCAGGTAACACAAACGAGCGTTCTACGGACGGACAGCGCTCCTTCGTCGCGCATTTTTGCCGTTATCAATTAGTGCCGTCTTTGCGCGAGGTGAAGTACCGTCGTAGCTTTAGCGAAGACGGACGAA
>CAZNCX010000035.1:3257-10477 GCA_964571655.1 uncultured Elusimicrobium sp. | reverse complement strand
CGACAAAAGCGGCGCAGGCCTACAATATAAAAATTTACACTATTTTAATTTCCTCCATTAAGGGAGTTTATTTTCAGATACCTTCCCCGCTGGGGGGAATGCAGACGGTAAAGGTTGATCCCTCGCTCGGGGGAGATTTGCTTAAAGAAATAGCGCAGCTGACCGGCGGAGAAGCTTTTACCGCCCAAGACAACGAGCAACTTCAAAACATCTATGTTGCCATTGACAGTTTGGAGAAAACGGATTTTAAGGAGACAGTTTATCTTAATTACGAAGACAATTATTACAGGCTGCTTCTCGGCGCGCTTATACTGCTGCTTGCCGCTTTTGCGGCTGAGAAATTTGTTTTTATGAGAATACCTTAACGGGATATTTATTATGGAACTTTTTGCAAACTATAAAGCGTTTTTATATCTTTTGGCGGCGGCGGTTTTCGTCGGGCTGGTTTTATATGCGGGCGCGGCCAGATACCGTGCGGCGGTCTGTGCTTTATTTAGCGCGGAGAATTTCAAAAGACTTACCCCGACAGAGCTCGCTTCCCGCAGGAAAACAAAAACTTTGTTATTTTTAGTCGGGCTCTTACTGCTGTTTCTGGCTTTAAGCGGCCCTCAGTGGGGCAGGAAAAAACAGGCCGCGGGCCTAAATACAAAATATTCCCAGTCGGTGGTATGTCTGGATCTTTCCAATTCCATGCTGGCAGAGGATTTCCGCCCCAACCGTCTTGAAAGCGCAAAGCTTATGATAAATATGATGCTTGAAGGTCTGCAAAACGAAAGGCTTGGGCTTATAGGATTTACCTCGGTTGCTTATTTGCAGTGTCCGATTACGACCGATATTTCTGCGCTTAAAATGATGACGTCGCGTATGTCGGACGGCACTTTGCCCGTGCAGGGCACTTCTCTTCAGCCGGTAATTGCGCTTGCCGTACGTATGTTAAAGCCTTACGATGGCACTAAAGCAGCCGTAATTATAAGCGACGGGGAAGATCACCAGAAACTGGATATTGAAGCTGCCTTAAAAGAAGCCAAAGAAAATAATATCAAGATTATCGCCGTAGGCATAGGCAGCGCAGAGGGGGAAATAATACCCGTCTTGAATAAGGAAGGTAAAAAGGAATTTAAGAAAGATAAGCAGGGCAAAACCGTTTTAAGCAAACTTGACGAACAAACGCTTAAAAAAGTTGCCTCGGCAACGGGCGGTGCTTATATTAAGTTCAGCAACGCCCAGCAAACGGCAGACGAAGTGCTTTTACAGCTTCAGTCTTTGGATAAAAGCGCCTCGCGCAGCGGCGTCGGCAGTATCTATAAAAACCGCTATCAGATACCGCTTGCGGCGGGTTTTTTGCTGCTGGTTTGCTCTATACTTATTCCTTTAAGAAAAGTAAAATAATATATGAAAAAGTATTTAATATCTTTTACATTTTTAATTTTAAGCCTCGGCGCTTTTTGCGGCCAGGGTGCTTTGCTTAAGGGCAACAGGGCCTACGACGCCGGCAAATACGGAGAGGCTTTTGAGCAGTACCAAAAAGCCGCCGCAAACGCTGGTGCCCAAACCCTGCAAAAAGCGCAGTATAACAGCGGTGCGGCTTTATATAAGCTTCAGGATTACGACGCTGCGGCAGACGCGTATTCTTCCTCGGCGGGGGAGCAGGGCATTCTTAAGCAGGACGCCTATTTTAATTTAGGCAACGCCTATTTCCGCGCAAAGAAAAACGACGAGGCCATAAAAAGTTACAGGGCCGCCCTTAAGATAAATCCGCAGGATAAAGAAGCCCTGCATAATTTGCAGCTAATTTTGAAACAGCAGCAGAAACAGCAACAAAACAATAAACAATGCAATAACCCGCAGCAGCAGGAAAATAAGGATAAAAATTCCTCCGACGGGGGCAACGGGCAAAACAAAGAAAATCAGCAAAATCAAAATAAGGACAATCAAGAGCAGCAGGATAAAAACAACAGCGGCGAAGAGAAAGATAAAGATAACGGGCAGGAGCAAAACTCCCCGGAGGAGCAGCCGCAAAACAGCGGCATTACGCAGGATCAGGCCGATGCAATTTTAAGAATGGCTATGGAAAAAGAATCAGGCGAAAACGATAAAAAAACCGCCGCGGGCGGCGGTATCAAAAGCGTAAAAGGGCAGGCGCAGATGCCTAAAGTTGAAAAAGATTGGTAAGCCGTATTTAAGGTGTGCTAAAAATGTTTAGGAATAAAAATTCCGCGCAAAAAATATTAAAGAGTTTTTTCTCCCTCCTATTTATAGGCTGGGCGGCGTTTTGTTCGGCGCAGGTGCAGATAAGCGCTTCGGTTGATAAAAAAATCGTTGACATAGCCCAAGACATCAGCCTTGTTATCACCATAAGCGCGCCGACCACCGATATTTCAGCCCCCGTAATGCCCTCTTTGCCCAATTTTAATATCTATTCGGCCGGTCAAAGCCAAAACGTTGACATAATAAACAATGTTATGAACACGACGGCTAAATATTATTTTATCTTATCTCCGCGTTTCCCGGGGAACTCTACGATAGGCTCTTTTTCCATAGACGTTGATAAAAAAACTTATAAGACCGATCCGATAGAAGTTGAAGTTTCCCGCAGCGGAAGCGGAAACGCAAAAACTTCCCTTGAAAAAGAGAAAGACAAAGGAAGCGGCCGTCGGAAGGCAGAGCCGTCTATTATGGTGGTAGATGATGATCTTACCGAAACCGCCGCCGCAAAACGCGCAAGAGGCAAAGCGGCTTACAGTCAAAAAAAGCCCGATTTTTTTATGACCGCTTCGGTAGATAAAACATCTGCCTACGAGGGCGAACAAGCGCTTCTGCGCATACGTTTTTACCAATCTCAGAACACTTTGGGCAATCCTCAGTACGAACGTCCCAAAATGGAAGGCTTGATATCAGAAGACGTAAAGACAACGCAGGATTTTGAGATTATAGACGGCCAACAGTATATTTATGCGGAATTTGTTTTGGCTCTCTTCGGCGTTATCCCGGGAGAAGCGCATATAGGTTCGGCCAAAATTGATTATACTGTCGGCGATATAAGAGGGGATCTTTTTGATATCTTCTTATCTAAAGGCGGCATTGCCAAAACGGTTAAGAGCGAGCCTATTGATTTAGAAATAAAACCGCTGCCGCAGGACGCTCAAGCGCGGGACAAATTTTTCGGCGCCGTCGGCACCGATTATGGCATCAAGGCGGAGGTTGATAATTTAACCCCGCAGGCGGGAGAGCCGTTTGTCCTTAAAGTTACCGTGCATGGCAAGGGCAATATGCGCGCTATTAAAGACAACCTTAAACTGCCCGAACTTGATAAGAGTTTTCGCGTATATGAGACGACGACTTCCTCTTCCTCCAAAATAAACGGCGTTACGGTGGAAGGCTCAAAAGAATATCAAACCGTCATAGTTCCCAGAGCCAGCGGCTCCTACACAATACCGCCTATTGATTTTGATTATTTTGATACCAATACCTATTCCTACAGGCAGATACGCACGCAGCCCCTTACGCTTAACGTAAAAGCGGCGTCCTCCTCCCAAAACGCAAAGACGATAAATTACGCGGAGGTGGGCGAAGGCTCCTCCCCGCGGGTGGAAAGGGTTACGCAGGATATTGAATATTTGCGCTTCGGCGCGCAGTCCGATTTTAGCGCTTTGCTTTGTAAAATAGCCGATTTCGGAAGGTGGAATCTTTTGGTCTTCGTACTTGTTTTGGCGGGGCTTTTTGCAAAGCTTGCCTCGCGCGAAGATATTGCTTTTCTTGCCAAAAAGAAAGCTTTTGCCGCCGCGCGCCGCGCTTTGCAAAAAGCAAAAACTTTGCAGGAAGTTTCCTGCGCGCTTAATAATTTTGTAGAAAGCAAACTCGGCGCGAGCATAGGTCTTATGACAATTGCGGAGGTTGCCTCAAAACTTAAACTTACACCCGAGACTTCAAAAGATTTGGAAAATCTTATGAAAGACTTTGATATTTTGAAATATGCGCCGGCTTCCTCTCTTAAAGATACAGTTGCCGTAAACGACGCGGCGCAAAAGACTCTTGTGATTATCCGCCAGATTGATAGGGAGGCAAAATGAAGCGCAAAGTTTTAATTTTCCTGTTATCTGTTTTTTGCGCCGCGTCTTTTTGCGCCGCACAGCAAGGCGCGCAGGAAAGCGTGCCGCAGATGCAGCCTGCACCGCTTTTGCCTCAAAAGATTGAGACGGCCGCCGCCGCGCCTGCAATACCGGTCTCGCCCGCCGCGCAAAGCGCAAAAGAAAGCGCGCCGCAGTTAAACGTGCGCGAAAAATACGACAAGGGCGATTTTTGGGGTGCCGCTCAGGATTACGAAAAACAAATTGCCTCTTCCAACGGCTTAAATCCGTATCTTTTTTATAATCTTGCAAACAGCTATTATAAGCAGGGATACGCCGATAAAGCGATAGTAAATTACTACAAAGCTTTCCGCCTGCTGCCGCGCGACAAGGATATAAAAAGAAACTTAAGATTTGCGCTTGCCAGCACGGGGCAGAGTTTTATGCCCGAAGGTATGCCGCGCGCGGCTTTTGATTTGTTCCATTGGTTTTCGCTTAAAGAGCTGGAGGGGCTTTTATGGATTTTTATATGGATAAGCGCGCTTTCTTTTGCAGCGTGTTTATTTAATAAAAAAAAGAAAATTGCAAAAAAAATCTGTCTGATTTCTTTTTGCGCGGCGGCTTTTTTAGGGCTTTGGTATTTTGCCTTATTTCAGAGTGAAGGCTCGCGCATGGCGGTGGTAACGGTGCCGCGCGCGGAAGTGCGCAGCGGCCCCGCGCAAAGATTTCCCGTCAGCCTTAATGTGCCAAGAGCATATTTGGTAACCGTTCTTGACAGTAAAGGCGACTGGGCCGAAGTGCGCCTGCATACCGAAGGCGCGCCCGTGGGCTGGATGTTAAAGCAGTCAATAGAAGAAATAAATTAACGGAGGATTTACCGATGTTTACCAAACAGCAGGCGCAGGAACTTATTGAGACGTTAAAAACAGTGGGCGACACTATGGGCCCTTCAATTGAGAAGCTTGCCGATGAAATCATAAAAAGTTTTAAGGCGGGCGGCAAAGTTATTTTAATGGGCAACGGCGGCAGCGCGGGCGACGCGCAGCACATAGCCGCGGAATTTGTGGGGAGATATAAAAAAGAGCGCAAATCATATCCCGCGCTTGCTTTACATACGAACACTTCCACTATTACGGCCGTCGGCAACGATTACGGCTACGATGTGGTTTTCAGCCGTCAGGTGGAGGGCTTTGCCAAGGCCGGCGATGTTGTCATCGGCATTTCCACCTCAGGCAAAAGCGTCAATGTCTATAAAGCTTTGGAGCTTGCCAAAAGCATGGGTTGTTATACGGCCGCCTTTTTGGGCAAAGACGGAGGCACCATAAAAGATATCGTTGACCTGCCCTTAATAGTCAAAACGCAAAACACGCCGCGCGTGCAGGAATGTCATATTTTTATAGGGCACACTCTTTGCGACCTTGTTGAAAAGCAGTTATAAAGTTATAAAAGGATAATATTTATGAAAGTAGCTTTCGCCTGCGACCACGGCGGTTTTCCGCTAAGAGACGCTGTTTTAGAACAAATAAAAGCTTTGGGCCATGAAGTCCTTGACTTCGGCGTTTTTGATGATAAAAGCGTTGATTATCCGGATTTTGCCTCAAAAGCGGCCCTTGCCGTGCAGCAGGGCAGGGCCGCGCGCGCCGTTATAATCTGCGGCAGCGGCGTGGGCGCGTGCGTAACGGCAAATAAATACAAGGGTGTTCGCGCCTCTGTGGCGCACGATTTATACAGCGCGGCGCAAGGCGTTGAGCATGATAATATGAACGCGCTTTGCCTGGGCGGCAGGATAGTAAACGCAGATCTGGCGCGCGCGCTTGTCAAAGCTTTTTTGGAGGCTTCCTTTAACACAAAAGAGCCCCGCTACGCCCGCCGTTTAGGCAAAGTAAGCGTGATAGAAGAAGGTAATTTCAAATAGATTTTTTGTAAGAAAGCCTCCAAAATTATAAAATATATACAGCATACTAATGTACGGGAGAATCCGATGAAAACCAAGCAGAACAATCAGGCTCAGGAGCTTATTTCCAAAGGAAGAGCAAGACTTACCGGACGCGATTTCAATAACCGCCTCTATATGCATGACTATTCTTTATGGAAAACGGAAGAAGAAGCCGTAAAAATAATTAACAACTCTCTTGGTTGGAGCGAGGTTTATCTTTGGACTTTGGCCCGTCTTAAGCAGATAACTTCTTTTGTTGAGGAAGTCAAAGGCCTATACGAACACGTTGTGCTTATGGGCATGGGCGGCAGCAGCCTTGCGCCGGAAGTTTTAAGAAGCGTGTTCGGCGCGAAGGAAGGTTATCCCAAGCTTTTGGTTTTAGACAGTACTAATCCCGACTGGGTTGCAGGCGTCCGCGCGCAAATTAATCCGGCCAAAACGCTTTTTATTTTTGCAAGCAAAAGCGGCGGCACGGTGGAGCCTTCTTCGCAGTTTGCTTATTTTTACGAAGAAGTATCAAAGGCTCTGGGCGCAAAAAACGCAGGGCAGAATTTTATAGCTGTTACGGACCCTTCCACCGGCCTTGAAACTTTGGCCAAAGAAAAGAATTTCAGAAAAATATTTCTTAATAAAGCCGATATCGGCGGACGTTTTTCGGCATTGTCCTTTTTTGGCATGGTGCCGGCAGCCCTCTGCGGCGTTGACGTTGAAAAACTTTTGAAAGTTACCCAAGAAATAGGCTCCGCCTTCAAAAGCGGCGCCGATACCGCCGCCTTATCTCTGGGCGCTCTTATGGGGCAGGCCTACGAAGACGGAAAAGATAAACTTACGCTTATTTTACCCAAGGAAATAGCCGTCTTTGGTCTGTGGGTTGAGCAGCTTGTCGCCGAAAGCACCGGCAAAGAAGGCTGCGGCGTTGTGCCCGTTACGGGTGAAGCTTTGCCCGCCGATTACGATTACGGGCAGGACAGATTTTTTGTCAGCATCGCGCTAAAAAATACCAAGGGCACAAGTGTAAAAAGCGTTGCAAGACGCCTATATAAAAGCGCGCATCCGTTTATGGAGATTGAGATGCGCGACATTTACGAAATCGGCGCGCAGTTCCTGCTTTGGGAAATTGCCACGGCGGCCTGCGGTATGCTTATGAAGATAAATCCCTTTGACCAGCCTAATGTGCAGGCGGCCAAAACTGCGGCAAAAAATATTTTTTTGAAAAT
>CAZNCX010000035.1:0-3247 GCA_964571655.1 uncultured Elusimicrobium sp. | reverse complement strand
TCGAGGCACAACCTCAATAAAAAATATTTTAGCCGATTTGGCCTCGGGCAAAAAAGAAAAGGACGCCCCTATTTTAGTATCGCCAAATCTTGAGGGCAAAGTGAAATTGGAAACGCTGGGCGATGATATTGCAAAGATTACCTCCGGCAAAGACTATATAGCTTTGCTTGCCTACGTAAATCAAACGCCTCAGACAAATCAAATTTTTGATAATATGCGCGCCTCCCTTGCAAAGAAGACTAAAAGCGCTGTTACTTTTGGCTACGGGCCGCGTTATTTACACTCCACCGGACAGTTGCATAAAGGCGACGGCGGCGGGGGGATATTTGTGATTTTCAGCGCGGACGCGGGAAAAGACGTTAAAATCCCCGCCGCGCCCTATACTTTTGCAGACTTAGTTAAGGCTCAGGCTCTGGCGGACTTCAAAGTTCTTGAAGAAAAAGGCCGCCGTGCAGTAATAATACACTTGGGGGTACCTGTGGAAGAAACGCTTAAGAAAATAGGCGGTGCTTTCTAGCGGCTCCCCCGTGGGGAGATGAAGTAAAATGGTAAAAACAAACAAAACAGTAAAAAGCGCGATAAAAAACCTTCTCAAAAATACAACGACAAAGACAAAAAAAGGTACTGTCTGCGCTTCAAAGAAGGGGTATAAAGTTACTAAGACGGGCGACGTTTCCTGTGCAGCCGCAACCTGCTCAACAACCGACGCCGAAACAAAAAAAGTCAAAGCTCTGTGCATTGATTATCCGTCTTCAAACGACAATGTTTATTGCGGGCATTATTCTTTCAGAGTAGGGGCAAACGGCGATAAGGTGGAATGGGTAAAAGTATCGGTCAACGGCGGGGAGTGGCAGGATTGCCGCACTTCCAACGGCTATTGGTGGTACGACTGGTGGAATTTTGCCACCGGCACATTCTTTGCCGAAGCTCTTGCCTTAGTGGACGGCAAAGAGGTAAGAACGCCCAAACGCAAATTCAAAGTTTCGCTCTAAGCTTGCTCTTGTATTATTTTAGGATAACTTTTTGCGCTGAGGATTAAATTGAAAAATATTTTTGTGCAAACCTACGGCTGCCAGATGAATGAGGCGGACTCCGCCGAAATGCTATTGCATCTTACAGCCTTAGGCTGCACGGAGTGCGCGGTTTTGTCTCAGGCGGACATCGTTCTTGTAAACACCTGCACGGTGCGCGACCACGCCGAACATAAGGCGCTCTCTTTTCTGGGGAGGCTGCGCGCGTGGAAGCGCAAAGACCCCTCCCGAAAAATTATATTTGCAGGCTGCGCTGCCCAACGTCTCGGCCGTGCGCTTAAGGCGCAATATCCTTATGTTGACTTAATTTTCGGCGCAAAAAATATTGACGATTTTGAAGAAGTCCTCAAAAAAAGCGCTGTCTTAGACGGCGCGGCGGATACTTCCTCTGCGCAAAATGTCGTTGCCGCCGAGAGCGCTAAAACAAACCCCCTTGCCCTTGTAAACATTATGCGCGGATGCAGCTGCCGCTGCTCTTATTGCATAGTGCCCTTTGTGCGCGGCGAGGCAAGAAGCATATCCCCCGACGTTATTTACGAACAAGTCCGCCAAAAGGTTGCGCGCGGCGCGGCGGAAATAACTTTACTCGGCCAGACGGTAAACGCCTATAATTACAAAGGCAAGAGTTTTGTTTCTCTTATAAACGACGTTGCAAAAATTGACGGCGTAAAAAGGCTGCGCTTTCTAAGCCCGCACCCCTCTTTTGTAAACGAAGATTTTGCAAAAGCCGTAGCTGACAATAAGAATATCTCGCGCCATTTGCACCTGCCCGTGCAAAGCGGTTCGGATGCGGTTTTGCGCGCTATGAAACGCGGGTATACAAGAGAGGATTTTGTCGCAAAAGCGCGGCTGCTTAACAGCGTCGGCGTGGCGCTCAGCACCGATATTATAGTAGGATACCCGACGGAGACGGAGGAGGACTTCCTCCAAACTATATCTCTTGTTGAGCAAGTAAATTTTAACGGGGCATATTGTTTCAAATTTTCACCTCGGGCGATGACGGCTGCGGCCGCGCTTGAAACTCTGCCGCGGGAAGTAGTGGAAAGACGGCTAAATATTTTGTTAAATAAAGTTAAGGGGCTTGCCGCATTGAATTATCAAGCGCAGATAGGTGCAAGGCATCAGGTCCTTATGGAAACGCCGCACAGCGGCCGCACGGCAACTAATTTGTGGGTTAAGACGCAAGGGGAATACGCCGTCGGCGGCATAGAAGAAGTGGAAATAAAAGCAGTAGAGAAATCTATTTTAATTGCCTAGGAGATTTTGTTATGAATAAAAATTTTATTGAAAAACGCCGTCACCCCAGAGTGCCCGTTATAAGTAATATAGTGGAGCCTGTTGACTTGGTCTATACCGAAGAAAAAACGGGTCTTAAGCACGAAGTTGCCGCCGTGATAGCCGATTTATCGGCCTCCGGCATGAGGCTTGTTTCCTTCTTAAAAGCGCCTGTTGCGGGCAGTATGGCAATTGGAATGGAACTGCCTTTTGTGGGTAAATTTAACGTTGAGGCAAAAACTTCTTGGGTGCGTCAAAAAGGGCCCGTTTACACCATAGGCATTGAGTTTACTAAAATTGAAAAAACCATTGCCGATAAAGTGCAGGCCATGGCCAATGATTTTACCGACTGTAATACCAGGATACTTCTTAAACTGCCGGAGGTTTGTGTGGCGGGGTGTAAGTGCTATGGGTTGTGCAACAAGTTACAGAAAGAGCCCGATCTGTTTAAGTAAAGGAACCAACGACAAAAGGCGATTTGGTGTTAACGGCAGATGGTGTTAACAGCAGATTTCTTCAGGCGCACAATTTTCCATTCTTTTGGCTGTGCGCTTTGCGCACCCTTAGCAAATAAGCTAAGATTGGCAAATTACAAGCTTCGCTTTTTCGGTTAAACAGTAAAAATACAACAACGGCAATATGGTATAAAAAGCAAAAATGTCAGGTGAACAATTTTCTGCTTTTGGGCTATTTTTGATTTTTAGCCTCCTACGTGTCGTCGGCAAAAAAATCAAAAATATATCCAAAATCAAAAAATCACACAAGGTATTACAAATGGGCGTTCCACGAACGGCTATGTGAACGGCAAGCGTTTTGGTACGGACAACCAGCGCGTCTTCGCCGCGCGTTTTTGCTGTTGTCAACTAGTGTCGTCTTTGCGCGAGGTGAGCGCAGCGAACGCTCGGAAGCAATCTTCCATTTTTGTTTTGCGTGCCAACTGC
>CAZNCX010000034.1:0-10605 GCA_964571655.1 uncultured Elusimicrobium sp. | reverse complement strand
AGGGAAGGAGGCAGAACGGTAGGAGCGGGCGTAGTCACCAAAATTATTGAGTAACAACGCAGATTAAACAACCTTAGAGGGACATTGCAATCAATGTCCCTCTAGGTATCTTAAAAGTATAGTGAAAACAGGTAATTAAAAATGGCGACAGAAAGATTAACTTTTGTCCTTTCCTGCACGGAATGCAAAAACAAAAATTATTATTTTGCAAAGGGCAAAAAGAAAGATTATAAAGTTGAATTAAACAAGTTTTGCAAGAAATGCGGCAAGACAACCGCGCATAAAGAAAGCAAGGCTTCCAAATAAGCGGTTGTTTTTTGGCGGCAAGCAGGCACGGGAGCGTCGGTTAACTGGTAAACCACCGGTCTCCAAAACCGGGACTGAAGGTTCGAGTCCTTCCGCTCCTGCCATAAAAGGACGCCTGTAACTTCAAATAACGGCAGGTTGGTATGAATAAAGCAATGAGTTTTCTAAGAGAGTCTTATATGGAACTTAAAAAAAGCATATGGCTCTCAAAAGCGCAAATGATACAGTCTACGATTTTCGTTTTTGTGGTCGTGGCTTTAGTTGCGGTTTATGTAAGCGGGATAGATTTTATTTTATCCTCAATTTTAGGCAAGATAATCGGGAGCAATTAGTATGACAGACGAACAAACACCAAATACTGCGGCAAAACCCGCTGCGGATACGGCCGCGCAAACCCCTGAAAATACCACGCCTGCGGCAAATGCGGAAGTCTCTGCCCAAAGCGCTCCCCAGCCCGCGCCCGAAACTGCCGTTGAACAAACTGCCGAACAGCAGGAAAGCGCTTCTGTTTCAGGAGAAAAGAATTGGTATGTAGTCCATACTCAAACCGGCCACGAAGATAAAGTACGGGGGAAAATTTTAACCCAAAAGAAAGTGCAAAATTTTGAAGACAGGGTTTTTGACGTTTTAGTTCCCACCGAACAGGTTGTTGAAGTAAAACAGAATAAAAAAGTTGAAAGGAAGAGAAAATTTTTCCCGGGGTATATTCTTGTTGAGATGCTTCTTACCAGCGAAAGTTACTGGTTTATCCGCAATATCTCGGGGGTAAGCGGGTTCTTGGGGGATCCTGCCCCCGTGCCTCTTCCGGAAGAAGAAATTGCCGGCATAGTTGAGCTTACTTCTTCTACGGAAGGCAAACCGCGCCATGCGGTCCAGTTCAGCCGCGGCGAGCAGGTTCGCGTTACGGAAGGGCCTTTTAAGCACTTTGTAGGCATTATAGAAGATGTTAACGAAGCCAAAAACAAGCTTAAAGTTATGGTAACGGTCTTTGACAGGGCAACACCGGTTGAAGTTGATTATCTTCAGGTAGAAAAAATAAATTAATTTTGTAGCAAACCCGCCTTGCGCGGGCTGTTAAGGAGTCAGTTAAAATGGCAAAAGAGAAAAAAATAAAAGGATACATTAAACTGCAGATTCCGGCCGGTTCGGCCAACCCTGCGCCGCCTGTAGGCCCCGCATTGGGTCAGCACGGCGTAAACATTATGGAATTTTGCAAACAGTTTAATGCTAAAACAGCAAAGCTGGAAAAAGGTATAAAGATACCTGTCGTCATTACTGTTTTTGAAGACAGAACTTTTACCTTTATTACCAAGATGCCGCCTATGGCAGTGCTTATCGTAAAGAAGCTGGGCCTGCAAAAGGGCTCTGGCGCGCCTCATAAAGACAAAGTGGGCAAGATTACGCAAAAGCAATGCGAAGAAATCGCTTCGGAAAAACTGCCCGACTTAAACACCAAAGACGTTAAACAGGCAGCCGAAATGGTAAAAGGCACGGCCAGAAGCATGGGCGTGGACGTTGTAAAATAAAACGAAAAATAAGGGAGGGTTTTTATAAAACCCGTTTAACCTTCAGGAGATAATATGGGAAAAAGAATGCAGGCAGCCGCAAAAGCGATAGATGCTTCAAAGCTCTACTCGTTAAAAGAAGGCTCTGCCCTCTGTAAAGATAATGCTAAGGCAAAGTTTGACGAGACTATTGAACTTCACGTGCGCTTGGGCATTGACACAAAAAAATCCGACCAGCAGGTAAGAACAATGGTTGTTCTGCCCAACGGTTTGGGCAAGACAAAACGCGTAGGCGTAATCGCAAAAGGCGAACATATGCTTGAAGCGCAAAAAGCCGGCGCTGATATCGTCGGCGGGGACGATTTGGTTGAAGAAATAGTTAAAGGCAAAATTGACTTTGACGTTCTTGTTGCCACGCCCGACGTTATGCGCGATTTAGCCAAAGCGGCAAAGATTTTAGGTCCGCGCGGGCTTATGCCTAATCCTAAGGCGGGCACTGTAACTTTTGATATTGCCAAAACCGTCAAAGAACTTAAAGCCGGCCGCATTGAGTTTAAGGCCGACGCTTACGGCATCGTGCACGTACCGGTGGGCAAAGCTTCTTTTGACGCCCTCAAGATATACGAAAACGCAAAAGCTGTTATAGACACTATAATTAAAATAAAGCCTTCAACTTCAAAAGGCGTTTATATGAAATCCATTGCCCTTTCTTCCACGATGGGGCGCGGCGTGCATATAGATACTGCGAAAGTGAACGCTTAATACGCTCTTTTGCTGAAATAAAAAACCCGCCTGTTTTTTTAACAGGCGGGTTTTTGCGGCTTAAAAAATCTTATGTCATTTCATATACGTCGGCGTTTTCTCCCTCGCCGGCCTGCTGCCAGCCTAAGGCTTTTGCGGCTTTATTTAAGCGGCTTTTTGTGGTAGCGTCTGTACTTAATACCTGGAAATATCTTTTGCCGGCCGCTATTCCCGAGGAAGTATCAATATATTCAAAGCGGAAATTCCAGTCCCCCAGATTTGTCGTTGTTTGGCAGGTGTAAGTTAAGTCTTTTGGGATATAATATCCGTCTTCGTCTTGTTCTACGGACAGCATTATATAGCAGTTAGGCTTTTCGCTTGTAGCAGTTTTGCCTTCTATTTCAAAATTAGGCGGCAGCTGTATGGAAAGTTTTGCCAAAGTTGAAGGCGCTTCGTTTTTTGCTGAAAAGTATCTTATGACAGACTCGCTTATTGAAGAAGCCAAAGGCAGCTGCGCCGCTATTTTTGTTTTTTGCACTATGGTCATATACTGCGGCACCGCAAAAGAACTTATTATGCCTATAATAAGCACCGTTACCAAAACTTCCGATAAAGTAAAACCTTTTTTATTTTTCATCATAAAAACCTCTTTTTGCCCGTTTGTAGTTAATATATCATTTCTTTTTGTTTTGATAAAGCTTTTTAATTTCAGGATATATTTTAACAAAAGCTTTTACCACCTGCGGATCAAAATCTTTTCCGCTTTGTGCAATGATATACTCGTAAGCGGTTTCAAGCGGCCACGCTTTTTTATAAACGCGCTGCATACAAAGAGCGTCAAAGACGTCGGCCACGGCCATAATTCTTGCCTCAAGGGGTATTTCTCCGTCTTTTAAGCCTTCGGGGTATCCTTTGCCGTTAAAACGTTCGTGATGGGACCTGCTCATTTTATAAGCCGTTTCCAGAAATTTTGATTTTGCGCCGGCCAAAATTTTGCCGCCGTATTCCGTATGTTTTTTCATTATTTCAAATTCTTCTTCGGTCAGTTTGGCCGGCTTTAGCAGGATATTATCGGGTATAGCCACTTTGCCTATATCGTGCAGAAGGCTGGCGTTTTTTATGATATCGGCTTCCTGCGGGGCAAAGTTTAATTCCAAAGCAAGCAGCTGGCAGATGCGGCTTATATTATAGAGATGGCTTTTTGTGTCGTGCTGGTCGCGGTATTCGGCCGTTATGGCCAGGCGGTAAATGGTTTCCATATTGGAAAGTTTTACTTCTTCGTATAAAGAAGCTATTTCAATGCTGCCGCCGGCAAAAGCGGCCAGCAGTTTAAGCAGGCCCTCGTCTTTTCTGTTGAAAGGCAGGTTGTCGTTTTTATTGCTTACGTGGAAAACGCCTATTACGTTGCCGTCTTTATTTATAAGCGGCACGCAAAGTAAAGAAGTTGTCCTGAAGCCCGTTATTAAGTCCAGCTCTTTTGAAAAGCGGGAGTCCAGATACGCGTCGTCAATGCAGACCGATTGTTTTGTTTTTGCTACCAAAGCTTCAATGCTGTTTCCTTTTACGGGCAGCAAAAACTCCATATGTTTCAGCAAATCTTTGCCGTGGGTTATCTTTGCCCAAAACGCGCCGCGCTTTTCGTCTTTAATAAAGATAAAGCAGCGTTTTGCGCCCAGTATTTTTGTTACCTGCGCCGCAATTAAAGCCAGCAAATCATCAAGCTTAGTTTGGTTGGAGAGTTCTTTCCCAAACTCAACAAGCAAATTAAGCTGCTGTTCCATTAAGGCAAAATCGCGTTGTTTAATTTCCTGTTCGGTCATACAAAATCTCCAGAGCACGCGTTATAAAAAGGGCTGATGTCTGCGATGCGTTCTCGGCAAAGATTTTATTAAAATATTTTTCTTCTTCGGCGTTAAAAACTATTAAAATATCTGCGCGCGTTTCCCTTACGCCTTGGGCAAAAACAAGAGCAATCTGTTTTGCCGCGCTGTTTTTTCCGCCGTAGGCAAGATAGCCGGCCGCAAGCGGCGTCTGCGAATTAAACTCTAGCATAAATTTAGCGTCCTTACAATTAAAAAGGATTTTAACTTTATCTTCGGTAATTAAGTTTTTGGCTGAGGCGGGTATCTGCATAATTATTTTTTTATTTTCCCAAAGATGTTTCTTAGGCAGCGGCGCCATTCTTAAGTCCGTGATATAAATTACGTTGCCCGCTATAACGTCGTATTTTTTACCGTAAAAAGACGCGCTTTTAAGCGCAAAATAAGTGTCAAGGCCGTCTGTTATTATGGGGAGAGCTTTTGGCGCTTTGGAATATTCTTTAAGCAACTCCTCGTAAATTTTAAGTAAATATTGTTCGTCTAAAGTTAAATCGGCCGCGCCTAGAAATAAGGAGCTTTTCAAAACCCGAAGCGGTGCGTATTGCTTTAGAAGGGCAAGCGTTTTTGGCAGGCCGCGCAGGGAAGCCGCGCTTGGCGCGAAAAAATATTTAGGGGGTTGCTTCTCTCTCGGCAATTTTACAAACAGGCTTTTAAGAGCAAAATAAACGGAAGGAAAATTGACCGCAAAGAGAATTCTTGAGCGTCTAAAAATGCCTAGCGGGCTGTAGTTAAAGAGGGAGCACATCTCTTTTGCCAAAACGGGAGCAGATGTTCCTGCGGGACAGGCCAAAAGGCAGCTTTTGCAGTTTATGCACGAGGAGGCGACTTCTAAAACCCGCGCTTTATTTTTTTCAAGCTTTATCTTATTTTCGGTTAATTTGCGCGCAAGCTGGTTTAGCGCGCGCGGGGAATGCACTTCCGAAGGGTTTGCCTTGTAAGACGGACACATCTGCGCGCAGGCGCCGCAGCGGTTGCATTTAAGCGCCGCTTCTTTAAGAGACAGCGAAGACTGCCTTTCGGAACGTATTATTTTATTTTCATCAAATTTCATTTTCTTTTTCCTTAAAAATGAAAGGATTAAAAAGATTTTTTTTGTCAAAAACTTTTTTTAATTTTACGTCATAGGCATTTGGCTTAAAAATCTCAAATTTATTTTGTTTTTGCGCTGCCGCTTTGAAAGGGAACAATCTTACGGTCATTTGTGTTATCAAAGCGTAAGCGCCGAAAGTTCCGCTTAAAAATCTTATTAAGTCATATCCGGCGCAGTTTTTTACGTATTTGCCGCCGAGACTTATAAAAGTCCCGTTTGGCAAAATAAACTCCAGCCCGCAGACGTAATTTTCAAAAGAAGGCAAAGTTCTTGCGGCAAATATCCCGCCAAATGTTCCCGCGGCGGCGGGTATCGGCAGATATAAATTTTGTTTTGCGAGTTCGGCCGCGACATCTTTTACTTTTGCCGCCGCCTGCACGGTAAGGGTATAATTTTTAAGGTCCGTTTCAACTATTTGGTTTAACGCGGAAATATCAAGAAAAGAGGTTTTGTCTTTAGGGAAATCTTTTACATTTTTTATCTTGCTTTTTGTGCCGCAGATATAAGAAGGTTTGTTTTTATTAAAGCGTTCTTTTATAATTTCGGTCAAAGGGATTGCATAAGAGGGCGGCAAAGTTTTAAGCGCGCTTTCGGTTGCAAGCGGTATGATTTTATCGGGATTTAAGATATTGTTTTTATCCAAAGCTTTTTTAATTTCTCTGAAGAGATTTAAGGCGTTTTCGTCAAACATCTGCGCCATGGCGGCGCGCTTTTCTATGCCGATGCCGTGCTCTCCGCTTAAAGTGCCGCCAAGCGCCAGCGCGGCTTGATTTATTTCTTTTACGGCTTTTCTCATACGGGAAGCTTCAAATAAATTATTTTCATCAAAAGTAATATTGGGGTGTAAATTGCCGTCGCCCGCGTGGAAAACGGTGGCCCCGCGCAGCTGATATTTTTCAAAGATTTCATTTACTGACTTTATCATACGGGCAAGTTCACTTCTGGGTACGGCGCAGTCAAGCGAAAGCAAATTGGGCGCAATTTTTGCAAGGCAGGAGGCGGCCTGCCTCCTCTTAAGCCAGATATCCTGCCGCTGGATATCATCTTTAGCCAAAGTTATCTCAAGAGCCTTGTTGTTGCGGCAGATTTCCGTGATAATTTCAAAATCTTTTTTAGCGGTTTTGGCATCGTCGTTTTCCACAATAAGCATAGCGCGCGCGCCCTGCGGCGCCTGTAAGCCAGATAGAGTTAAAGCATTATTATCCATAGCTTCCAGCGCGCTTGGCAATATGCCTGCGGCTATGATTTGCTCCACGGCGCGCATAGTGTCCTCAATATTTTCAAAGAAAGCCAAAGCGGTTTTTAATTTTTTTGGCTTCGGCAAAATTTTAAGCCAAAGTTTACTTATTAAACTTAAAGTACCCTCGCTTCTCATCATCAGAGCAAGCAGATTTGGGCGCGCGTTGCCCGCGCTGAAAAAAAGTTCTTCTCCGTCTGCGGCTATAAGCTGGGCTGCCAAAACGTTTGCCGTGGCAGAGCCGTATTTAAGAGTTTTTGGCCCGCCGGCGTTTAAGGCGCAGTTTCCGCCTAAAGTGCTGACGGCGTAACTTGCCGGATCCGCCCCGAAGAAAAATCCCAGCTCTTCCAATTTATTTTGCAGATGTTTGTTTACGACGGAACATTGCGTTAAAGCAAAACCTTCTTTTACGTCAATTTCTAAAATTTTATTTAACGGGGAGAGATTTAATATGCACCCGCCTTTTAAGGGTATGCAGCCGCCGTCGTGGTTTGTACCCGCTGCGCGCGCAACGGCGGGTATTTTATATTTGTTTAGGATTTTTAGTACGGGGGCAAGCTGCTCTGTGTTTTTTATATTGATAACGGCCTGCGCGCGGCCCTGCAGGGTAGAGCCGTCAAAACTGTTTAAGGCCAAAGTTACGTCGTCATCAAGGAAATTTTCCTTCCCTAACAGGCGTCTGAGTTCCTTTTTTGCTTTCAAAAATGCTTTCATATTTATCAATTATAGTATTTAACATTGGTATAATTAAAGATATGAACAAAAAACCCCGTACTTTATTTGTGATAGGCGACGCACACGGCCAGTATCACGAGTTTGCCGCAGTCCTCATAGACTGCGGCCTTATGAGCATTGAACTTGAGTGGACGGGTAAAGACGCGATACTTCTGCAAATCGGCGACGTTTTGGACCGCGGCCCCATGCCGCTTGAGATTGATAAGCTTTTGGATATCCTCCAGCCGCAGGCTAAAGCGGCCGGCGGAGAGATAATACGGCTTATGGGCAATCACGAACTTGAAATTTTGCGCAGGAATTATTTTATTACATCTCTTCCCTACGCTTTTATAGAGCCTTACCGCTGCAAACTTATTAAAGACGTGCTTGAAGGCAAAGTCTGCGCTGCTTACGGCGCGCGCGGGTTTTTGTTTACTCACGCCGGCGTGTGCGACAATCTTTACGCCGTCTTAAAAAAAGAGATTACAAAAAAGCCGACGCCGTCTGTTTTGGCAAAACATATCAATAATATTTTTAAGGATGCCGTTGCCACCGCGCATTACCGCCACCCTATTTTCAACGTAAGCTATCTGCGCGGCGGAGGGGAGCGCTTCGGCGGCATTTTCTGGGAAGACGTAAATTCTTTATTTGAAAATCATCATCTTTGCCCTTTTAAGCAGATTGTGGGCCATACGCCCATGCACGATATTGCATTTTCGGAAGATAAAAAAATTATTGTGGTTGACGTAGGTATGGAAGAAGTTTTTAACGGCAATTTTAAGTACTTAAAGATTATAAAAAACGGTAAATTTCAAATTAAGAGGACAGGCGCGTAAAATGAAAAAAGGCACAAAGACAAGCAGAGAATTTGAGAAGCTTCTAAAAATAATGAGATGTCTGCGCGGGCCTAAAGGCTGTAAATGGGATCAAGCGCAAACGCACGAGAGCATCGTTAAAAACCTTAAAGAAGAAAGCGGCGAAGTAATAAGCGCAATAAAAAAGAAAGACGACGTAAATTTGCAGGAAGAACTTGGCGATTTGCTTTTGCAGGTGGTTTTCCACGCGCAAATGGCGGCCGAGCGCCGCGCATTTGGCATAGCCGAAGTCTTAGACGGCCTTAACCAAAAACTTATCCGCAGGCACCCGCATGTTTTTGGCACGGCAAAAGCGCAAAGCCCACAGGAAGCTTTGGCCCAGTGGAAGAAGATTAAAGAGAAAGAAAAGGCCTTAAAAGCCAAAAAAAGCGCTGCTCTAAAGACGGCGCGAAGCAGAAGCAAGGGAAAGGAATAATTTTATGAATAAAAAAATATTTTTATCGTCAGCGTTTATTTTGTTTTCGTCCTGCGTCTTTGCGCAAGGCTTTGCGCAAAATGCTAATACAAATATTTTCCCTCCCGTAGGAACAAGCGGTTCTATGACGGGGGAGTTAAGCCTCTACGGCGGCGTTTCTGCCTCCAAAAACGAGGCCGATATCTTTGACCAAACTCTTGACTTTGGCGGCAGCGGCGCGGTTTTAGGCGTTACGGCTTTGGGCTATGTTACGCCGCAGATTGCTTTAGGCGTTGATATATCTTACGCCGACAACGGCAGCGGCACTTCCGTCAAACATTTATTGGGCGATTATACTTTGGCGACGCAGCATATTGTTCCTATGTTTTTTGCCAAAATACATTTACTGCCCGCTCAGGGGCGCTTTCGCCTCTACATTCCTTTGGGCATAGGCGTTGATATTACAAGCGCGGACTTGGAAATAAACGAGGTCAAAGACTCTTCACGCACTCAGACGGGGCTTGCTTTGGCGGGAGGCCTTGGGGCCGAGGTTGTATTTAACAATGGCTCTTTTGCAGGTATAGAAGGCCGCTATAATTACGCTAATTATTTTGGCGATAAATTTGACGGTATTTCAGACTGCGGCGTTATAAATATTCTCTTTAAGGTCGGCGTGCGCTTTGACGGGGACGCTTTTTTGAACTAAAGAAAAGCTAAGCTATTATGCCGCCGCCCAAAACTAAATTGCCGTCGTAGAAGACTGCGCTTTGCCCCGCGGTTACAGACATTTGGGGATTGTCAAAAACAATTTCAGCGCGGCCTTCGCCAAGGGGTTTAAGCGTTGCCTGCGCGCCTAAGTGGGAGCGGCGTATTTTAACCTGCGATTTGATTTGACAACTGGGCTCTTCTATGGAAAGCCAGTTAATTTCTTTTACCGTTAAAGTTTTAGAAAATAAATCTTCTTTTCTGCCTATTACAACCTCGTTTTTCTGCGCGTCAAGTTTTATTACGTAAACGGGCGCGCCGGTGCCGCCTTCGGTGAGGCCTTTTCTCTTGCCTATGGTATAGTTCCAAATTCCTTGATGCCTGCCGACGATATTGTCCTCTTTGTCAACAATATTGCCCGCGCGCGGAGCAAATTTTAAGATATCGTTATAATCGCCGCAGTAAAAATCCTGACTGTCGCGCTTTTTTGCAACGGGCAGATTATATTTTAAGGCCAAAGCGCGCACTTCGTCTTTGGTATAAGAGCCTAGAGGGAATAGAATCTGGGACAGCTGCTCCTGCGTTAAGCGGTAGAGGAAATATGTCTGATCTTTTGCTTCGTCTTTTGCGCGCTTTAACTGCCAGCGGCGCAAAGCGGCATTGTAGCCGACGGCGGCGTAATGGCCCGTTGCAAATTTATCAAATACAAGGCCGCCGGCGCGCGCCGCGCGCGGCAGCGCGCCAAATTTGACGAGGGAGTTGCACCAAATACAGGGGTTTGGCGTCCTGCCTATTTCGTACTCGCTGCGGAAATTTTCCAAAACAATGTCTTTATATTCCTGACGGCAGTCAAGTACCTTAAAGGGGATATCTAAGAATTTGGCTACGGCGCGCGCGCTTTCAATATCTTCTTCCTCGGGGCCAAAACAGCCCCCCGCGCCTTCTTTGGGGGCGGGCATGGATTTATCCCATATGGACATTATTACGCCCGTTACGTCGTAGTTTTGTTCTTTGAGAAGAAGCGCTGTCAAAGCGCTGTCTACGCCGCCTGATAGGCCTACTATTACTTTTTTCATAGTTATATTCTATAAAATTAGGAAGGATATCTTAATGATTAACAACATAGACAACGGCGGTTTGGCGTTAGAAGCAGATAGT
>CAZNCX010000033.1:2221-11332 GCA_964571655.1 uncultured Elusimicrobium sp. | reverse complement strand
CTTATAAGGCTGCTTTGCCTGCCTGCGGTTTTTTGCGCCTGTCTCTTTTTGCCGCCTGCAATTATCGGCGCCCATTTGCCTTTTTGTTTGGAAAGCTCTCCTTGGCGGCGGCTGTTTGCGGCGCGTTTTTGTTCGCGCATTAAGTTCTTATGGGCTTGCTTCCTTTCTTTCTCAAGAGTATTAAGACGCGCTTGAAGGCTTTGACGTTTAAGCGCAAACTCGGCTTTATAGTCGTCGTAACTGCCGTTAAAAACTTCTATGCGCCCGTCTTTGATATGCCATATGGTTTTAATAAGCCTTAGAACTTCAGGATCGTGACTGGTTACAATAAGCGTACTTTCGTAATGCTCAAGCATATTGATAAGAGATTTACGGTTTGAAATATCAAGATGGTTCGTCGGTTCGTCTAAAAGCAATATATCGGGGTTTTGAGCCATGGCGGAGGTAAGAGCTTTGTTAAATCTTTCCCCGCCGCTGAGCTTGCCGTAAAGTTCAATAACCTGCGGCACATAAGCCGTCCTCGTGCCGCGCGGCAGATTTATATCGCCTTCAAGCGGGGTGGGAAGCCCCATTATTGCTTTTAAGAGGGTGGTTTTACCCGTGCCGTTATCGCCCATAACGGCAATTTTGCCGCCGCAGGGAACAAGGGCATCAAAACCCTCAAAACATATTTTGTTTGGGAAAATAAGGGACAAATTTTTAAGAATTATCGGTTTTTGTACTGCCATAAAAGCCTCCTTTATCGGAGAATAAAAAAATTAAACTGCCGGTTGGGCCCTGCGTCTGCGGTTTATTTTTTTACATTTTTATGGTTTCCTCTTTTTGCCGACAATATGACTGCCGTATATTGTTATTTTAGCAAATTTTATCCGCACGCTCGGCGCTGCGGGTTTTGGCGCGCCCTGTTGTTTTTGGCTTTTTGGGGGAGGATATTTCTTTAGTATGCATACATATTGATAATTGTAAATATATCTTGTATAATATCAAAAGAGGTTCAAGATGAAAGATTCTAAGAATTCCGCTAAAATGTTTAAGGCGCTCTGCGATGAGAAGCGCTTGAAAATTATGCATATTTTAACGCGCGGCGAGTACTGCGCCTGCAAACTCCTTGACACGCTTAACATCGGCCAGCCGACCTTGTCCCACCATATGGCCGTTCTTTGCAAAAGCGGGCTTGTTTCCAGCCGCCGCCAAGGCAAATGGACGCATTATAAGATAAACAAAAAAGGCGCGGCGGCCGCAAATGAAGTGCTGGCCAAGTTTGTAAAGGCAAGCTGTAAAAAAAGCGACTGCGGGTGCAGGTAAAGCTAAATTTTTTTAATTTTTCATATTGATGACTGTAAATATATAGAGGAGGTTTTTTATGTTTTCTGTTTTCACCGCTTTTGCAGATAAATGCACGGCGCTTTTGGGTCTTGAGGCGCAAAGTCCGCTGGGTTCTTCGGTACACTTTTTTATAGAGGATATTACAAAAATATTTTTCCTTATATACGTTCTTATTTTTGTTATATCTTTATTTCGCGCGCAGCTGTCTCCCGAGCGGGTAAAAGAATATCTTGCCGGCAAAAGGCGTTGGTATGGCTATTTGCTTGCCGTGTTTTTGGGGGCCATTACGCCATTTTGCTCCTGTTCGTCAATACCTTTATTTATCGGTTTTATAACGGCGGGCGTGCCTTTTGGCATAACAATGGCGTTTTTGATAAGTTCGCCGCTGATAAGCGAGATTGCAACCGTCCTTCTCTTAGGCATAAGCGGCGCGGGGCCTAAGGTGGCGTTGATTTATGTTGCGGCGGGTTCGGTAGTAGCGTTTTTCGGCGGGCTGCTGGCAGATAAATTTCATTTGGAAAAATATATAGCCTGCGATTTTTCGCAAAACGTCAGTCCCGTTTGCAGCTGCGGCCAAACCGTTAAAGAAAAAGCGGCCGAACTTATAAAATACGCCCATAATTTTGCGTGGGATACGCTTAAAAGCATAGCCCTTTACGTTTTGCTGGGCCTTATAGTCGGCGCGGCCATACACGGCTACGTACCTTCGGAGTTTCTGGCAAAATATCTTGAGCCTTCAAATCCTTTTGCGGTGCCGCTTGCCTCAATAATCGGCGCGCCCATTTACGCAAATCACGTCGGCGTTATACCTATAATTCAGGCTTTGCTGTTAAAGGGCGTTCCCGTGGGCACTTCGCTTGTCATACTTATGAGCATAACGGCCATTTCCCTGCCGGAGATGATTATGCTAAAAAAAGTTTTATCGTGGAAAATGATAGGCATTTTTATGGCTTATTTAATTGTTGCTTTTATAGCCGTGGGCTATTTGCTTAACTGGATAATGTAGGAGGATTTATGGAAATAAAAATTTTGGGTATGGGCTGCTCCAAGTGCAAAACGCTTTTGCAAAATGTTGAGACGGCCTTAAAAGAATTGGGCGTAAGCGCAAAGGTGGAAAAAGTGGAGGATATTGCCCAAATAGTATCCTTTGGCGTTATGAGCACGCCCGCTTTGGTTATTGACGGCAAAGTAATACTTTGCGGCCGCATAGCTGGCGCAGGCGAGCTAAAAAAACTTATAGAGAAAAATTTATAAGTTTTTCCTAAAACAAACCTCTCCTAGACGGGGGGCCGCACCGCTTGACATTATGCTTTTATTTATATATTCTAATAATATATGAAAGTAAAACGAAACTTAAACAAAACCTTAGATATTGCCGCCTACGCGCAGATCTTAAAAGCCCTGGCACACCCGCTCAGGCTTAAAATAGTCTGCGGGCTTTCAAAAAAAGGGGCGTGCAACGTCGGCACTATGGCAAAAAAGCTTGGCGCGCCGCAGCCCACGGTATCGCAGCATATAAACATACTTAAGAGCGCAGGCGTAATAGCCGGCTACAGAAAGGGCGTGGAGGTTTGCTATAAAATAGAAAACCCCGAAGCCTTAAAAATAATAAAAGCTCTTAATATAAATTTTTGCAGGGAAAAACTTGTTTAAGTTTATATTTTTTTGACAAATATATTATATTATTAGAATATTTGCATATATATGGAGGATCTTATGAATAAAAGAAAAACCGTCCGATTTATTTTAGGCACGCTTACGCTTATAGTCCTGCTTACGGGGTGGAATTTCCATTTTCTGGGTTGGATAGTGCCCGCGGCTATGGTTTTAGGGGTGCTCGGCGCTCTTATTTTTGGCAACAGGTTTATATGCGGCTATGTTTGCCCGAGGGGGGCTTTTCTTGACTCTTACGTCTCAAAAATAGCAAAAAAGAATGCCGCGCCGTCCTTTATGCACGGCAATGTCTTAAAGGCGGGGGTATTGGTCTTGTTATTTGGCTTTTTCTTTTTTAACATATATAAAATGCAGGATTATTCTCTGCTGCCATTTTTGTTTTGGAAGATGTGTTTTATTACTACGCTTATCGGCCTTGGTCTTGCATTTTTTATTAACGAGAGAAGCTGGTGTATGATATGCCCCATAGGCTCTCTTGGCGGCTGGCTTAAAAGGAAAGACAGGGCTTTAGCCGTCGGGGAAGGCTGCGTTGGCTGCGGCAAATGCAATAAAGCGTGCCCTATGAAAATTAACCCAAGCAGCTTTAAGGGCGGCCCGATAGCGCACTCTAATTGTATTTCCTGCGGGCAATGCAAACTTGCCTGTCCCCAAAAGGTTATTAAATAGAACTGAAGAGAACGGAGGAAGTTATGATAGAAACAAAGTATGTCGGCAATATGAAAGTTGACGTTGAAATTGGCGGCTTTACGGTGCATACCGATCTGCCGCCCGAGTATAAAGGCGATAATACCGCGCCGGATCCTTTTAATTTGTTCTTGGCTTCTTTTGCGGCCTGCAATGCGGTATTTGCGCTTTTTTATTTGGATAAACACGGCCTTAGCCGCCAGGGCGTGCACGTCGCCCTTGAGCCGCAGCTTACAAAGCAGGGCATGGCGGAAAGCGCAAAAGTTTTTGTCACCATACCGCAGGATTTCCCCCAAGAACACGAGAACGGCCTTAAGGCTATGGTGGAAAATTGCAAAGTCGGCAAGCATTTGAAGATTCCGCACGAAGTCGTGCTTGTAAGGAAGTAATTTATGCAAGACGCCCGCGCGTGCAAAGCTAAAGAATATTTTTTACGGGGATATAGCTGTTCACAGTCGGTCTTGCTGGCTTTTAAGGACGAAGTAGGCCTTGAGGAAGATAAGATTTTGAAGCTTGCTTCGTCCTTCGGCGGCGGTATTGGCGGACAGAGGGAGGTCTGCGGCGCCCTCAGCGGCATGCTTATGGCGGCAGGTCTTTTGTACGGCTACAGCGGCCCGAAAGATTATAAGAGCAAAGCCGAGCATTATGCCTTGGTAAAAGAACTTTCCCGCCGATTTAGAGAAAGCAACGGCTCAATAATCTGCCGCGTTTTACTTGGCCTTGAAGAGGGGCAGATGCCCGCGCCGCAGCGCCGCACGGCGCAGTATCATAAGAAACGCCCGTGCGCGGAGTTTGTTTTTGAAGCCGCCAAGATAATGTCCGATTATATTGCCGAGCGCGCCGCGCGCGCCGAGCATGCAGACGCGTCTGCGGATGCTTCTGCGGACGCAGTCTTCGCCGCGTCCGCCGATACGGCCGATACCGCAAAGGGGAAAAGCGGCGCGGGAAAATAAGCGTGCGCAGGGGTCGCGCAGGGATAAAAAGTATTTGGGAAAGGCTGCCTCCTGAGGCGTTTTAAGAAGTTTTTTAAGCGTTTCTCAGGGGCGGTCTTGGAGGGGGGAAACAAATACGGGTAAAATAATGTCCGTTGTTTTCCTTTGGGGGCAGCGCAGGTTGATAAATTAGAAATCAGGAACTAGAACCACTTCTTTTGGCTGGGAAATGCCTTCGCAGACATGCATTACAAAAGGTTTATCTGTTTCGGTTATATATTCTTTAGGCTCGCCCAGCATATCCTTCAAAGCATTTTGTTGGGTTTGGTAATGCCCTTCTCCAAAGACGGCAAGAACGGTATCGTACTTGTTTAAGGCCGCAGCAATATTTTTTATAATAAAAGGATCTCTTGCATGCAAATCCTCGTCTATGGATATGGAATTTGTTATATAACCGTTTTTTATAGGGAAAATAAGCCTTGCGCAGGAATAATTTTGGAAATTGATAGAGTCATAACTTTCCCCAAAGTTTTTTTGCGTCCATACATTTAGTTCCTGCGGGGTAAACAGTTTGCCGAACTCATCTTTATGAAGACGTTTTTCAAAAGTAGCAATATCTTCCCGCGCACTCTTTTTCTTACACGGATTATCTGCGTTTGCCACAATTGAGCGTATTATAAGATATCCCTGCAAATCGTAATAAGTATAGTTGCCCTCTTTAACTAATTTTTTCCACACGTCTTTTTGATTTGCGTCGGAGCGGACGATAGGTATTGCCTTTTCCTCCGCTTTTGCGGCGGTATAATGGGACTCCATTTTATAACACTTTTTGAAGGGGGTTTTATCACCGCGGAAGTTCTCAAGCAAAGCCGCCTGAGGTTTGAAACTATCAAAAATATAGTCCACCATATTTAGAGTTTTGTCATTCATATGCGCTGCGGCCAAATATATAAGGGTCTTATTTCCGTACTTATATATTGCGATATACGGAGGCTCAAGAAATTTATTTTTATAGAAAGGGGGGCGTACTTCTTCAAAAGTGTCTATTTTTTCCATTTTAGGTGTAAATTTAACGTTTTGCAAACAGCCTGCCAAGAAAAAGGGCATTAGCAAAATTATTATTTTTTTCATAATTTGTTTAGTTTTCCTTTTTTACGGAGCGATATCTTAAAAATTATAACAAATAAGAATGTGATATTATTTATTTTCCAGCGATTTTTTAAGGGCGGTTTTTTAGGCAATGTACAGCGTGCGCAGGGGTAAAAAGCCGTTAAGATTTTACACGTGCCTCTTTATAAGATAAAATATTATATACATGCTCAGACCTAAACTATTTACTCTTTTACAAAACAGAAAAGAAGTTTTTACCAAAGAAAGGATTATCAAAGATATTACTGCTGGTTTGGTAGTAGCCTGCATTGCCCTTCCCTTATCTATTGCGCTAGCCATTGCCTCCGGCGTTTTGCCCGAGCAGGGCCTTCTTACCGCCATTATCGGGGGACTAATAGTTTCCCTTCTGGGCGGCAGCCGCGTGCAGATAGCAGGTCCCACGGGGGCCTTTGTTATTATCGTTTACGGCATAATACAGCACCACGGCCTAGGCGGGCTTTTGCTGGCCACCATAATGGCGGGCGTGATGCTTATGATTATGGGGTTTTTGAAGTTCGGTTCTTTCTTAAAATTTATTCCCTATCCCGTCACAACAGGTTTTACAAGCGGCATTGCAGTAGTATTATTTTCCACGCAGATTAACGATTTTCTGGGACTCAACTTAAAAAATATTCCTGCTGATTTTTTGAATAAATGGGCCTTGTATTTAAGCAATTTATCCGATGTCAATCCTTCGGCTTTTATTATAGGGCTTTTTGCTTTGGCGATAATAATTTGCTGGCCCAAGAAATTTAGGTTTGTGCCGAGTTCTCTGGCCGCTATTGTTATTACCACCTTAACAGTAAAAATTATGCATCTTGATGTGGCGACCATAGCCGGCACATTCGGGGATTTGAAGACGACTTTTACCCTCCCGCAGCTGCCGGAATTTTCTTTTGAAAACATAGTCAATCTTGCACGGGCCGCCACCACGATAGCCGTTTTGGCGGGTATAGAAAGTTTGCTTTCCGCCGTAGTTTCAGACGGTATGATAGGCAAAAAACACCGCTCCAACATGGAACTTGTGGCGACAGGCGCGGCAAACATAGTTTCCGGTTTTGCGGGAGGACTTCCCGTTACGGGGGCGATTGCGAGGACGGCGGCCAATGTCAGCAACGGCGGTAGGACGCCGCTTGCGGGCATAGCTCACGCCGTATTTTTGTTATTTATGACGCTTGCCTTTATGAAATATATAAGCCTGATTCCCATGACCGCCCTTGCCGCCATACTTTTTGCCGTCGCTTACAGAATGAGCGAGTGGCGCAGTTTTGTATCCCTTTTTAAGGCGCCGGCAAGCGATATAGCGGTTTTGCTTGTTACATTTTCTCTGACAGTGTTAAAGGACCTTGTCGCGGCAATTGAGGTGGGGCTTGTGCTGGCTGCGGTATTATTTATGAAACGCATGGCCGATGTTTACCGTGTGGCAAATTATGACGATGATGTTATGGACGAAGTCCACAACAGAGATGATATAGACGTCAAAACAGTGGCAGAGCGCGTAACGGTTTATGAGATTAACGGTCCCTTTTTCTTCGGTGCGGCGGGCGTATTTTTTGAAACTTTGCAAAATATGAAAGAGTGCCAGGTGCTTGTCTTGAGAATGCGCAGCGTGCCCGCTATTGACGCTTCGGGCTATCACGCGCTGTTTAGGATTTATAAATTATGCCAAGCTAAAGGGGTTCAAATAGTTCTGTCTCACTTACAGCCTTATCCTTATCAAGTTCTCAAAAAATACGGGTTTACAGATATGATAGGCAGACAGAACGTTTGCAAAAGTATAGATCTCGCCTTAAAACGGGCCGAGGAAATTATATCCCAAAAAGAAGAAGAAAAACCCTGCCAGCCTTGCGCGCCGCAGGAGGAACAACCTTCCGAACAATCGCGCAAAGAGGAGGCGGCCCTTCCTCCAGAGGATAAATAGCCGCCGTAGCGGCCGAAAGAGAGGGCTTTTATCTAGCAAGAGGCCACTCTGTTTTTAAGTCTTTTCTTACAAGATTTATTTGCCCGGCGGGGTTATTTTTATATGTATCCCGCGTTTTTCCAGTTCCTTTGATTTTAACTTTGGCGGGGTTATTTTTATATGTATCCCGCGTTTTTCCAGTTTCTTTGATTTTAACTTCGGCGGTTTTATTTTTATATCGTACATTTTTACCATAAAATCCCCCTATAAATTAAATCCCAAAATTATTGTTACGATAAAAGCCGTAAAAATAATTATGTACATCGCTGCGGATAAACGGCCCGTCAGGCGGGAATAATCCGTATGCTCCTCCCCGTCGTTTTGCTTTATCAACTCGTCTATTTGTTTTGAGTCATATTCGTTCATCGCCAGCCCCAGCAGAATTTCAAAAGCGTATAATATCAAAGCAAGCAGAAGCAAATATTTAGTTTTGGTGTTCCTGTAAAAATAAGGCAATGCCGCTATCATGGCCGCAGATATCGTTATAAGCAGGCTTGTTATATTGAGCCTAAGCTGATATTGGGTTTGTATAGACAGTTGATAGAACATCAGTTTTTTCTGCTCCAGCTCGCGTTCTTCTTGTTTTGCCGCCTTAATATACTTTTGTATATTTTTGCTCTGCATAAATTCCCCGCTTACAATAAGGTTTATGATAGCCTATTTACCTTATAGCATAATTTTATTAAAAAGCAAACCTCAAAGCGCGCCGCAAACGCGCGGAAGAGGATAAATAGCCGCCGCGGCGGGGCAAAGCGCGGATTTTTATTTAGCGGGGCGGCTTGAAACAGGGAAATATACGGTTTTTTCAAGGTTAGGAACTGTTATCTTAATCCTCTTAAGAAACCTCTATAGTAAAATAGTTTATAGCGTTTGGGAGAAAGAAAAAACAAGGGGTGTATCCACCAAAAAAGCAAAAACGATTTTAGGTAGAAAAATTTGTTTTTGGGAGGGGGAGCGTCTTCTTTCCAGGGGGATATCTTCATATAATTTATATATTCCTCCGTCATATCCGACGGATAATAGCAGTTATGCTGCCAAGGTTTATTGGCGCCCGTATAATGTCTTATCGCGGGTTTGTTTAACGCTTTAAGGATATCTTTTTTGTGTTTGGAAAATAAAAAAGAATCTTTATTGTAAGAAGCGTTGCAAACGTTCCATTTATGTTCTAAAAGTTTAATTTTCCCGTATAAAACGCTGTTTATAATGTCCTGATCGGCGAAATGAAGACGGGAAGAATTATTTAAGGCGTAACTGACCAATTTGGCCTGTATATCATTTTCCCGCCATTTTCTGTTATTAATTAAAAGCACGCCGCAGTTTACATAACTGTCTTCTAATGACGGCAAATTAAATTGTTTTAACATATATTTTTCTAAAGCGACGATA
>CAZNCX010000033.1:0-2211 GCA_964571655.1 uncultured Elusimicrobium sp. | reverse complement strand
TCCCCCTGCGTAATAATTGCCGATATCGGTTTCAAAGAGTTCCCTTAAATCGGCAAGGACAAGCAAATCGCAATCCAAGTACAAGACTTTATCCACTTCAGGTAAAAGACTGGGAATTAAAAAACGGAAATATGTGGCAATCGTTATATAACGGGCGGTAGAACAGTTATAAAATATTTTTCCGGATACGGGTATCCATTTTATTGCAAAAGATTTAATTTTTTTGAGGCTTTCTATCTGCGTTTTCATTAACGGGGAAATACCGTTGTCTAAGACGTAAAAGTTTATATTATCTTCATATGCGGCATTATGCAGGATAGAAAAAATGGTTATGCCCATATATTTTGCGTAATTGTTATCGCTTGCAAAGCAGATATTTATCGTTTCTTTCATTTTGATTATCCTTAATTAACTTTTTTTGTACGAGGTTTATTTGGGACTGACTGTTCTTAAAACCCCTCTGTATCTTAGGCGTAAATAAAACCGCGGGGTTAAGAAAAATACGGGGTGTTGCAGCCAGTAGATAAAAAATCTTTTCAGGTAGAACATAAAACTGAAATTATCGCGGGGCATTTTAGAGGCCCAGGGGCTTTGCGCCATTAGAGAAAGATATTCCCCTCGGCCTTCTATTAAAGAGTTTACTTTCCAGGGCTTGCTGTGGCGGATATAGGGATTTTCGGCCGCTTGCCGCCATTGTTTTTGGTATGGTTTCCCTAAATATCTTATCGGATCATACAATAAATCCATGACATTATAGGCGGGGTCTATCTTTTTAATACGACGGGAAAGAAGATAATTTAATATATCCTGGTCGGCAAAACGCAAATGGCTTGAATGGTCTTGCGCATAGGCAAAGAAATCGTCTGCTATGCTTCTTTGACGCCAAAGTTTGTTATTTATCAGCAGCACCCCCGCATTTACATAGCAGGAGGGGGACACTTCCCCTTCAAATCGGCTTAGTATATAGCTTGCCCGTATTCCGTAATCTTTAACACCCGCCATGAAATAATTTTCTATATCGGTATTAAAAAGGTCCGATAAAGAGCGTCTGACAAAGATATCGCAGTCAAGATACAGGACCTTATCTTCTTTTATTTTTTTAGGGATTAAAAATCTTGCGTAAGTAGTAATGGGGAGTTTATTTTTATAATTTAATGCGCAGCCCGAGAGATCTTCTTTGGAAATTTTAATCCATTCAATTTCAAACGGTTTAACTTTTTTCAGACTTTCTATTTTTGACCTGTTTTCATTACTGATTTTGTCATCGAAGATATAAAAATGCAAAGTATCTTCCTCTTTTGCGTTTTTTAATATAGATAGTAATGCAACGCCCATATATGCGGCGTAATTATTATCGCTTGCAAAGCAGATATTAAGCGTATTTGTAGGCATAAAAAAACTCCTGTTTGTTTAGGAGCATAAGAATGCCATATAGGTTGACAAGTGGCCCTAGCAAAAAAAAAGGCAGCAGCTAGTGGGCCACTAGAATAACCCATATAACCGCTACCCGCCTGTCTATAAAAAAACAGGCAAAAATAGCAGTCATTTCTTGGTTTCTAGTGCGCCCCTCAGAGAGGAGCTCAGCATATTCAGAAATATGCTCCCAATAAATAACTAATTTTTTACTTCTTTATAATTCTACAATAATTTATGGCAAAGTCAAATCATTTCTTTTGCAAAAATTGCTATTATAAAGGCAGGAGGCGCGCCATGCCCGACAGAGAAGTCAAAACAATACGGGATTTAATATTTTTCCAGTACGCAAAACTCGTTGCGCGCGCCACATTTGGCTGCAAAGACGGCGGAGAGGCAAAAAAAGCGGGTTACGGGTTTATTAAAAAAACTTTCAGGGATTTCCGCGATAATCAAAAGAAGTGGTCCGATATTCTGCGCGAAGATATGCAGTTCATTGAGAGCGATAAGAAATGCATATTTTGCGGCGCGGCGGAAAATTTGACCAGGGAGCATATCGTCCCCAAAACCCTTAAAATAAACGCGCGCTGCGCGACGTGCGACCATATCCAGGGCGTGCACAATATTATTTGGTCCTGCCGCGAGTGTAACGGAAGAAAGGGTCAAAAAGGCCTATACACTTTTTTTAGGGAAATACACGGGCCCGACCATACTTCCGACTATCTGCCCGCCCTTCTTGAAAAGAAATATCTTAAGACTATGTATTTTTGCCATCAGTGCGCCGGTACTTTGGATTAC
>CAZNCX010000032.1:7559-11984 GCA_964571655.1 uncultured Elusimicrobium sp. | reverse complement strand
GCATTTTGTTTTGTTTAAGACGGCAAAATATCCCAAGATGTTTGCGATAACTGATTCCGCCGTGGTAATAGCGCCCACGCTTGAGCAAAAGGCAAAAATAATTTCAAACGCTGTCGGCATATTAAGAAAGATAGGCATTGAAAAACCTAAAGTCGCCATAGTATGCCCCGTGGAGAAAGTGAACGAAAAAATACCCTCCACCCTTGACGCCGAAGCTTTGGTAAAAATGAATAAGGAAGGCCTTATCCCTAATTGCATTGTGGAAGGCCCTTATGATTTATATATCTCCTTATCCAAAGAGCGCGCTATGGAAAAGGGCATCACAAACGCCCAAGTCCCCGGGGACGCAGATTTGCTGGTCGTGCCTGATTTGGACGCCGGAAATCCGCTTTACAAAGCCATAGCCTTCTTCGGGGAAGACGCGCAGGCCGCAACAATTCTTGCCGGCCCCGCAATACCGGTAATACTGCCCTCAAGGGCGGATCACCCCAGCATTAAATTAAACGCCATTGCGCTTTGCTCGTACCTAAAAGACCAAAAATAAAATTGCAAAAGGGGCGCTAAACCCGCCCCTTTTTCTTTAACTTCGGGAGGCGTCCTTTATGCAATTTAAGAATATACTTCAAAACAGACACGTAAAAGAGTTTTGCGTTAAGACGGCAATTTATCTGCCGCTGTCGCTTGCGATTTGTTTTGGCGTATATTTTGTTGCACGCAGCCACATAACTAAAATTGAACAAAGCCACCCGCCCGAGATTGTAACCTTCCAAAAATACAGCGGCAACCTTAAACGCCATCTGTCTTTGCCTCTGGAGGAAGCCGGCATAAGTAAAGAAGAGGCAAACCAAATAGTAAATAAACTGGACACCGTGCTTAATATGCGCAGGCTTGCCCCGCGCGATAAATATTTCTTTACGCTTGATGAAAACGGCGCTTTTAAGATGCTGGTGGTAACAAAAGATTTCACGCGCTACTACGTGGCCAAAAACGGGGAAGAATTACTGGCCGGCATTATGGATATAACCTCTAAAACACGCACGCGCATGATCAAAGGGGAGATAAATAATTCCCTATTTACCTCAATGCAGGACGCGGGCTTAAAGCCTTCCTTTATTTTAGATTTTACCGATATCTTTTCCTGGGTGGTGGATTTTAATACCGAAACAAGAAACGGGGATAACTTTGCCGTCCTTTGGCAGGAAGAGTACACGCCCGAAGGCGTCAGTTTCAACGAAACTATTTTGGCCGCTTATTACGACGGCGGCGTAAGCGGTAAAAACTACGCTTTCCGCTACGAGGAAGATTTCTACGACGAAAACGGTAAATTTACCAAAAAGATGTTCCTTAAATCTCCCATAAGCGTGCGCGGAGTAAGGATAACTTCCCGCTTCAGCAAAAGCCGCATGCACCCTGTTTTCAGGGTAAGGCGCCCCCACTTGGGCATAGACTACGGCGCGCCCACGGGCACCCCCGTTGAGACCGTGGCCGACGGCATCGTGCGCTTTAAGGGCAGAAAGGGCGGTTTTGGCAATTATCTTGAAGTAGCCCACCCCAACAATTATATTTCCTGCTACGGGCATTTAAGCCGCTATGCAAAGAATATTAAGATCGGCGCAAAAGTAAAACAGGGGCAGACTATAGCCTATGTCGGCGCAACGGGCGTGGCCACGGGCCCGCATCTTGATTTCAGGATTAGAGAAGGCAAAAAATATTTTGATTTCCTTAAAACAAAAAACCGCAGCAGCGCTTCGCGCGAAATACCTGACAATAAGCGCGTAGAATTTAATAAAATAAAAGATGGCTACTTAAAACTGTTGCAGGAAAAATCCAGCGGGCCCGCGCCCGTAAACGAGGAACAATAGTATGAAAAAGATGATTGTATTTACCGGCGGTCCCGCAAGCGGAAAGACCACCGCGTTGTCTATGTTAAAAGAGGAATACGGCACAGATATTGAAATAGCAAAAGAAGCCGCTACCTTGATTTACGGAGGAGGTTTCCCCCGTAACGATAATGACCAACGCACTATCTACCACGCCCAGCGCATAATTTATTTTGCGACTAAAGAGCTGGAGGGCCTTGCCCAGGAAATTAACCCGACGGCTAAACTCGTTTTGTGCGACAGGGGCTCAATTGACGGCGCGGTTTACTGGCCTTACGGGCAAAAAGATTTTTTCAAAACGCTTAAAACCAGCATTGAGGAAGAGTACTCAAGATATTATGCAATCATTCATATGTCTCTTCCGCGCGAGGAAAAATTTTACCAGAACACCAATGTCCGCACGGAAACCCTTGCAAGAGCCATTGAGGTTGAGGAAGATATCCTTAAACTCTGGAAAAAGCACCCGCGCCATATCGTTATACCGGCAAATAAAATATTTGTTAAAAAAGCCTTAATGGTAAGCAAAGTGGTGGACGATATCATAAAAGGCGCTATATAAAATCGTTTTTACCGACGGAGAACAAAGACAATGATATTTGATTTTCTATTTAAGAAAAAGCAGGCTTCAAAACCCGCGGGCGATGCCAGCGCGGCTAAAGAAGAAGAAGAAGAAGGCAAGCAGGAAAATAAAAAGGAAAGCCTTGAGGAAAGAATTGACAGGGAAATGCAGTCCCTGCCGTCTTTTGTAAAAAATAAAGTTAAAGATCCTCAAATGAAGCAGAAGTTTGTTGAACTTGCAAAGCGTATGGAAGCAGACGGGGTTGATATGAACTCGCCGCGCGCAATGAAAAAATGGGTTAAAGACCACGAAAAACAAATAAAAGAAGAACAAAGCGGAAAGGTGGAAACCGTAGTAAAACCGCCCGAGCCCGGCAGAAACGACCCCTGCCCCTGTGGATCGGGCAAGAAATATAAAAAATGCTGCGGTAAATAGCAGATAAGCAGCGGCAAGTAACAGACCTGTAACAGAAACGAACACAAAATAATATAAATTGAAAAATAAAAAACAGCCGTAAAATTTACGGCTGTTTTTTTATTTCCGTAATCTTAAAAAAAGCTATTTCTCGCCTTTATCAAACGGGATTAAAATACCGCCTTCCAGACGATAGCATACGTCGGCGTAAGAAGCGGCCTGCATATCGTGGGTAACCATAAGAACGCTAAGACCGCTTTTGGCAAGGGCGGCAAAATCCTTAAAAACCTGCTCTTTGCGGCTGGAATCAAGGTTGCCGGTCGGCTCGTCTGCAAGCAGCAAAGAAGGCTCGTTTATCAAAGCGCGCGCTATGGCCGCTCGCTGCTTTTCCCCCCCGCTGAGAGAAGGAGGCCGCGCCCCTTCCAAAGAGGCTATGCCTAAGTTTTTAAGCAAAGTTCTTGCGCGCGCAAGTTTGTTTTTGCCGCGTATCAAAGCGGGCATATTAACGTTTTCAAGCACAGTAAATTCCGGCAGAAGGCCGTCAAACTGAAACACAAAACCTATTTTATTGAGGCGCAGGCGCGCGCGCGCTTTTTCCTTAAGTTTCAAAATATCTCTGCCCTCAAAAATTACGCTGCCGCCGCTGGCCTCGTCAAGAAGAGCTATAAGGTTAAGCAAAGTGCTCTTGCCCGAACCGCTTGGCCCCGCAAAAACAATAAACTGCCCGCGCCGCGCGCTGAAACTGACGTCCTTTAACGCGCTTAAAGCGCGCGCGCCTTCTTTGTAAACCTTGCTTAAATTCTTAACTTCAAGAATAATATCGTTTTCAGTCATATTTTCAACCGTATCTTATAGCGTCCACAGGATTAACTTTCGCCGCGCGGGAAGCCGGATATAAAGCCGCAAGGAAACATAAAAAGTAACTGCCCGCAACCACGCTTAAAATATCTGCCCACTGCAAACTTACGGGCACTTTAGTCAGATAATAAATATCTGCCGGCAGGCGCACAAAATCAAATGTTCTTATAGCCCAGCATAAAACCAAAGCCAAAGCCACGCCGGCTAAAATCCCCAAAGTGCCGATAAAAAAGCCCTCCAACATAAATATCCTTTTAATCTGGCGCGGGCTTGCGCCGACGGCGCGCATTATGCCGATGTCGCGCAATTTTTCCGTCCCGAACAAAATCAAATTTGATGTTATATTAAGAGAAGCGACTAAAATTATTAAAGATAAAATTATGAACATCATCACCTTCTCCAGCTTTAAGGCAGCGTAAAGCGTGCTGTTTAACTGCGCGAAAGTTTTTACAGCGTAGCGTCCGTGCGTTAAAACGCGTATTTGGTCGGCAACCGCTTCGGCGTCCTCAAGGCTTCTTAATTTTACGGAAAGGCCCGTTACGCCCTCTATCCCCAAAAAGTCCGCGGCGGACTTTACGGTGGTGTAAACTATTGTATTATCAAACTCGTAATATCCCGTTCTCAAAAGACCGCTTACCTTAAACTTTTTCATCTTCGGCAGGCCGCCGGCTATGCTGCGCGGGCTTACAAGCACAACTTCCTCGCCGACGTCAA
>CAZNCX010000032.1:0-7549 GCA_964571655.1 uncultured Elusimicrobium sp. | reverse complement strand
GCCCATATTAAAAGCAAGTTCCGCGCCTAAAACTATAGGAGGGATATCCTTTGCGCCCTTTTGTTCTGCGGCGGCCTGCGCAGCCGACGCGGCCTGCGCTGAGGGAGAAATCTCAAAAGAGCCTTCTTCCAAAGAAGAAATGAGGTCGCTTGTGCGCTTTTCGGCCTCGGGATCAAGACCGCGTATTACAACGCCCATAGAACGCCCTTGGTAATTTAATATCGCCTGCCCTAAAGTGTTGGGCGCGCTTGCGCGCACAAGAGGCAGATTTTCAATATCCTTTTGCAATTGGGGGTAAACGTCGTCTTTCATCTGGCCCAAAACCAGAATATGCGCCTGTGCGCCGATAACCTTTTTCCTGATATCGTTTTGAAATCCGCTCATCACGGCAAGGGTGGTAATAAGCGCGGCCACGCCCACGCAAACACCCAAGATGCCGATAATCGTTGTTATAAGCGAAAATACGCCCTTGCTCTGCGACATTAAGTATCTTTTTGCGACGAAACTTTCAAATCTCATAGCTATATTGTATAAAATGCGGGGCCTATAAAAACATAGGCACAAATTGCGCGCGCTTCTGGGCCCAAGGGCCCTAGCGCACGGCTTTTGGAAGTTATAACATATTAGTATGAAAAACGAGGAATGCAAACTTATGAAACCAAACTTGAAATTTCTTTTATCGCTGGGCAATGTCAAACTCGTTATGTTATGCGAGCAAGGCAAAAACGCGTTTTATATGCGCGAGCATAAAGCACCCATATCAAAACCCGTTCCGTTAAAAAGAATTCTTTACAGCCTTTCCGCAAGATAAACTCTTCAGAAAGGACCATCCCGAACCTTAAAAAGCTTTCGGGAAGATAAAAGTAACTTTTATCCTATACCTCCCTCCCCCAATATCCCCCCGCGCAGGGGGGATATTTTTTTTGCAAAAAAAACTTCCCTCAAAAACTTGTACAATGCTATAATTAAACTATGAAAATGTTTTACCGCTTTTTAATTTTCTCTTTAACGGTTCTCTTGGCCGCGTCCGCTTTTGGCGCGCCGTGCTTCAAAGATGAAGCAAGTCAAAAAGCCTACGAGCAAAAAACCTTGGACGAAGAAAGCGCAAACCAAATAACGCAATGCATAAAAAATAACTGGGCAAAAGGAGAGCTTAAAGATTTTGAAAAGGAAGCTTCCTCCATAAGAAAAGCAAAAGAAGTACCCGTTGTGCAACAAGAACTTTTTACCGTATTTTCCTCAACGACAAACCCGCAAAACGCCTTTACCGCCCTTAGCACCATTATTGACGGGGGCGCCTCCGTTACCCAGCAACAGCAAAATATTTTACTCTCCGCGCTTACTCTGCAGACGCAGGAATATAAAAAAATACTGGCAACTATTGCGCTGGCCGATTTCGGTTTAATTGACAGCTCTTACAGCGATTATCTTATACCCGCCTTAAACGCCGAGGACGAAATCCTTAAAGCCTATGCAAGCGCGGCCTATAATCTGCTTATACCCAAAATGCAGGATAAGTACCTTGACGCCGTGATAACCCTCTACGGTTTTAATAAACCCTTTGCGCTGCGCGCTTTTATAGCAACGGGCACAGATCAAAAAACTCTGTGCGGGCATCTTAAAGAGGCTTTCTTAAGCCCGCTTAGCGCGCGCCGCTTAAGCGCAATAGAGTGGGCTGCCGACCTTAAAAATAAAAAAGTTTTGGAAGCTTTGGGAAAAATGCCCGAGCAGTATAACGACACCTCCACAATCTCGGCGGCGGCGTTTGCCCTCTCAAAGAACTACGCGCAAATGCAGCCTATGCTTGAAAAATCCTTAAAGAAAAATCCCTCTTCAAACGCCGCGACCACAGCGGTAATGGCTTACGCTTTTTTGGGCAACCCGAGTTTCAAATATATTGAAGACTGCCTTAAACAGGGCAATACCAATCAAAAAGCAAACGCCGCGCGCGTAATAAGTTCCGTCGCGGGGCTGCTTAAAGGCAATCAGGGCGGATATGAAAACCCCGCCTTTGAAAGACAGAAACTTTTGCAGTTAATAGGCCCCTTGGGCAAAGCCGAAAACGCAAATAAAGAAGATTCTTTTACCCCTTACTTTGAAGCCGCCTCCAAAGAATTATACAGTCTGCTTAACCAGAATTAAATACACCTCCGCACTATTTTCGCGCTTTGCATTTTCGCCTTTGCACATTTTGCGTTTTTGGCTTTGCGCATTTTGCATTTTCGGCTTTGCGCGCTTTGCGCGAGGCAGCGCGCGCCTGCGCGGCGTTATATGCTAGAATATTTTTATGAAAAAATTTATCTTAATAACAGCCGTATCTTTATTTCTGTTCCCCCTTTGCGCGCCGCGCTTAAGCGCGCAAAGCCAAAACGCGGACGTCAAGCAAAATGCTTCCGCCGTTAAAAACGTAAAAAATACCGCCGCCAAAAAAAGTAAATGGCAAAAGCCAGCGCGCAAAAAAGCTTCGCGCGCAAATAAAACCGAGTTTAACGATATGCGCATTTTTGTCAAAGACGGGGAGGAAGCAATTACCGCATTTCCCGCGCGCGCGCTGAAGAGCGAAGTTAAAATCACCGTGATTTTTCCCGAAGGCTATCAGGATAATCTAAAAAAATATCCCGCGCTTTACATAATAAGCGGCGTAAATATGGATAAAGAGCAGCTTGCAAATATACTGCCCAAAGAAAAACAAAATATGCTTGTAATAACCATAAGACTGAGCGCGGGCGCAAAAACAGAAGGGCTTGAAAAATTTCTCTATGAAGAAATCTTACCCTATTTTGAAACAAATTACCGCATAGACGACCTGCCCGCAAACCGCGCCGTTGCCGCCGGCGGCGATATTGCCGCAAACATCTTGGCAAGCATAGAAACGCTTTCAAATTATTTCGGGAATTTTGCTCTGCTTTTTGATAACTCCGCCGCCCTGCCGCAGCTGTCTTCCCTTAAAAAAGATATCTTTGTCTGGGCCTCGGGCAATATAGACAGTCTGACGCGTCTGCAAAAAGCTTTTGAAGACGGCGGCCTAAGCTGCCCGCAGAACTTTGCTTATGTCTTTAACAGCACGCTTAGCGCGCCGCAGACAAAAGAAAGCGCGCAAAAGCAAACGCCCGCACGGCAAAACGGGGATTATGATTATTCCTCCTTTTGGGCGTGGATAAATTTTGATTTGCTGTTTAATAAAAACGCGCGCGCCTTTAAGCAGGCAAATGCTTTTACCGCCGCAAAAGAAATTTCTTTAAGCAAAAATGAACCTTTTAGTTACTGGCTTAACATAATGCTTGCTGACGGATACATCATCAATTACGTTCCGCGCGAACTTAAATTTGCCCCGCCTTATTTAAGCTGGGACTTTGAAAACGCGCTTATATCCGTTATATCCGGCGCGGAAAAAGGAAAAGTAAAAATTACTCCCCTTACGCCGCTTGGGGACGGCGTGGGCAGTTACGTAAAAATTGTCAAATAAAACTTGATTTAGCCCTTAAAAAGGACGTTTTGGGATAACTATCCACAATTTTCCCTTTTTAGGGCTTATGTATTAGAGGCTTATTTTTGACGTCGGAAAAAAGGTTGTTTCTCTTCTGAGTTTTGGCTTAAAACATGAGCGCGCGGCAAAATAAAAAAGCAAAAGCGGCCCCGAGTTATCCACAAAAGGCCTTTTGATGAGGGTTTTAGGCATATAAGAGAGATTTTTGCTATAATATTTTTGATTATTCCGTATTTTACATTTTCTCAAACGCCGCTTAACGGAGGAGTTTTTTTATGAAACCCGCAACTTATTTTTTGCTTGTATGCGCTTTGCTTTTGGGGGCCTGTTATACGCCCAGAGAAAAAAAACCTTATTATGATAAGGAAAACGATTTGTTTACTTTAAGCGGCATTTGCTATATGCGTGCAGACGAGCAAAGATTATCCTCTCAAAGTACAGACGAAATGAGAGAGAGCGGCAAAATACCCAGCGTTAATTTTGAGTTTGACAGCATTGTTCTTGTGCCTTCTTCCTACGACACGCTTAATAAACTTGCCAAAATAATGACAAGCGACCGCAATTATAAACTTATCATTGAGGGGCATACCGACGAAGTAGGCTCAGACGAATATAACGACTGGCTTTCTGCCGCGCGCGCCAACGCCGTAAAAAGTTATCTCATAAGCAGGGAAGTTTATTCCGACTCCATAAAAACTTACGGACACGGCAAAAGAATACCTTTGGTAAAAGATGATTCCCCCGAAGGCCGCGCCTGCAACAGAAGAATTAAATTTGTCTTGACAACCCGCGATTGGGCTACCGTATTTTAAGCTTTTTATTTATCCCGAAACAAAAACGGCGCGCTTTTTTTAAGCGCGCCGTTTTATTGTCTTTAAGAAAGATTAAAAGCGTACAAATCTTTCCACTTTAATCGTCAAACCAAGCTCTTTGCCCTTTTGTTCAATAAAAGTTTTAACGTCCATTTTATTGTCTTTGATGCAGGGCTGGTCCAAGAGGCAGACGTCTTTGAAGAATTTTTTTAGCCTGCCGGGAATCATTTTTTCTATCGCGGCCTCGGGTTTGCCTTCGTTTTTAGCCTGAGTAACGGCAATATCTTTTTCTTTCTCAATTACATCGGCGGGTACGTCTTCTTCCCGCAGATACTGCGCTACCATGCCTACGGCCTGCATGGCAATTTCGCGCGCTAAAGAAGCAGCTTCTGCCTTTTTAGCGTCGTCGCAAACGCCGCAGGAAAGTTCCACCAAAGCGGATTTTCTGTTGTCGGAATGCAGATAATAATTTATCACATTATCGCCCGCGGCCTGCCAGCAGACGGCTTTGGTAAAAGAAACATTTTCCCCGAACTTGGGGGCATGCTCTTTTATCATAGCGCCGAGGGTTTCATCGGCGGTAAAATCCTTTACCGTCGGGTTTGCAAGCATATAATCGGCTATGGCTTGCGCAAGATTTGTAAAATCGGGCGTTTTGGCTACAAAATCCGTCTCGCAGCCCAAAGAAGCCATAACATAAGTTTTGCCGTCGGCGGAAGTTTTGACTACCGTGCGGCCTTCCTTAGTTTCTCTGCCGGCGCGTTTTGCCATGTCGGCAAGACCTTTTTTGCGCAGATAAACTATTGCGGTTTCAAGGTCGTCATTGCTTTCCAGCAAAGCGGCTTTGCAGGCGCCCAGACCGGCCCCCGTCTTTTCCCTTAAAGTTTTTATTTGTTCCAAAGTGGCCATATTAAGAAGTATCTCCTTACTTAAATATTTTTCTGTCAAACACCGTGTTAATCTTTGCAACCCCCGCCCGCTAAGACGGGGATTGCCTGTAAAACTAAACGGTTTTTGTTTTCACGGGTTTCTTCACCGCGGTTTTTGCCGTCTTGGCGACAATGGCTTTTTTAGCCTTTTTCTCTTCTCTGCTATGCAGTTTTTCTTCTTCTTCCTCAATTTCCTCTTCGCCTTCTTTAGGCTCTTCCTTGGAAACTGTTTCCTGCGCCTCTTCTTTTTCTTCGGGGACGCTTGGCTGCTGTTCCTGCCCGTTTTCGGAAACGGCTTTTCTTAAGGCGTCGGCAAGTATAGTGTTTTCAACGGGTTTTACTTCTTTCTTTTCCTCGGCGGGAGCCGCGGCTGCGGCAATCGCCTCGGGCGTAAGACCGTTGGCTTCGTTTCTGCCTTCAATAATACTGTCGGCCACGGCGGAGCAGAAAAGTTTTATGGAACGCGCGGCGTCATCATTGCCGGGAATAGGCATCGTAATTAAATCGGGATCGGCGTTAGTGTCGCAGACGGCTATTACCGGAATGTTTAAGGCAATAGCTTCTTTAACGGCGCCCTGCGTGTCAACGGGATCAATTACAAAAATAATGTCGGGAAGGCCCTTCATGTCTTTTATACCGTAGAGAAGTTTTCTCAGGCGGTTCATTTCTTTAGTAAGCCTTGAGGCTTCTTTCTTTGAAATGGCCTTAAGGACGCCTTCGGCTTCCCACTTTTCAAGTTCGGACATTCTTTCCACCGATTTGCGCACGGTGGCAAAATTGGTTAAAAGCCCGCCGAGCCATTTTTCGTGAATGCAGGGGCAGTTTGCCCTTTGCGCTTCAAGCTTAATAGCTTCCTGAGCCTGTTTTTTTGTGCCTACAAATAAAAACTTTGCGCCTTTTTTTGCTTCTTCTTTAATATACGCGCAAGCTTTCTTTAGTTCTTTGGCGGTCTTTTGCAGATCTAAGATGTGAACGCCGTTTCTTTCGCCGAAAATAAACTTGCTCATCTTCGGATTCCACCTTGAGGTTTGATGGCCGAAATGCACGCCCGCCTCAAGCATTGATTTCATTGAGATATTGCTCATTGATATATTTCTCCTTAGTTGGCGGCGTTTACGTAAATTTGGACAGGGGATGCCCTTAAAATGCAAACTGCCGCGGCGTTCGGGTTTCGGGCATTTGATTTACGTATTTATTGCGCCCTAAACCGTACTTGCTTATATATATTATACCATAAAAACCCCCGCGCTTTTTGCGCGGGGGTTTTAGAATTACCGTTTAGTTTCTCTTGTCAATATATCAGGTGCGGTTTGCGCCCGTGTACATATTGATGTTTCTGCAGACTTCGCTGTTGGGGTTGTTATAACAACCGCCGCTGTTGCCGAAGTTATTTATAGCGGTTATGACCGCCTGCTGATTCTCGGGAGAAACTTTCAGGACCACCTTTCTGCACGCCTGAGAAGAACCGCTTGTCTTATCGTAAGAAGCACATTGCTCGCTGCCGTAAGCGGTAATGTCAAAGACAAAGGGCTTACCTCCGCCCATATAAGAGCCGAGCTCGGCTTTTATATCCCTTGACTTTTCGTCTGAAGGAGTATTGGAGAAACGTTTAGACAAACTGTAACTGTCATCGTTAAACGTTACGCCTATATCCTTTGAAGTAATGCCCTCGTCGGCAAGGGACGCTGTCACACTCTGCACTAAGTACAGAGCCCTGTCCGCGGAAAGCTGTATATTTTGGCCTTCTCTCACGGCAGTCCAGGCTTTTAGAGAGCCAACGTCCGTTGCGTATTTGCCGCTCTTCATATACTCTTCTTTAGTCATTTTGTTCTTATTAGCCGCTGCCGTAATAAGCCTGTCCCACGCCGCCTTAGTTTCGCCCTGTCTATCGGTATGGCCTCCTACAGCCATATTGATATTGGCAAAACCGCCGCCGCGCAGACAATCTTTAAGTCTGCGGACAAGCTCGTTTACGTCGGCTACCTGTTTGGACGAACCGGACGCTTTTGCGGGAGTCAGCTTCATAAAGGAAGCTGTTTTAAACTCGCCGACAAACTCCATATCACAGTTGGCCGCAATATCGGGCTTCTTAACGCAGGGCATTATTGCGCCCTCTTGGAAAGAGCCCAAACCGCCGAGCGGGCCTACCGCCTCACCATCAGTAAACACGCCTTTTCTGAGCATGTTGTTTTGGTCAAAGCAGACTATGGTGCAATCAGGTATGTCACCTTCGCATTTCTCTAGAGAAGCGGGCAGCGTCTTTACCTTTATAGCCAAACCATTGTAGAGAACAGACTGGTAAGGAAACCCGTTTAATCTGC
>CAZNCX010000031.1:3403-12288 GCA_964571655.1 uncultured Elusimicrobium sp. | reverse complement strand
ATGGCGGCTAAAATAAAAAATATAACTACAAAAATAATGCTCTTAACGCCTTTCATATAAATATTATCCCCTTATATATATTACCTATATTATAGACAATATAAAACCCGCCGTAAAAGGGGCCCCATAACGCGGGGTTAAGAAATCAGCGTACGTCTTCGTGAGAAGTTTGACAGCTGATACAATAGCGCGCAAAGGGTAAAGCCAAAATTCTTTTTTTAGGTATCGGCGCGCGGCAATATTCGCAGGTGCCGTAAATGCCTTTGCTTATTCTTCTTAAGGCCGCCTCAATTTGGTCAAGCAGAGCCTGCGCATTGCCGTTAAGTTCAAAAAGAACTTCTTTATCAAGGCTTTGGGCGGCGCTGTCGGCCTCGTCTCCGACCTCGGCTTCGGGCATCTCGGTTTCCTTTTTAGTCTTAATCCTGTTTTGCACTTCCTCACGCATCTTAAGCAACATTTTTTCAATGTCTTTTATTTCCTTTGCGCTCAGCGTGTCGGCCTTAGCTTTAGGTTGTTTCTTTTGCGTGTTCTTCATAAAAACATACACCTTCCTATAAAAAATAAAAACGGGGGTACCGTTTTATCTGTCTAATGTAGCATATTTGCAAGCAAAAAGTAAAGCCGCAAAAATACCGCGCAAACCCCCTAGGCTAAAATAAATGCAGGGCCTTTTGCAAGGCCCTGCATCAGAACCCTCCGGGGGGTAATTTCGGAAAGTTCTATGAGGGTAAAACTTAAGCGTTATTAAAAAAAATAAAAGCAGTTTTTTACCGCTTCTAAAAGTAATATAACTAAATCAAAGAAAAATGTCAACTATTTTATAATTTTATTTTTGCATGCGGCGGTTTGTGATTACCTTAATACAAAGCAATATAAAAAGCCGGTTTAAGACGCTGTTGTAAGAAAGCGCCTTTTTTGGTAAAATATAAATGTTAGGAAGACCTTACTTTTTTTAAGGCCTGCTTTTTATTTTATGACAAACGAACTTATACAAATCAAAAAGAAACTTACCGAACTTAAAAAGGACTCCCGCGGGATAGTCATATCTCTCCTGCATAAAGAGCCCCATAAACGCCATAAACTTAATGTTATGGGCATACATAAGGGAACAAGGGTTATAAGAAAAAACTCCTCCTACCCGATAGTTATTGACGCCGACGGCGTTGAAATGGTGTTGGGCAAAGAACTTGCGCAGGATATCCTGCTTATGACCGAGCAGAAAACAATTTTCCTTCTGGGCAACCCCAATGTGGGTAAGAGCACTTTATTCTCTCGCATAACCGGTGTTAAGACCGACGCTTCCAATTACCCGGGTACTACCGTTGCTCTGTTAAACGGCGAAGCAAAGATAAATAAAAACTTTTATACCGTCTACGATATGCCCGGTATCTATAGTATGGAGGAGGATTGCAAAGCCGGTCAGGAAGCCTGCTCATTACTCCAAAACAAACCTTACGATATCGCCCTTTATGTAATAGATTCCCAGCATTTGGAGCGCAATTTATTTTTCGCTCTTGACGTTATAGCTTTGGGCAAGCCGACTGTAATTTTGTTAAATAAATATGACGCGGCGCAAAAAAAAGGCGTTGATATTGACGCAGAAAGCCTTAGCCAAATACTTGGCGTGCCTGTCGTAAAAGTAAACGGGTTAACGGGCAACGGGCTTGATGAGGCTGCTGCAGTCATAGACAAAATAGTGTCGGGTAAAATTAAATACAAAGCCCCGCAAGTCCCAGAGGACAACGACGAGAAATGGAAATTTATAGGCAAAATAAGCTCTCAGGCGCAACATATTTACCGCCGCAAACCTTCCTTCCTTGAAAAAGCCGAGGATTTGGCCACAAACTCAATTTTAGCCCTGCCGCTTGCGCTTTTTGTTTTGGCGGCCTGCGTGCTTGCGGTTTTATACTGCGGGGAATTTATTATGAACCTGCTTACCCCGCTTTACGAAAATTATTATCTGCCCTTTATGCAAAATATCTTTGCCTTTACACGCGATACTTTTGTGTGGAATATTTTGTTCGGCTCGGCCGCGCAAAGTTTGACGCAGGGGCAGTTCGGCCTGCTTTCCGACGCCGTTAAAATAGCTTTTATTGACGTTATGCCTTATGTGTTTGTCTTCTACGCCGTGTTGGAGTTCTTGAGCGATTTGGGCTATCTGCCGCGCATTGCAATCTTGCTTGATAAGATGCTTCATAAGCTTGGCCTGCACGGATACAGCGCAATCCCGCTGCTTTTGGGGCTTGGCTGCAAAGTGCCCGCCGTCATGGCTGTGCGCATTCTTGAAACGCAGCGGCAGAAAATAATCGCATTGGTTTTGATCTTAATTATGGCCCCCTGTATTTCCCAGACGGCTATTATGGTAAGCGTAGTTGCGCCCTACGGGCTTAGATATCTTTTTGTCATTTTTGCCGTTATGTTTATAACAGGCGTAATTTGCGGTACGCTGTTAAATAAAATACTCCCGGGCGATACAACCGACGTTTTTATGGAAATACCTTCATGGCAGCTGCCGCGCCCCAAAATGCTGATAAGAAAAGTAAACGCCCGCCTCAAAGAATATCTTAAAGAGGCCGTGCCGTTTATTATGCTGGGTATTTTGATTACGTCCCTTGCGCAGGCGGCCGGTTTTCTGAGCCTGATTGCAAATATGTTTGAGTGGCCCGTAAAACATCTCTTGGGCCTGCCGCCCGAGAGCGTAAGCGCCGTGATACTAGGCTTTTTGCGCAAAGACGTTTCCATTGCGCTGCTTGTGCCCTTTGGCCTGAGCGCAAAGCAGATGATTGTAGCCTGCGTGTTTATGGCTATGTATCTGCCGTGCGTGGCTTCATTCTTTGTAATAATCAAAGAAAACGGCTTCAAAAATACCGTAAAAATAGCCGCGCTTACCTTCTGCGCGGCCGTATTTGTGGGAACAATACTAAACTTTATTTTGTAGAGTTTTGCTCGGCAGTTTGCTGCTGCCCTTGGGCGGAAGATTCCGTCTGAGTTGAAGAAGACATCGCCGCGCGTATCCCAAAAAGCCCCAAGGCGGAAGCAAGCTGCATAGTAGCTTCGCTAGTCGGCAAAGTTTTTAGCCAGTTAAATAAATCTGCGATGCTTGAGAGCGCCAGACTTTGCTCAATATAGCCCATTAAGGCCTGCAATAAAAGAATTGCGGCCGCAAGATAGGTTTTCTTACCCTGCAAAAAACTTCTTGCTTTATTTATAAAAGACAGTACTTTTGTTATCATTTTTTAATTCCTCTGATATATTTGAATATTTGTTTTTTTAGCGCGCAGACCGCAAAATTTTAAGGTTTTACGGAACGCGCAAAAGAACGCTTTTTACCTCTCTCAAATCATTGTAAATAAGCGCGGTCTGCGCCTCTATTTTGCTTTGGGAGGAAGTTAAGGCGGAAACAGTCTGCTCCAGCTTGTCAAGGCGCTTTGGCGTCGTTATCGTTGAAGAAAGCCAGAGCGCAAAAGAAACGCCCGCCGTCAAAATAAAAATAATGTTCCTTATTAAAACGGAAAAATTATTTATTTCGTTTTGGGGAGGGATATTTGAAGCGCTTTGAGCTGCGTTAAGCATATTTATACCTCCGTTAAGTCAAGGCGCAAAGTCCAGCGCTCAAGGTCAAACTCAAGCCCTTCCACGCGCATTGCGCCTGTCAGTTTCCCTTCAAGATTTAAGTTTACGATATCGCCCAGCTCTAAATGCGAAATAAACTTAGTTATTACTACCGCGCGCTTTTTAAGCACGCTTATTTTGCCGTAAACCTCCGGCGCGCAGGCGCGCGCTAAGTTTGCGTTCTGCGGCAAAAGCAGATTGCCCGAGGATAAAGAAAGTTCCTTTATCCCGTAGCGGTCAATTTTGTTCGGTCGCGCGGAGCCCAAAGTTTCGTCGTCTACCGTCTCGCTGTAGCTGCCAAAATTGATGCTTAGACGGCTGTAGAGCTTATCGCTGCCGTCGCTTAGGCTTTCAACTTCAAGCACATTGGCACCATCAAGCGTATAAACCGCGCCGCCAGAGCTCCTTGCCTTGAAAATAAAGGTGCCCTCTGCGTCAAAGCCTATTTGATAGCCGCTTAGACGCGCAAGTTCTTCCATAACGTCAAGACAGGTCATAGACGCCGTGTTAACAACGGAAATGTTAACCCCGCTTGAGGTCCAGTTTATCTGCCACGAGTCAAGAAAAGGCGACGTTGTCTGCGCCGTGTTGCTATGGCCTTCCCATTTAAGCTGCAGATATCTGCCCGCCGAAGAAGGCGCCGAGCCGCTGGCAAGGCTTTGCCACGCGCTCCATGAGCTTTCTTCGGAGGTTTTGCTTCTTACGAAGGCGGCGCCGCTCCCGTCGTTAAGAGTTTGGGATAAGGAGAATGAACCCCAATCTATTAACTTTTCCCCCCCGTCTATAACGGGGGTAATGTAAGTGCCGACGGGGGCGACGCTTCCCGTGCCCGTTGCGCTCAGAGGGCTTGCTTTCATATTGTAAAGACGCAGGTTTACCACCTGATAGCTTCTCATGACCTGATAGGAACTTGTCGTATAAGTATTATCCGTAGCGACAATGCCGTGGTAGCACCAGTCGCTCATATCGGCAGGGACGGTAAGTATAGTCCACAGGCGGAAATTTCCGCTCCCGTCGCGCGAAATGCGGTACTTAAAATAACTGGCGGTGGAGGAAAAATAATACTCGTTCTCCGATATAATATTCATAACGCCGCCGTCTATCCTGTAAATGCGGTAGCATAAATCGTTGCCGATTTTATCCTGCACAAAACAGTATCCGTTAAGCGTCCCGTAATAAGGCGTTGAGGCGATAAAATAATTAAACTGATACTCGGCGTCTACCCAGTTGCAGCTGGCCTCGGCTTCCCAAGTGCCGTAAGCCTGCGTGTTCGGCGCGCTTACCGCCGCGGAATTGGCGTAGGCGCGGCCGGTGGTGGTAACGCTGTCGCCCGTTAAGACAAAATTCATCTCATCGGGGCGTTCTCTGATTGTCCATGTTAAATTTGTTGATTCCAAAAAAGTAGGCTGTAAGATTACAGAGCCGGAACTTTCCTGCGTATAATACTTTTCCCCCTCGCTGAAGTCCGTCATTGACGGCTGGGCAAAAGTATTATCAACGGTGCCCTCAAGCAGCACTTCCTCTATATCGCAGGAGGCGCTTTGGCACAGCTGCGCGGTTTGCTGCGCTATCCACGTCATGCTTTTATCGGTATGCCACCTACGGTAAGTTATCCAAAGCGCTTCGCCTTCGTTAAGCGCGGTGTTTACTTTTATAAGCGCACCGCTGTTATAACTGTTATAATCTGAAACCTGATAGTCATTCTGCGCTTTTAGAAGGGTGGAATTTGCCGCCCCTTCGCTTAAAGCGCCTTTGCGAAGAGATATCACTTCCCCCACGGCAAATTTGGCGGTGCTAAACTGAGAACCACTGTCTTGGGCAAGCAGCTCGTTTTCTTCCGTAAGGGAAAGCCCAAGCGCGCTGTAGGAAGACATTCTTGCAAGTTCGCCGCTGAGCGAGAAGGTAACCGTTTTATCTTCCGTCTGATAAACGGGTGAAGATAAAATAAATCCGCGGAAGATTTTTGTAAATTCCCGCCCTTGCGAAGTCTGTGCGCCGCCGTAAATTTCAACGCGCGAGCCGTATAAAAACTTACCGCCGCTTAAAAAGCCTTCCGCATTGCCCTCGTCAAAAAAATTATCGGCGTTGCTTAAGGTAAGCGAGGCGTTTGCGCTGTTCCAGATAGAGTAGCCTTCGTTATCAAGCTTCCATTTTATCGGGCTTATCTCAAGAACTTTGCGCGTGATGTCAAGGGAGACGGTTTGCGCATAGGAGTTTTGCTCCGAAGACCAGAGGCGTAAATAAAGCAAAACTTTCTTTGCGTAAATAACTTTTTGCGCGCTAAGGGCGGAGTTTAGAGAAGATGAAATTTGTTTCATTTTTTTACCTCTCCATAAGGTCCAAAGAAATTTCATAGAGGGCAAGCGTGCGCCCTTAAATAACTTTCGCCGGACGCTTGAGGCCATACTGCGCCGATAAAGACATTTCATAAACCCCGTAAAAAATATAAGTAAGAAAATCATTTTGTTTTAAGAGGCTAAGAAGATAGTTTTTCTTTTCTTTTGAAACATTGCTCAGTTTTGCCGATAAGGCGTTTTTTGAAAATTCTTCCCAGAGGACTAAAGAGCCGTCTTCCAAATAATGATGCCCGCCCTTAAAGTAAATATCCTGCTCAAGCGAACTTAAAACATCGTCTAACAAAAGCAGGCTTTTGCAGACAATAAGCCCCTTGGCGTAGCAGGAATCAGAAGAGCCGCCGTAAACTATTTTCAGGACTTCAAAGGATAAGGCCGTTTCAAATTTAATAAAAATATCCTCGCCCGTCTGCGTAAGCGTAAAGGCGGACATAGAGGTGTAAGTTTCGTCCTCTAAGGCAGCTTTATAGGAAAGCGTAAGAGATGCCAGATTGCTGCTTTTAATAAGCAGTGCATCGGCTAAGACCGCGCTGTCCAAGGTTATTTCTATATAGGCGGCGTCCTCCGAAGAATTTTCGCTTTGCCAAAGGCGGGTTCCCCCTTCAAGAAGAAGCGCGCCCGCGTTATCCTGCGCTGAAGACGACGATATCTGCGCCGCCGAAGTTACCAGATTTGAAGAAAAAATTTCTATCGGTTTTATTTCGTTTGTCATAAAGAACTTTCCCCGCTTTTTTGTTTGCCTATTTTATAGCTTATCTTCGCCTGCTCCACCGCCCAGCTTACGCCGCGGCGCGCGGCCGAAGAGATTTCTTCGCAGATTTTTTTGACGTCGCCGTCTAAAGCGCCGCTTACGTTTAGCGTTATCGGCGCGTTTACGGTAATGCTGTCTGCGCTTTGCGCGGCGGCGGTCTGCGCGCCGGAAGACGAAGAAGACGCCGATGTCGCCGGCGCGCGGCTTTGCTTTATGGCCGAAACTACTTCCGGCGGCAATACAAATTCCCCCTCGTGGAGATAGTAGGGCCCCGTTGCGCCTATAGGCCCGCCGCCGCGGCGAGAGCCCAAAAGACCGCTTAAAATACCGCTTGTGCCGCCGCCGCCAAAACCCAGCGAGCCGAAAATACCGCTCGCTGCCGCTTTAAGCGACATTTCCGTTAAAGAAGAAATAAAGCTTGCCAATATGTTTGAAAATGTTTGTTTGGCAAGCGCTTCCATATCCAAAAATCCGCTTGAAGTAAAATCAAAGAAGCTGCTTAATTGGCTTTGCGCGCCGGAAAAACTCAGGCGTGCGGAAGATAAAAAGTTTTTTGAAAAATTGGAGCTTTGCTTGTTTAAGTCCGCATAAATTCCGTCGGAAACAGATGAGGTTTCCTTAAATTTCTTTTGAGCGGCGTCAAAGCCCTGCGGATCAAAAATGCTTGAGAGCTCTATAAAAAAAGTTCCTGCGCTGTCGTTCATTTGCTTATTCCTATATGTGATAAAATTGCCTCTTGGCCTTCGCCGTTTGCTTGCTTATCGCAAGAAGCGCCGCAGGCCTTGCGGCAGGCCCATAAAAGCCAGTTAAAGCTGTGGGCTAAAATATATTCCGTAGAATATCCGTACGCAGCCGCGCAAAAAGCTACGGCGCTTGAAAGGGCGGCTGTTTGCTTGCGGCTTTCAAGGCCGTCGTAAAATTTAGGACTATAGTCTCAAAATCGTTAACTTCGCTTACGGCTTTGGCGACCGCGCTTAACTCAAGAACAGAAAGTTTATCGGTCAAATTGCCGATATTCTTAAATGCGCCGCCGCTTAGAATATTCAAAATCTCATCGGCTTGCTGCGAAGAAGTTATCTCCAAAATCTTAAGTAAAATATTTGTCTGCCCTTTTTCTTGGCTCGCAGCCCCAAAATCTGCTATATCCCTGTGAAGAGCGCCTATTAAACGTCCCAGTTTAACGGCGCCCGCTATGCTTAAAGGGCGTATTTCTATCTCGCGCCCCAAGACACTAACCTTAACGCTGCGCGGACAGAGGATGTCCATATCGTTCATACCTTCTCCTCATGTTTGTTTGTGGAATTTGATTTTTGCCCGTCTGCGGGGGAATTGTCCCGCAGACGGAAAAGCGTCAGAAAAACACGCCCGTTAAAAGCCTCTGCAATAAATTAAGAGGCACTGACGTCTTCTATTTTGCCAAAACGCTTGGAGGCGTCTTTGGTCATATCGGCAAGGACGTCAAATTCCGCCTCAATTAAGGTTTCGCCGTCGCGTTTATAGACCTGAGAGGTTTTGCCCGTCGGCCGGCAACGCCAGAAAGTGTACTTCCTGCTTGCGCCGTTTGGGCCTTTTACGTTGGCAAATAAAGTTTTAATCGGCGTAGCCGAAGACTTATCGCCAAACTCAAAGGAAGTCGCCTCCGCGCTTAATGCGCCGTAGCCGAAGGCAAGAGCTATGTTTTGTAAAGTGGCTTCGGCTAGAGAAAATTTGATTTTAAGGTTTTCTTCCGTTGTAACTTTATTTACGGGACTTAAAACCTGATCAACTTTGATGTCGTAAGAGCTTTCCTCGTGCTCAATTGTAATGCCGCCTTTTATAAAGCCTAAATCCGAGGCAAGGCTTTCTGCGTCTCCGTATGCGGCGGCTTTTAACGTGCCCGTTGAGGCTACGCCTACTACTATGTTTGTCGGGGTGGACATAAATTAATCTCCTGTATATTGAAATTTGAATATAAAATTTAAGGCTCTGCTGTGGCGGCCCAGTTCGTCTATAAAATCATTGCCGCCGATTTTCTTGCAATAATAAATATTATTGCCTTGGGAAGGTATTTGCTGCTCCGTTAAATCAAGAAGGCCTGTTAAAAGACGGCTTATCTCAACGGTTTTGGCAAAACTTTCCGAGGTGATGACAAGAGTAAGGGCTTCCTCGCTTAAAACTTCGTCGCTTGA
>CAZNCX010000031.1:0-3393 GCA_964571655.1 uncultured Elusimicrobium sp. | reverse complement strand
GGTTGGAAGAGCGGTAGATAATATAGGGAGCTCTTGAGGATATCCTTGCAAAATTAGGATAAATTTTGCTGTCATCCTCGCTTGCGCCGAGGGATAAACTTAGGGCCTCGTCATTTTTAAGATATGCGTAAATATCGTCTAAAATCATAGGAATTTTTGACTCCTCATCTCGGCTGTAAGAAGCTGCTTTTGCTTTTGCAGGGCGGGCAGTAAAAAAGGCCGCGCCGCCATTGTGGAAGAGCCGTACTCAAGATATTTTGCGTAAAGCGCCGCGCGGCCTTTTATGCCGACGGTAAAACGCGCTGTTGCGCCCGAAGATATTACCGAGTAAAAAAGGCTGTCCCTCAAGAGGCCGCTGTCTTTTCTGGGCGGCTCGCCCGCAAGAGAGCGGACTATTTTGCCGTCTTTTTTCTCTATTGGCACGTTAAGGGAATTTTGCACGTCGCTTAAAAGTATTTTAGCCGCGTTTTGCAGCTTGATGCTTTGCGCGCGGGAAATATTTTTTGCCGTCTCCTGAATTTTGGAGGAAAGTTCCTCCGCGCGGCAGGCGCAAGTAATATTAAACATCACTCGTACCTCCTCAGATAAAGGCAAAAATATTTGTCCGCGCCGCCCATATTGATTTTGCCGACGATATCATAAACCTTGCCTTCAAAATTAACGCGCATATCGCTTAAAGCGCAGGAATAGGAAAACGCGCGCAGATATAAGGCTGCCTGCGCTTCCTGATAAGCGGGGGAACCGTAACGCCGCTCGCTTACGCTGCGCGTTCTCAAACGGCAGGCAAGCGCGCTGTGAAGGCTTTGCCAACTTTCAATACTTTGGCCCGCAGCGTCGCAGGTTCTTTGGCAGTACTCAATATCGCAGGTTTTGTTTAGTATAGAATTAAAGCTCATAAATTTATCCTGCGGTAACCTTCAAGTAAGGAAGCGACGCTTAAGGGAACAGGACGTTCGTCGTAATAGGAAACGCTGTAGTCCCCCAGAGTTTCATTTTTTACGGAGCCGTTTTCCTGCACCTGCAGGATATCGGATATCCACTGCCAAATGGCAAGCTGTATGTTCTTTGGGACGCTTGCCGTATCCTGTGCAAGCCCGCCAACATAAGTAGCTAAAACAATTCCGCGCCAGCCGACGGATTTTTTGATGATGCCGTTATATTTGTCGCAGCGGTAGGCGTCGGAAGGGACTTCAATGCCGTCCTGCAAAATTTCCGAAATTGAGGTTAGGGGATACTGCTCAAGCTGTAAATACTTTGTTTTGAGGCCGTCAAAATCGTGCGGCTCCTGCGAAATTTCGCGGGCTACGATGTAGCGTCCTAAATATTTTTCCGCGGCAGCCGTGCAGGAGTCCAGCAGAACTTCAAGCAGGGCGTCTTTGGAATCGTCCGAAGAGGATATTTTAAGATATTCTTTAAGTGCGTTAACGGTAGTAGCGCGTAATGCGGTTTCATTTGTGCTCATAGGCCCTCTTTGCGGGCGGCGTTTTTTTTTGTAAAACGCCGCCGCGCTTAATTTAGATTTTATTTGAAAATAAGGTAGCTGAACGCGCTGCCGAAAGTAACGTCAATAGACAAAGCCTGCGTAAAGCGCAGCCACGTTTGGTCCATCATAAAGGCGGACTCAAGCGCGCTGTCCGATGAGTTCCATGAAGCCGCGTCCTGAGATACTTTGACCGTCATATCTTCGCGCGGGGAAATCAGCAGATTCTTGTTAAACCTGCCGAAGAACGCTATCGTCTGCTCACCGCCGCTTAAAACGCTTGCGCTGGTAACAACGTTGGGAATTTGCGAACTTACGACGTAAGGCGTGTTCCAAATCGTTGCGGGATTCCCCAAAGAAGGAGGACACCAGATATAGTTGCCGTGGCTGTCTTTAAGCTTCATAAGCTTGTTTAAGCCCGCGCGGGACAAAACGATAACGCCGTCTTTGGCCTCGGCTTCGTTAAGGCTGAAGATAAGATTTGCAATATCGTCAAAGTTAACCGTGCTGCCGGCCATATCAACTGATTTTGCGCCGACGGTGTTCAAAATGCCGTTGAAAGGATCGGAACCCGATACGCTGCCCACAAGGGCAACCCTTTCAATTTCAAGGGCCATAGCTTCGGCTACAAGCTCAGATAAAAACTGCGTGAGGTTTATCGCGCTGTCGCGGATAAGTTCGTCGGTGCATTTTATTACGGTCGCAAGTACTTTTGCCGTCTGCTCAATTTGACCGAAAGTGGGGTTGGTGATGCCCTTTATGCCGTTTTCCGCAACCCAGCCGACTTGTAAATTGGTAAGCTGTTTGGGAATCTGGCGTTTCCACGAAGACATAGGCAGAATGTTTGCAATTTGCATAATAGGGCTGGCTTCGTTCATCAGGCGCACAACCTGGGCGGAAAATTCCGTCGGCACTAAATAGCCGCCGCCGGTGCTGCCCGTGCTGCCTTCGGCAAGAACGGCCTTGAAGTCGTTTAAGACGGAATTGCGGTTCTTTGCGGCAAGAAGAAAATTCCTCATATTGCCAAATTTTCTGCCGTAATCGCTGGTCCATGCGGATTCGGGTTTGTTGCGGCCGCTGGTGCGGAATTTGGCAAATTTTTCCAAAATTTCATCTTCGCCCGAAGGTAAAACCGCTTTGCTTTGAGGGGCGCTTTCAGGGTGAAGTTTGGTAATTATATCTTCTATCATCTTTTCCGCTTTGTCTTTGCTGAGGCAGGTTTCAAGTTTGGAATCCAAATTTTTTCTTAACTCTTTTATGGAGGTCATTATTTCGTCCATTAGGATAGCTCCTTAGTTTGTGTGGAGGGCTGCGGAAGGTTTTTTACCCATAGAAAAAGAGCCGCAAACCCTTTGGTGGTTTGACGACTCTCCCTCAAGCTGATACAACTGTATCAAATTATTTTCGCCTTGTCAATAAAAAAATCACGGACGGTTTTTGTGTCCGTGATTTTGTGAAGCCGTTGTTTGTTTACGCTTTAGCGTACAAAGACGCCTCTTGTTTCCGGGTACCTCTTAAGGTCTATTGCGGCAGTATACGGAGCCGAACCTTTGGGATATACAGCAACTACCGCATTATAAATTATATCCAGACCGTTGGAATGTATGATAATGTTGCTTTTAACGGATTTTATGACGTAGTCTATATCGGCGGGCGTTACTTTGGCGTCGTAGGTATAGCTTTTGCCGCCGCAAGCAACCCTTACGGGCTTTGCGCTGCAATCTTGGGCTATAATGACGGAAGCAATTTCCTTGTATTTGAAATTTGCAAGCAAAGCGTCAAAGAAAGCTTTAGCTTTGGGAGATACGGAGGAAGTTCCCTTAGGGGCTTTTTTCCCTTCGGCTTTGGCTTTTTTATGCTCTTCAAAATATTTACCTAAAACCGCAAAGAAAGGAGCGTTCTCATACCCGCAG
>CAZNCX010000030.1:0-13215 GCA_964571655.1 uncultured Elusimicrobium sp. | reverse complement strand
GGTGTAAAGGTAAAAAAATGGCCCTAAAAGAGGGTATTTTGTTGAATATATACGACGTAAGAATTGATTAAGGGGTATGATAAGAGTTGGAGGGGTTCAACTCTTATGATAAAAAAATGTCCAAGATGTGGTTGTAAAAATGTAAAAAAGAAGTCAAAAAGTGCTAATGGGAAACAAAGATATGAATGTAAGGCATGTAGATATCGTTTTATATGGAAGAACAAAAAGAACAAGCGATTGCGAGAGCGCAAATGGTTTGAGGTATGGATAAAAGAGGGTTATAGCATAAGGCAAATAAGCAAGATAAGCGGTTATAGTGCTAGCAAGATAAAGGGGATAAAGGACTATTGGTTTTTGCAAGAGCCGAAGGGATATAGTTTTGATTATAAGGGGATAAAATATTTACTATTTGACGGGACATATTTTAATAAGACGAACTGTTTTATGGTTTTTATGGATACAATAAGCGGGGACATAATAAGCAGCAAGTATACGGCAAGAGAAAGTTATGACTCTGTAAGGGAAATGAGCTTAGAATTAAGGAACAAAGGGGTATATCCCATTAGCATAACATTAGACGGTAATTTATGTGTCATACATGCCATAAAAGAGATATGGCCGGAAGTAAAGATACAGCGTTGTTTATATCATATAAGAAGGCAGGGGCAGATGTGGCTGCGACATCGCCCGAAAACAGAAGCAGGCAGGGAGCTAAGGAATTTATTAGAAATAATTGCGAATGTAAGAACGCAAAGAGAAGCGGAAAAAGTGAGGAGGCTTTTTGAGGGGATAAAAGAAAAGCATAAAGAATATATCGGAAGCATAAGAGCAAGGGACATTGGGTTAAAGGATATCAAAAAAGTGATAAGTTTAGTAAATAAAGCTAAAGATAATATGTTCTACTTTTTAGAGGACAAGAAAATAGCGGCGACTAACAACAAAATAGAAGGATTTTTTAGTGAGCTGAAAAGGAAATATCGGGAGCATAGAGGGATAAAGAAGAACAAGAGAGAGCAGTACCTAAAATGGTACTGTTATTATAAGAATCAAGCAAAATAGGGCCATTTTTTTACCTTTACACCCGCAAAGACGGCCTAATTGATAACGGCAAAAAACGCGCGGGAAGACGCGCGAGCCGTACGTGTTAGAGAGCTTGTAGTTGACATAGCCGTCCGTGGAACGCTTATTTGTGATACCTGCGCGATTTTTCAGATTTGGAGGAAATTTTGATTTTTTATCCGACGACGTTTACTATCTCTTCTGTTTAACTGTAAATGCGAAGCTTGACATTCGCCAATCTTAGCTTACCTGGCGTTTGGCACGCGTAAGCGTGCGAGTCAAAAGAATGGAAAACTGTGCGCTTGAGATAATCGGCCTTTAAGACTAAATGCCTTTAGGGGCCTTAGGTTTTAGTAAAGAGGCCAGCGTAAATATATCGCCCACTTCGCTAACCTTCCCCGCTAAAGCCTTCTTCAACCCAGCGCTCAAAACGGGCGTATAAATCTTATCAAGGCCTAGACGGCGGGCTTCCTCAACGCGGCGCTCAAGCATAGGCACAAGGGCGGTTTGCCCCAAAATGCCGACCTCGCCCAAAAACACTTTATCGCCGCTTAAAGCAATATCGCGCGCGGCGCTTATCACGGCGGCGCAGACGGCCAAATCAAGGGCAGAATCATTTATTTTAACGCCGCCGGCAAGGCTTATATAAACGTCTTTACTTTCCAAATTTACTCCGACGTGCCTTTCCAAAGCGGCAAGCAGCATCTGCGCGCGGTTGAGGTCAAAACCCGTGGATATCCTTCTGGGGAAAGGGTATCTTGTAGGACTTACCAAAGCCTGCACTTCGGTTAATATGGGGCGCGTGCCTTCGGCGCAAATTGAGTAGGCGCGGCCCGCTAAATTCTTTGAGCGCGAACTTTGCGCAAAATAAGAACTTGCGTCTTCAACGTCCTCAAGGCCCGTTGCGGTCATCTTAAATAAAGCCGTCTCGGACGTGGAGCCAAAGCGATTTTTATGCGCGCGAAGCAGACGCAAAATATTATCCTTTTCCGTATCAAAATACAAGACGGTGTCTACCATATGCTCAAGCACTTTGGGGCCCGCTAAAGCGCCGTCTTTTGTAACGTGGCCCAGCAGAAAAACTATTATGCCTTTTGGTTTGCAGAGGCGCAAAATCTCGCCCGCGTTTTCCCTTACCTGCCCTATCGTGCCGGCCGAAGAGGTAAGCTGCGGGTGATAAACCGTCTGTATGGAATCTATGATAAGAACCTGCGGTTTAACATTTTCAACAGCTTCAATAATGGCCTGCATATCCGTTTCTGATAAAAGCAAAAGACCATCGCCTTTAACGCCAAGGCGTTTTGCGCGCGCGGAAATTTGGCTTAAGCTTTCCTCGCCGGATATATATAAAACTTTTTTTGTCTCGGCAAGCCGCGCGGCCACCTGAAGCATAAGCGTGCTCTTGCCGATGCCCGGCGCGCCGGCAAGCAGGGTAAGCTGGCCTTCCACCAAGCCGCCGCAGACAAGGCGGTCAAATTCTTTGACGCCGCTTGGCAAACGCTGCTCGGTTTTAATCTGGGCGTCTTTAAGGGAAGTAATTTCGGAAGAAAAATTTGTTAAAGCTTTTTTTGAAGAGGCCTCTTTTTTAGTAGGCTCGGCTACGACTTCTTCGGCAAGGGTATTCCACGCCGAACAATCCGGGCACTGCCCCAGCCACTTTGGCGTTTTATAACCGCAGTTTTGGCAAACGTAGACCGTGCGAAATTTCATAGAATGCACCTCAAAGCGTTAATTTGCAAGTTTTGCTATGCCAAGAAGGGAGGCAAGCTCTTTATCTTCAAACGTAAGAGTGCCCGTAAACTGCAGGCTGCCCGCTTCAAGCATATCGTCGTAGCGTACGCCTAAGGCAATATTTTTCGTTATATCGGCGGACGCGCCTAAAGCTAAATTGGGTTTATCAAAAAGACGGTTGTTAATGACGCGGTTTCTGCCAAAATCAGTCCCTTCGCCGTAGACGGAAATATTCCTCAGCGGGGTTTGCGTATTATAGAAAGGCTTAAGCGAAACCATCGCCCCGCCCGAGCCGCGCACCATGCCGACTGCAATATCGGCCCACTGGTTATAGAGACCAAGACGCGCGTCAATCTGATTAGGGTCGCCGCGGAAGTCTTTATCATTGCGGGGCAGATTATCCCTGTTGCCCATATCGGCTATGCCGACGCGATAGTAAGTGTATCCGTTTGAAGGCATAAATTTGACCGATAAGTCCGACTCAAAGAACCCGCCGTTAGGCTGCAGACGCATATCGTAAATCCAAAACATTCTAAACGTGGCCATGCGGCCTATAAATTTTTTGGCGTCCTCGCTTACCTGTTTGACGTTGGCAAGCGTTTGTTTGACGTCCTGTTTCATCTCTTCGTCTTTCATAAGGGCCGTTAAAAGGCCTTGGCCTTCTTCAACCTGAGCAAGCAATTCTTTGGAAGACTCGGTAATTTCGCTTACGTCGTCAAAGGACTGTGTCAAATGCGGCTGTAGGGATACTATAAGTTCGTTAAGATTGCCAGAAAGCTGCCTTAAATTTTGCAAAACGGCGCCTAAATCCTGCGCAAACTGCCCGTTGGCGTTTATGTTGGAGGCTAAATTATTTATAGTATCCATAGTCTGGCTTACCATATCGCTTATAGAAGGCGCACTTATGCCCTGCAAGGAATCACCCGCCTGCACAACGCCGCTTTGGGGCGTGCCCTGCTCAATTTGCAAATAGCTTGTGCCTATTAAGCTTGTGGCCGCGATGGTAAATTTAGCGTCGCGGTAAACTACTACGCCTTCGTTTATCCTTACTATGGCCACTACGTTGCCCTGCACTATTTTAAGTTCTTTTACCTTGCCTACATCAACGCCGTTTAGACGCACATTTGATTTGGCGGGCAGGCCGGAAACGTCCCTGAAATGCACGCTTATATCGTAGCCGCTTGAAATGGAAAAATTGCCCAGCAGATATATGGAAGCCCCCAAAAGTATCAGCCCCAAAAATGTAAATAAACCTACTTTAGTTTCCGCTGTCATATTATTATTATACCTTTATTATTATAATTTAGTCGGTTATGGCCATCTGTATAGGCCCTTTGCTTGTGCCTTCTATAAACTGCTTTGCGTAAGGATTTCCGGTTTTCTTGAACTCTTTTGCGCTTGCGCAGTATTCAACCCTGCCGTCGTAAAGCATAGCAATTACGTCTGAAATTTCAAAGGCGGACTTCATGTCGTGCGTAATTACGACTGAGGTTACGCCCAACTTCTTTTTAAGGTCCAAAATAAGTTCGTTTATAATTTGCGACATTATCGGATCAAGGCCGCTTGTAGGCTCGTCATACAAGATAACCTTAGGCTCGGTAGCTAAAACGCGCGCTAAACTTACGCGCTTTTTCATACCGCCTGAAAGTTCCGAAGGCCGCATATTTTCAATATTCTCAAGCCCGACTAAGGCCAGCTTTTCTTTTACTATGCGCGCGTACTCGCTCTTTGGCGTATCGGTTAAATATTTAAGGCCAAAAGCCACGTTTTCCCCGACGCTTAAAGAGTCAAATAAAGCCCCCTCCTGAAATAAATAGCCGAAATTGCGCCTTAAATCGGCAAGTTCCATTTCTTTAGAAATATGCGTTATATCCTGCCCGTTAAAAATAATGCGGCCGCCTTCGGGCTCAAGCAGGCGTATTATGCATTTTATAAGCGTGCTTTTACCCGTGCCCGAGCCGCCTATTATGGTGGTAACGCGGCCTTCCTTAATATCCAAATTCACGTCTTTTAAGACGTGTTTTTGGCCGAAAGATTTTTTTAAGTTCTCTATTTTTATCATCTTAAAAACCCGCTTTAAGGCTTATATGCCAACAGCGTTTAGAATCTCCGTCAGAAAATAATCCAACACTAAAATAAAAACCATGCTCGCCACCACCGCCTGAGTGGTGGAGCGGCCTACCCCCTCGGCCCCGTCACGCGTATTTAAGCCTTTATAGCAGCAGATAGTGCCTACCATAAAAGCAAAGATTACGGACTTTATAAAACCGTGCATTAAATCGTCAACGCCGATAAACGTTGTGATATCCTCAATATAGACGTTGGAAGGCACGCCAAGCCCCTTTACGCTTACCAGATATCCGCCGAACATTCCGGAAAAATTGGCGCATAAAGTAAGCACCGGAATTGCAATTAAAAAACCTATAATACGCGGGATTACAAGATATCTTACGGGGTTTGTGCCAAGAGTATGGAGGGCGTCAATCTGCTCGGTAACGCGCATGGTGCCTATCTCGGCCGTAACGGCCGCGCCGGCGCGGCCCGCAACTACAAAGGCTGTCAAAACAGGCCCCAGCTCACGCACTAAAGAAAATCCTACTATTGTGCCTATATAAAGCGGCTCGCTTAAGATACTGCGCACCGTTGTGCCGGCCTGAAGGGCAAGCACCATGCCGGTAAACAGGCTTGTAAGCGTGGTGACCGTAAGGGAATCAACGCCTATTTTTGTAGTCTGCTGCATTGTTTGGGCAAACTCAAGCGGGGCGTTAAAAAGCCAAAATAAGCACGAGGACACCATACGCGAAGCCTGCCCTAGCTGCGTCAGAAACCTTATTATAAGCCGTCCCAGTTCCTTAAACATTACCCTTCCTTTCCCTTCTTTTTGGCCGTCTTAAAATCAGCGCAAAGCGCTCACGCGCAAAACGCGCGCAGATATTGCCGTCAAAATCTCATAATCAATAGTACCCGCCAGTTTTGCAAGGCAGGCGGCCGTAATTTCCCTTTGGCCCTGGCGCCCTATTAAAACCGCTTCACTGCCGACGGGGATATCGCCCAAGGCCGTAATATCGCACATAAGCATATCCATTGTTATATTGCCTATAATCGGGCAGAGAACACCCTTAATTAAAACCTGCGCCTTATTGCTAAGGCATCTAAAGTAGCCGTCCCCGTAGCCTACGGGTATTGTAGCTATTTTTGCCGCTTTGGGGCAAAAATAAGTATGCCCGTAACTTACGCCCGCGCCGCCGCGCACGTCTTTTATAAAAACAACTTTTGAGCGCAGCGATAAAACAGGTTTATATCCCTCTTCAAGACCATACGCCAAATGACCCAGCCTTATCATATCGCAGCCAAGCTTGGGATATTTTATGAAAGCGGGGCTTGCGCTTATATGCTTTATGCCGCAGCTTAAACCTTCTTCTTCGGCCATAGCCAAAAACTCGTTAAAATATTTAACCTGCATATTTGTATATTTTTCGTCTTCGGCCGCGCTTGAAAGGTGGGAGTAAACGCCTTCAACGCAGACGTACGGGGAAGAATTTAAGACGCGCAAAATTTCAAGCGCGGCAGGTTTCCTTGAGCCGATGCGGTTCATGCCCGTCTCCTGCTTTAGGTGGCAGCGCGCTTTTATTTTAAGCTTTTGCGCAAGCGAGGCTATAAATTTAGCCGCGCGCACGCTTGCAATTGTTACAGATAAATTATTTTTAAGCGCGTGTTCAAAAGCCTCAAAGGGGTATATGCTGCCCAAAACAAGTATCGGCAGTTTTATGCCGCGCGCGCGCAGAGCAGAGCCTTCTTCAATGGAAGCCACCCCCAGAAAATCGCAAAGTTTTTCCTTCTGGACATAAGAAGAAATTAACTCCGCGCCGTGGCCGTAGGCGTTTGCTTTTACAAGCAGCATTATTTTGGGTTTCTTTGACGCAAGATATTTTTTTGAGCGCACTTCAAGCAGGGCGCGCGCTTTTTTAAGATTGCTCTTAAGTGCACCCAGATTGATTTGCGCAAAAGTGGGCCTCAAAAAAAGAGCACTTCCCGAGGAGCATTTGCTTTTTACCGTCATTGAGCTATCACCTGAGAGGAAATTTCCGCCTCGGCGCGCGAAGATTCCAGTAAAGACGACGGATTGCTAAATAAAGTGTATTCCCTGTACCAATTAAGTTTAATTGTGCCTGTGGGGCCGTTTCTTTGTTTGGCGATTATCAGGCTGGCGTCGTTTTCTAAGGTGGGATCGTCGGGTTTGTAATATCCTTCACGGTGTATGAAGGCAACCAGATCGGCGTCTTGTTCTATGGAGCCGCTGTCGCGCAGGTCGGCAAGCTGGGGCTTATTGTCCGCCCTGCCCCTGTCCTCCGTCTTTCTGTTAAGCTGGGACAATGCCAAAACAGGCACGTTAAGCGTGCGCGCCAAATCTTTAAGCATACGGGAAATTTCCGATACTTCCTGCTGACGGCTTTCAACGCGTTTGCCCGTGCCTACGATAAACTGCATATAGTCAATAATTAAAAGGCCCAGCTCTTTGCCCTGCTTTTTAAGGTCGCTTGCAAGACGGCGCGCGCGCATGCGGATCTCGGTAATGTTAAGGGAAGAACTGTCGTCTATATACAAAGGCGCTTCGCCGAGTTTTGCTATTTCGCGCATCAAATCGCGCCAGCGGCGTTTTTCAAAAACGCCGGTGTTAACATCGTGGAGGCTCGCCTGCGCCGCCGTGCAAACCATTCTCTGGTAAATGCTGTGGCGTCCCATTTCAAGAGAGAACAGCGCAGTAGGCATCTTTTTATTTACCGCCGCATTATAAGCTATATTTAAGGCCATGGCCGTCTTACCCTGAGAAGGGCGCGCGGCCAAAACTATAAGATTGCCTTTTAGAAGCCCGCCCGTCTTGAGGTCAAACTGCGTAAAACCCGTCGGCACGCCTTTGACGGGGTTTTTTGCTACAACAAGCTGCTCCATCATTTTTGCCACTTCGGGCGATAATTGTTTGGAAGAATAAAATCCTTTTAACTCCTGCTTTTGACTGAGGGCAAAAATTTTCTCCTGAGCGTTGTCAATTAAGGTGGCGGTAGGCTCGTCCTGATTATAACAGGAAGCTACGACGGAGGTGGAAATATTTATAAGGTCCCGCAAAAGCGCAGTCTCGTGCACAATTTGCGCGTAATGCTCTATGTGCGCGGCGGTGGAGACTTTGGACATAAGCTCGGCAAGATAACTTTCCGCACCGATTTCTTCAAGACAACCCTCTTTTCTTAATTCCTCGGTAAGGGTAATGAGGTCAACAGATTGGTTTTTAACCGATAAGGTTGTCATCGCGCTGAAAATCTTTTTATGCGCCGTTTTATAAAAATGTTCCGCCTTTAAGAGGTTAAGCGCGCTTTCCAAAGCGTCCTGAGACATCAGCATAGAGCCCAAAACTGCCATTTCCGCGTCAAGAGCCTGAGGAGGTAATTTGTCTTGTACTGCCATAATAATGCTCCTTAAAAAATAAGTAAAATTTTAATCCGTAAATTATGCGGACAAGCGCATTTTAGGTATTTTGCGAAGACCGCTTATATAACATTTATGCGTATTTTATATTGTACTATAATTTGGCCAACATTTTTTTTGCCGTTTTCACGGCGGCAGCCCTGCTTAATATCACGCCGCGGCGCTGGGCGCGGCCCAAAGTTTTTTGCAAAATCCCTATCTGCGGGCCGCTTGCGCCCAGCGCGCTTAGCGCGCCGCCGCTTAAAAAAGCCGTCTTCAGTTCGCAGGGGTTAAGAGAGGGGTTAAATATCTTAAGCAATTTTTTCTGCCGCGCGCTAAGCGGTTTTTGCGCAGCCTCCCCCCCGTAATAAAAAGCGCAAAGCGCATAGACGCGGCAAAAAATATCTCTTGAGGGCTTAAGACTGCGCAAAAACTCTTCGGCGGAAGCCAAACTCCCCTGTCCCAAAGCAAAAAGGGTAAGGCGGTCTGCCATTATATCATTCTTCTTATTTTCGTCATCGGTCTTTTTGCCAAGTTTAATTTCGTCTATACAGGCGGGGTATCTTAAGCCTTTGTAAATATAATCGCTGATACCGTACTTTTGAAATAACTTGAAAATGCGGGAAGGATACTCTTCCTGCAAAGTTTTCATAACTTCCGCGCTAAGACGCTCCCGCGAGAGCAAAGCCAAAGCGCCGCTTTTAACGGCTTCTTTAAGCAAAATCTCCGTATTTTTCTCAAGCGGCCAATCAAAGCGCGCGGCAAAGCGAAGTGCGCGCAAAATGCGCGTGGGATCGTCAATAAAACTGTTACCGTGAAGGATTTTTATATAACCTTTTTTTACGGCTTCCTGTGCGTTGTAGTAATCGTAAGGCTGCAAAAACTCGTTTTGCTGCAGGCTTAAGGCAAGGGCGTTTGCGGTAAAATCACGTCTGAATAAATCATCCTCCAAAAAAGCGGGCTCCACAATGGGCAAGGCGGCCGCGGCCGGATAAACTTCCCTGCGGCAGAGAACAAAATCTATCTTAAGCCCGCCGTTAAAAGAAGCGCGCGCCGTGCCAAACTCGTCAAAATACTTTACCTGCGCGCCCAGCTTTGAGCAAAAATCGGCCAGCGGCTTTATATCGGCCTTGCGCGCGCTTAAGTTTTGCGCGCAGATATCAATATCAAAAGTTTTTCTGCCCAATATTCTGTCGCGCGCAAAACCGCCGACGGCCCACGCCTTAAAACCGCATTTTTCCGCGTGCGCGCCTATTTTTCTAAGTAAGGCAAGTATTTGTTTTTCGTTCATATCTTTTTTGCTTATGTTTATTTTGGTAAAGGGGCGTTTTGCTTTATGTCTTTAATTAAAGCTTCAAGCAAAACTAAAGCGGGGTTTTCTTTTAGGATATCCTGCGCGGCGGCAAGGATATTCCCGCGGCTGTACTGCCCGTCTTTGACGGGAATAAAAAAGGGATAGTTTTTGTTTCTGGCTTCCGCCCTGCTCAGAGCTTTTGCGCAGTAGCCTTTTTGCTCGGCTACGGCGGAAATAACTTCGCTTTGTATCAGGCGCAACTCTTCTTTTTCCACCTCTTCTTTAAGGCGCTCAAGGCCGTCAAGGTAAAGCGGTTCGTAATCTATCTGCAGGGAGGTTATGCTTTTTTTAAGCGTCAGGAAATCTTTTTGCATCTTGGCTTTAGTTTGGGCAAATTTTGCGCTGTCCGCCGCGGGGGAAACCAACGCCAGAAACTGGGTTTGCGCAGAGAAATAAATTATGGTACGGTCGTGATAAAAGAACTCCCCGCAGTGCGGGCAGCGCACAAGATTTATTTCCCCTCCAAGAAGAGCGTCTTTAAGCTCCGCGTCGGTTTCGGGGCAAATAAGAGTCCAAAACTCGGCGTCAAAGGAGGGACATCCGTTTGGACAATTTGCTGCGCCTTGGCCTTTTATTGATTTCATAGATATAATGTAGCAAATAGCAAGGTCTCATACAAGTTACACATATAAGGTATAAGGTGTTAACAACGGCTAATCTCGGGCGCACAATTTTCCATTCTTTTGGCTTTGCGCTTAGGCGCACCCTTGGCAAATAGGCTAATGCCCACAATGTCCAAACTTCGTTTTTTCCAGTTAAACAACAGGAACTGCAACAGAATAGTGGAAGATTGCTTCCGAGCGTTCGTCCGTCTTCGCTAAAGCTCAGACGGACTTCACCTCGCGCAAAGACGACATTAATTGACGACGGCAACGACACGCGCCCAAAGCGCGAGGCCGTATGTGTTAGAGAGCTTGTCGTTGACATTGCCGTCCACTAAACGCTCGTTTGTGAAAGACTGTCGCGGTTTTTCAGATTTGGAGAAAATTTTGATTTTTTCCCAAGCGCAGCGTACCAACGAAGAAGGGAGCAGAGTTTCTTAACTCTTCTGTTTAATTGTAAATGCGAAGCTTGGAATTTGCTTTGCTTAGCCTATTTGCCAAGAGTGCGCCCAAGCGCACAACCAAAAGAATGGAAATTTGTGCGCCTGAGATATCTGCCTCTAACACCTGTGTCGTTAATAATATGATAAAATATATATTATTCCGGGATGGTGTAATGGTAGCACAAGCGCCTCTGGAGCGTTTAGCCTAGGTTCGAGTCCTAGTCCCGGAGGTTAATTAAAATCCTCAAACCAAAAGTAGCCTTATGAAAAAAATCCCTTCCACAAAAACAACTGAAAACACCCAAAATGACGAGGCAAAAAAAGCCATCGGTATTTTTGACTCAGGCTTGGGCGGACTTACAATCCTGCGCCAAGTGCACAAAATACTGCCGAAAGAGAATTTAATTTACTTCGGCGATACGGCGCATGTGCCTTACGGCTCTAAATCAAAAAAGACGGTTACGCGCTACTCTTTGGACATAGCAAAATTTCTGGAATCAAAAAATATAAAACTTATTTTAGTGGCGTGCAACACCGCTTCCGCGCTTGCTTTGAACACGCTCAGAAAACAAATCAGGACGCCGCTTATCGGCGTAATCAAGGCCGGCGCAAGACGCGCGGCCGCCATAAGCAAAAACAAGAAAATTTTAATTTTAGCCACTCAGGCCACAATTGACAGCAAAGCTTACCCGCGCGCTCTTAAAAACTTAAATGCGAAAATAAAAACCTTACAGGTTGCCTGCCCGCTGTTTGTGCCCGTAATAGAAAACGGTTTTGCCAAAGACGAAATTGCCGCTCTTGCCATAAAAAAATATCTCATGCCTGTTAAAAAAATGTCGGCCGATACGGTAATCTTAGGCTGCACCCATTACCCTTTAATTAAAAAAAGCATAGCAAACTTCCTTGGCAGCAAAATAAATTTAGTAGATTCTTCCGAAGAAGTGGCAAAATCAGCCGAAGAAACGCTTTTGCGCCGCGGCCTGCTAAACCCGCGCGGACGCGGGCGCGTTGAAATTTACGCAAGCGACTGCCCGCTCTTATTTGCCAAAGCAGCGCGCGTAATTTTAGGCAAAACCAAACTTAAAATTAAAGAACGAAAAAGCAACTTATGAAGATATTTTCAGACGAACGCCTGCTTTCTTTAGGCATAATTAACGGCACTGTTTCGCGCTCGGCGGGAAACGCACGCGACCTGCAAACGGTTGATAAAATTTTTACTTCTCTTGGCATTGCTCCGCAAAAAATTTTGGGCCTAAAACAGGAACACGGCGCGCAAATAGTTTCTATGCTTGATGAAAAAGATTACCTTGCCTACCAAATAAAAAAAGAGCATATTGCCGACGGCTGGCTTCTGGCGCGGCCTCAGACGGGCGTTATGATTTTAACGGCAGACTGCCTGCCCCTTTTTATTTGGGACGACAAGGGCAAAACCGTTTCCTTAATCCACTGCGGCTGGCGCGGTATTTTGGCGGGACTGCCTAAAAAAGCCGCCTCTTTAGTTAAGCAGCGTGCGGGAGAGAGCGCAAAATTACAGGCTTTTATAGGCCCGCACATAGGCCCCTGCTGTTTTGAAGTTAAAGAAGACGTTGCACGGCACTTTGACGGGCAATGCGTTATAAAACAAGACGGCAAATTATTTGTTGACTTGGGCGCGGCGGTAACTGCGCAATTGGCCGCCTGCGGCGTTGCGTGCGGCGAGATACAAGGCGCCTGCTCCTGCCAATGCACATGCTGCAATAAAGAAGATTTCTTTTCCTACAGGCGGGACCGCACTAAAGATGCAATGCTTTCTTTCTGCTATCATTTGTAAAAATAAAAGTTAAAAATCGTAAATAGCTATAGTTGAGGTGGCGCTGGAAGGGGACGTTTTGCCTGTCATAGATTTGCAAAGTCTGTCTGAGCGCGCGTCGTTTTTGTGAGCCCAGCAGGTCTGCCTTCCGCCATATTTGCTGTAATATAAAACATACTCTGACCATGGGGTTTGCATCGTGCAATAAGCATAGGTTATGTCCATAAGATAACAACCGCCCCAGTCAAACGAAAGATATGTATAGTTGGAAGTTTTAGTCTTAGAATTATAAGGCACGCTTATATCCAGGTTATCTGTTTCGTTTGTATATTGCTGGTACATTAAATAATATCTTTCATTAGCTTCTTTTAAGGCTTTAGTTATATCCATCATAGTTGAGAACTTTGCCTTATCGCGCGCAAGCTGATATTGCGGCAAGGCAATAGCGGCAAGTATTCCGATTATCAGAACAACGATAAGTAATTCAATTAAAGTAAACCCTTTTTTCATAACTTTCCCCTGGTATTTCGTATAGTTATACTTAGAGTTTATAAAAATTTTTATTGTAAGTAAATGGAATAAACAATATTACGGCGCGCGCTTTTTTTGGTTGTGCGCTTGGGCGCACCCTTGGCAAATAAACTAAACAATGCAAATGCCAAGCTTCGCTCTTTTTTGGTTGTGCGCTTAGGCGCACCCTTGGCAAATAAGCTACTACGCGCAAATGCCAAGCTTCGCTTTTTCAGTTAAACAACAGAAACTACAACAGAATGGTGG
>CAZNCX010000029.1:12497-13257 GCA_964571655.1 uncultured Elusimicrobium sp. | reverse complement strand
CGATTTTAACGATACCCCGCTTATGAGCAGGCGCAAAAATTATATTCTGGGCACGAAATTTGTTTTAAGCTGCGAGAGGGATAAGAAATGAGCTTTTTTGGCGATATAAAAGATGGAATTACCGACGTAAAGAATATGCTTATGGAAGGCAATTACAAGCCTTTTGTAAACCCTTTTATATGTGTTGTTGTCGTGGGGATTTTGGTTTATTTTCTTAACAGCAGTGCGGTGGAAAAAGTAAACAGCGAGAAAAAGAAAATAGAAGCTTTGCGGGCCGAATCCGATAATATAGCGGAATACAAAGCATCAAAAGAACTTTATGAAAATCTTTTGCCGCAGCTGCCTCCTTTGGATAAGAAGGACGAATGGCTTTTAGTACAGGCTGCCTCCATTTTTCCCAAAGCCGGCGCGGAGGTAAGCAAAACCGGCCGCAACGAGCTTGAGACAGACGGGGATATTACCTTATCTTCCGTAAACGTGGAAGCTCTTATGAACTACGCGCAGTTGGGCAAACTGGTTGAGACTATTGAAAACTATCCTCAGTTTTTGAGGATATCGGAATTAAATATTACGCGTCCCGAAGGGGATTTGGGCAAAATAAGGGTAATGATGCGTTTGAATACCATATTTGTGCCTACGGCTAAGAGTTAAGTCATATGAAGAATATTAAGATATTATTAAGCGCAGTTTTAATTTGTTCGGTAATGCCGCTTTGTGCGCAGAAGGCGGCTATTCCCCCTATGCCTTCAGAGCAGGACAT
>CAZNCX010000029.1:1553-12487 GCA_964571655.1 uncultured Elusimicrobium sp. | reverse complement strand
CATGGGAGCTGCGCCTGATAAAAGCATTCCGCAGGAGCTTATGGTCGCCACGGAGCAGCTGACGGCGGCGAAGACGGGGAAGCCTGCTGCGGCCGCCTCTGAGGCGGCTTTGGCAAAACAGGCCGCAGCGGCGCGCGTGCTTGCCTCAAGGGCTGTTAAATTTGATCCCAGGAATAAGAGGGACCCTTTTCTGTCCAAAGAAGAAGTTGAAACAATAGAAGCTGCCCGCAGGGCGGAGCAGAAGAGAGTTGAGGAAGAAAAGAAACGTCTTGAAGATGAAGCCCGCTCCCGCCATGAAGCGCTTGAGCGGCAAAGAAGGCTTGAAGAGGAGCTTAAAAAATATCCGGCCAGGGCCATTATGGATAAGATTAGCGTAGACGGTATTTTAGGATCAGAAGCTATTATCAACGGCGAGATAAAAGGTATAGGGGACACGGTTTTGGGTGCAAAAGTAATAAAAGTTGCGGGCGATTCCGTTACTTTTATTTTCAAAGGACAGACATTTAAGAGGAATTTACCGTTGACTCAATAAAGTTTAACGGGAAAAATTGCAGTTGTGAAATTAAGGAGGAAGTAATGAATAAAAGATTAGCTCTGACGCTGGTATTTGCTTTTGTGTTTGCTCAGGTTTTACTGCCTGTGCGGGCCTCTGCGCAAAGTGCCAGACCCGAAGCGAAAGTTGCGGTGGTAGAAGATTTGTCCTACGGCGATGACAGCGGTTTTACGCGCGCTAAAGGCGAATCCGCCATCTATAAAGAAGTGGAAGCCAATTCCCCTCTTGACAGAAAAATCACCATAAGGGTTAACAATGTGCCTATAGGTACTTTCTTAAACAGTATTTCGGCGCAGTCAAAGATTAACTTTATTATGGGCGAGGAGTTTGCGGGCAAGAAAGTATCCGCTTCTCTTTCAAACGTAACGGTCAGGGAAGCTTTAGACACACTTTTAAGAGTTCAGGGTCTTGCTTACCAGCGTGTCGGCAAGAGCGACAGCTACGTTATTACCAAACGCTCCGAGGAAGCTCCAGACGTAATTACAAAAATTTATACCTTAAATTACGTTTCCCTGCAAGCTCAAAACAGCGTTTCCCAAGATCTTAAAGACATAATGCCCAGAGATGTTACTTCCACCAGCATTACGGGCGGGAGTTCCTCCTCTGTAAATATTTTTGATTCCCAAAACCGCAGCGGTTTTAATCTGGGCAGCAATTACAGCGGTTCCGGCGGGGACGGCGCAAGCGCGATACTTTCAATCATCAAAAGCGTGCTTACCAAACAGGGCAAAATAGCCACTGACGCCAGAACTAATAAATTGATTATTACCGACGTGCCCGAAGTTTTCCCCCAAGTGGAAAGCATTTTGGCCGAGCTTGATATTAAAGCCCCGCAGATTTTAATTGAGGCGCAGATTGTTGAAGTCAGCAAGAGCTCCTCTTTCAACGCGGGCTTCACGTACGGTACGGGCGATTCTGGTATTATGGGTACGCTTACCGGCGGCAGCACTGAGTGGTCATGGGACAAACTTGGTGTTGGCACAGGCGGCGGCATTCTTAAGTACTTCAGCGCGGCGGGCGACGGCACTGCCGGCGACGCTATTAAAGCCGATTTTACCAGCCTTAAAATTGTTTTCAATGCGGTAATGGGCAACGGCGAAGCGCGCTCTTTGGGCAAACCGAAAGTTATTACGGTTAATAACAGCCCTGCGGTTATCACCTCTTCAAAAGAAGCGGCGGTCAGCACCGTTACCAGAAGCGACGGCAGCGGCACAAGCGGCACCAGCACGACTTCGGGTGTTGAAAGAAGAACGGTCGGTCTTATGCTTACTGTGGTTCCTCAGGTCAATAAAGAAGGCTTTGTAACGCTGCAGGTTAAACCTTCTTATTCCGACTTAGTTGCCTCTCAAATCGCAACTGGCTCTATGGATACCGTAACGCGCGCCGTTTCAACTCAGGTCAGGGTAAAAAGCGGTCAGACGGTAGTATTGGGCGGCTTGCTGCAGTCTTCGGATAAAGAAACTATTTCCAAAGTTCCTTTGCTTGGGCAGATACCGATAATCGGTTGGTTCTTCTCCCACAAAGATACAAGCAAGGTAACAACGGATCTGGTAATTTTCTTAACTCCGACTATACTATCTGAGTAAGACTTAAGAAGCTGAGGTAAATTTAACGGAAGGATTGTTCATATGGCTAAAAAGCTGATAGAAATATTGATAGACCAAGGCAAGATCTCGCAGGAGAATCTTTCAAAAGCCACCTTGCACGCCAATCAAAATAATATGTCCGTAACGGACGCTTTGGTGGCGCTGGGCATTTTGAAAGAGGAGGATGTAATCATTGCTTTATCAAAACAGCTTGCAGTTCCCTACGCCAGCAGGGATAACGGCATTTTAGTTCCTGAAAAGGACCAAAATTTAGCTAATTTCATAACTGAGAAGTATGCTAGAGATAATCTGGTTCTTCCTCTTTTTGCTGAGGACGGTTCTCTGGCGGTAGCTATGAACGATCCTTCCAATGTGTTTTTGATTGATAACCTGAAAATGATGACGGGCCTTGAGATACAGCCTTTCATTGCAAGCAAGTCCCAGTTGTTTACGGCTTTGGATAGTTTCTATTCAAAGAAGAATGTGTTGGAACAGGTAATATCGGAAAAGATTGACGAAAAAGAAGACCAAGCTACGGAAGGGCAGGAAAATTTGGCAGAACTTGCCAGCCCCGAAGGTAAGCTGGACCTTGATAAAGATTCGGTAACAGGCCCTGGCTCCCACCATATAAAACTGGTTAACGCTATTTTAAGACAGGCTATGGGGGAAAGAGCTTCCGATATCCATCTGGAATTGTTTGACGAACGCGTCAGCCTGCGTTTTAGGATTGACGGTTCTTTATATGAAAGGGCTTCGCCCCCGCGCGAGTCGGTGGCGGCCATTATATCGCGTATCAAGATTTTATCTAAACTGGACATCGCGGAAAAGCGTCTGCCGCAGGACGGCAGTTTTGCCGTAAGGTTTCACAACAGAACCATTGAGCTTCGTGTTTCCGTATGTCCGACGGTGTTTGGCGAGAAATTGGTTCTCCGTATTTTGGATAAAGGCACGGCGGAACTTAATATTGACAGGCTGGGTTTTGAGCCCCGCCAGAAAAAAGACTTTTTGGAAGCAGCAGCAATGCCGCACGGCTTAATATTTTTGACAGGCCCGACCGGTTCGGGCAAAACCACCACGCTTAACGCGGTTCTTACGACTATTAAAACGGTGGAACTTAATTATATGACTTTGGAAGATCCTGTGGAATACAAACTTACGGGTATCAGTCAGGTTCAGGTAAAACCGCAGATAGGTTTAACTTTTGCCGCGGGCCTGCGTTCTTTTCTGCGTCAGGATCCCGATGTTATTCTGGTAGGCGAAGTCCGCGACTCGGAGACGGCCGAAGCCTGCCTTAAAGCGGCGCTAACGGGCCACTTGGTGCTTTCAACTTTGCATACCAACGAAGCTATCGGTGCTGTTCCTCGTATCATAGATATGGGGGTGGAGCCGTTTTTGCTGTCCAGCAGTTTGGCCCTAGTGGCTGCCCAGCGTCTTGTAAGAGTGCTTTGCCCTTACTGCAAGATACCGTATGTGCCTTCTCCTACGATAGTGGAACAGGTCTTAAAAGAATCGGCTCTGCCCGAGAGGGAAAAGGGCACGTGGACTTTCTTTAAGGCGCAAGGCTGTCCCAAATGTTCGGGCACGGGCTATAAAGGCAGAAAAGCTATTTACGAAGTTTTCAAAATCAACGAAGCTATGCGCAATACGATATACAAGACTAAAGACCTTATAGAGTTAAGGGATTCTGCTATGTCAACGGGCGCGTGGAATTTAAGAGCCAGCGGATGGAGAAAAGCCGTAAAAGGCATAACTTCCGTAGAGGAAGTGCTCTCCGTTACAACGGCCATAGAGTAAGCAAAATAAAACGGAAGGGGTGGAACAATGCCTAGATTCAATTATGTAGCGCAGGATAGAAGCGGGCGCAACTATAAAGCATTCATTGACGCCGAAAGTAAAGAGAAGGCTGTTGATTATCTGCAAAGCAAGGGCATACTTGTTTTGGAAATATCTTCGGTATTCCGCAAGGATATTTTTGGTTCTTTATTTAAGAATGCTCAATCTATCGGCACCGTAAAGGTAAAAGGGCACGTGATGGCGTTTTTTGCCGAGCAGCTTGCGACCCTTATCGCCGGCGGCGTGCCTTTGGTGCGCGCCATATCACTTTTGGGAGAGTATTCTACCGATAAACATTTGGGCCCCGTTCTTTTGGCCATTGCAAGGGAGGTTGCCTCCGGCAACTCCATGCACGGCGCTCTCTCTAAATTCCCTAAAGTCTTTGACCATACGTGGCTTGCTATGGTGCAGGCGGGCGAAGTCGGCGGGCATTTGGCGGAAGCTCTTTTGCAGGTTGCCAAATACGTAAAGTCAACCGACAGTTTGAAAAGCAAGATTATAACGGCTATTACCTATCCTGCCATTTTGTTTGTTATGTCTATTGGTGTACTAACCTACTTTGTCGTAGGCATTGTACCTACCTTTGCCTCAATATTTAGGGATTTTGATATGAAACTGCCGGCGCTTACTCTGCTTGTGCTTTCGGTTTCCACCGCGGTAAGGAACCATTTATTTTTGGTACTTTTCGGTATAATAGCTTTGATAGCGGGTTTTATAATGGCTGTCTCAACGCCGACGGGCAAATATATGTGGCACAGGTTTCACCTTAAAGTGCCTCTCTTCGGTCCGTTTATAAGCAATATTTACTTTGAAAGGATACTTTCCACAATGGCGACATTGCTTACCAGCGGCGTTAGTATTATTAACGTGCTTAACGTTATGGAAGAAGCTTTTGAAAGCAATATAATCATTCAGAAAGCGCTTATTGCGGCAAAGAGGGACGTTTCTACCGGCAAAAGTATTTCGGAAAGTTTCAGAAAGACAGGCGTATTTCCAGGGCTTATGACCGAGATGATGCTCATGGGTGAAGAGTCGGGACGTTTACCCCACATTTTGGACACGCTTTCAAAGTTCTATACGGAGCAGATAAATCAGTTTATAGCGCGTTTCAGTTCTTTGATAGACCCTATTTTAATTGTCGGCATCGGCTCTATTATCGCGGTGGTGGTACTGTCAATATTTATGCCTATATTCAAGATGTCGCAGATAGGTATGAGCGGTAACTGATTTGCAGGGAGGGCATATGGGCAAGAAGGGTTTTACCTTAATTGAAGTGTTGGTTGTGGTAGTGTTCATAGCAATAGTGTCTATGATTGCTTTTCCGTCGTATAAAAAGGCAAAAGCGATTACAGCCAACGATGCCGCACGCGTCAAACTTTTGGAGCTTGCCACAGCCGTTATGATGTATAACGAAGCCGACAATATGGACAATAGCGGCAAATTTCATAAAGTAGCCGGCGATTTTGACGACAACAGGCCCTCGGTTGACGATGACTATCCATATATATATGACTCTCTGATGAACCTTTTTGACGATATTACAAACAACCAAAATAATACCCCTTACCTTGCCAATAAGGACAGCTGGTATGCCGCCGACGGTGTTTCCAGAGATTTTAACGGATATCAGTACATAGTCTGCGTGAGAGAAAGCGGAGTTTCCCAGCCTAACACCGCTTGCAATACAAGCAGGGTGGCCGTAATGATACTAAAAAGCCCTTTGAGTGGAGATCACAGATATAATTATGACAGTTCCAATGGTACGGGACTGGCGTGGGTTTCGTGGGATGATCCCGGCAAGGTTCAGGTTGACTACGATATGAAAAAGGATGTTTCCTTGGCATCTGCAGGAGTATGAGGTGTATTTATGAAAACAAAGATTAAAGATAGGGGCTTTACACTTATAGAGTTGTTGGTTACAATATTAATAGTATCCATTTTGGCCACATATTCTATTTTGGCGTATAGAAGTTCTATTTTTGAGTCTGAGAATAAATACGCCAAGGCGAAATTGGAAGTTATCAATGCCGGAATTGAACGTATGGAGGCCGAATACCCGGGTGCTTTGGCTATATTTATCAGCGGGGGCAGTAACAGATTTGGGGGCGAAGAGTACGAATCCATACCCTGCCGCATTACTGAAGATAACACAAATAAAGGAAAGTTCTATCCGAACCCCAACGCTTTAATATCCTGCGGATTTGTGCCGCAGATGGAGTTTGACTCAGATTCTTTGAAATATGATTTTTTTCTTACTAAAACGGGGGCCAATAACTGTGCGGCCGCCAGCGAAGCGGGGGGAAGCAGCCCCTGCGCAGGGAATGTTTTTATGAGGCCTAAGCCTGAGGCAAAGACGGGCAAAGACGAAAATTATTGTGCCTGTATAGATAGAAGAGGACGTGCTTATGACGGTTCATAAAAATATTAAGAAAAGAGGTTTTACTCTACCGGAATTACTTGCGGTTATGGCGATTATGGCGATACTTGCCGCCGTAAGTTCGCCTTTTATCCGCGGCTATATAAGGGACGCCGGCAACGAAAAAGCCAAGAGCACGCTGCGCCTTATTGCTTTAGGATATAAAAATTTTATTTATGAGTATGGGACTCGTACCAATGATTTATCTATGAGCGGAAGGCTTTCCCAAAATTCCGACGAGTGCCCTTCCATAGCGCATTTAAGCGGTGCTTTACAGCCTTCTTTTCTGATAGGCTGCCATTATGTATCAAATATAAGCTGGGAAGCTTATGATAAAAGATATGAGTTTTATGTCGGCGCGGCAATCCAATGCTGCTCCGAAGGGCCCGAGAATGCATGGGCCTGTATGAAAGGCATTGCAGACGAGGGCGATTATAAAAGAGGATATTGCGCGTGGGTTACGTCCAACGGTACTTTGGACGATAATAAAGAAAAAGAAGGAACCGGCACTTAGGCGGCACCATTATGAAAAATAACAAAGGATACACTATAGTAGAAGCTTTGATTGCCATGCTTTTGGTAGCCATAGTGGTGGGCGGTATATTTTCCGCCCTGATGGCATCGCGCCGCGCCATTTCCGAGCCGAGTTCCAGAGAAGACACCTATTTTGCCGCCGAAGATGTTTTGAATACTCTGAGGGAATGCACCAGCGCGCAAAGCGAAGATGCAAACCCCTCAAATGAAAAGTATTTGCCAAAATGCTCTGAAATATTGCCTTCCGGTTCCGGACAGGTATGGCAAATGTTTGAAGACGGGGAGCATAATGTTGACGATAAAAAACTGCCGGATAGCTGCACGGACAGTTCCTCAAAGATAACTTATAGCGTTTCAAAAATGGCGGTGGAAGACCCGACAACCCACGATGTTATTGATACTTTATCTGTGGTTAAACTCAATGTAGTTTGCAATAAGGCGGCTAAATTATGATTAACAGAAAGGGTTTCACTTTAATGGAGCTTCTGGTAGCCGTATTTATAAGCGGTATGGTTACTGTTGCGCTTGCCTCCGTTTGGAAAGCGGCTTCCCTTCAAACTTCACAGAGCCAGCGCCAAACTATACTTAAAAATAACGTGACTATCTTCTTGAGAGAGATGCACAGAAACATATCCGAGGCCGATCTAATATTTTTCCCTTCAACTTCCGATAATACCAAGCAATATATAATCGGCGGCAGGAGGGTTTATATAACCGATAAAGATAATTGGGGTTCTTATTGCGTATCGGAGGATAATCCTAACTATAGATGCGGCAACTCGCCAAAGTTTTTTAACTATTGCTATAAAAGCGGGGATAAAAAAATCTATTATAAAGAAGAAAGCTATGGTAAATCCGGCACCGTAGAAAGCCTTAATAATTTTACCTGCGGCAGCAACAGCAGCACAGTGGTTTTGACCAATGTGGAAGCTTTTGACGTCAAAGCCGTGGATAATGCCACTTACAGAATTACCTTAAAAGTAGATAAAGATTTTGGGGACGGTACAACGCCGATAAAACTTGTTATTACAAAAGAATTTACATCCGCAGGGGGACTGTAAAGATGTTCATAAATATGAGGAACAAAAAAGGCTCGGCCTTAATGCAGGTTTTGGTATTGGGCAGCGTGATAGCCACGATAGTGCTTTTGGTTTTAAGGTTTGCCATGTCGCGTACAACAAATGTAGTCAAAACTAAACGCAGAATAGTATCCAAAGCCGTCGCAGAAGCGTGTTTTGCGCAGATAAACGCCATTATAACCTCGCGAGAGCTTGCCGGCAAACCTCTGGTGGATATTGCCGAGGATAATAAACCCATATCGTTGACCTGTAAGGTGGGTGAAGACACTTATACCGTGGAAATTGAAGCTCGCGTCTGCGACGGAATAAACACTGACAGTTCCTGCTTTCAATATAAGATGGACGTTGATATGAAAGCTATTGAGAACAGGCAAAATACTTTATAGTAAAAAAGAGATTTTATTTTGCATATTCAAGTCCGATTGCCCTCTTTAGGACAATCGGATTTTTAGACAAGAAGTTATTAACACGCAAAAATAGAGAGATATGAAACATTTTTTTATTTTTTTGCTGGCGCTTTCCTTAATCGGCCTGATAGTTTTTACGGCCGCAGGCGGCGGTTCCGTTAAAATAAAAAAGCTGTATTCTGCGGTTTATAACAAAACAGTTTCAGCCTTAAAGCTGGGGCAGCAAAGCGCTTTGCAGCGTTACGAAGATAAAAAGAAAAGCGCGCATGCCGTTGATTCGGATTATAAATACGGGGACCAGCCTCCCTCCGCTATCTCCGAAGTTCTTGTGCAGAGGGTTTCTTCCTCCTCAACGTTAAATTCTTCAGAAACAGCATCTTCTTCCGAAGAGGATTTTGCCGCCGCCATCTCCAAAGATAAAGAAATAGAAAATATTGTGCCGTCTTCGGATCTTACTGCCTCGGGCGCAAATACCCCTTACAGCGAGCAGACGCCCTCGCCTCTCTTCCGTCAGGGGGAGGAGAAAACACCCTTTTCCGATAAAACTGGAATCCCGTGGATTGACAGTTCTTCGTCTCATTTCAATTTGAAGGTGGAGCCGCATAATAAAACCATCATGACGCCCAATTTAGGTATGCGTTTTGAAACCGTTTATCAAATACTTAACAGGAATATCTCGTGGATGCTGGGCGGTAAAGCGTCTGTTTACGTTTATCAGAACAAGGCGGACTTTCTTAAGTACGAGCCTTCTGCGGCGGCGTGGTCGGGGGCGTTTTATTCGGCCTCTCAAAACCGCATAGTTATGTATGACGACCCTAAAAATACCGATAAAATGATATCGCATTTTATGCACGAGCTTACCCACCTGTTCGTCCAAAACTTTTTTAATCCCCCAGACAGGAAAATTGACGTTGAGCCTCCTATATGGTTAAACGAGGGCCTTGCCGTCAATATGGAAGATATCGCCATAAACAACAACGGCGGCATTTGGAATGATGATTTAATCTATGCCGTCATAAGCCAGCAGGCGCGCGCAGTAAAAAGCGCTCCCGCACGCGAAAGCGGCGGCACTAAGATAGCCACCTTACAGACGGTTAACAGTCCCCTGTCTTTAGGCACTCGCGCCAGAATGTTTAATACAAATCAAGGCATTAAATTCCAAAACTTCCGCGATTTTGTGAAAATGGAATCTTATGATAAAGCCGAAAAAGCGGGGCAGACGGAAGTCTGGTATTTTCAGGCTTTTGCGATGGTAAGGTTTCTCTTCCGACCTGACGAAAGCATGCAGCCAAAAAAGCGCATACAGTTTGAGCATTTTACGGAATTGCTGTCGGATATACAGGAAAAAAGAGACGAAAACGGCAAACTTCTGCGCAATGCGCGCGGGCAGATTATGCTTCAAAGGACATCTCTTGAAACGGCGCTTAACAAAGCCTACGGCTTTAAGACTATAGAAGACTTTGAAGATAAATTCTGGTCTTGGCTTTATCAATATCAGGACGACCAGCTGTCCCGCAATCGCTCCGATTGAATATTTAATTTCCGCAAATAAAAAAAACGGCGTATTTTAATACGCCGTTTTTTTTGCGTTAAAGCTGGAATTTATTTATATTCTTCTTTAAGCTCAATATCGGCTTTTTTGTAATCGGCTACGGCCAAAGAGGTTTTGCCCAGCTTCTCGTAAGCAAGGCCGCGCAGATAATAAAGCAGTTTCATCTGACGCAGCGCAAGGCCTTTTTGATACTCTTCAAGTGCGGCCTGATATTTATCCTGCTTCATATAAACGCTGCCCAGGGCTATGATAGCTTCAACGTTGGAAGGATTTAACTCCAAAGCTTTTTTTAAGACGACAACCGCCTGATCGTATTTTTCGTAAGAGGCGTAGGCAGAGCCAAGGGCGCTGTAAGCCTCGCTTCTGTAAGGCTCGGCAATGCGCACTCTATCAAAATCTTCTATTGCCTTAGGGAAATCTCCCAAAGCAAAGTAGGCCATACCTCTGCCGCCGTAAGCCTCAATATTGTCGGGATCTTTTTCCAAAGCTTTGTTAAAGTAAGAAACCGCTTTCTCGCGGTTGCCTTTTTTGTATTGCACTTCGCCCATAGCCTGATAGTCTATGGAAGTCTTCGGGCTAAGCGCGCTGCAGCCGGCCAGTATAAAAGCGCAAAGCGCCAAAGGCAGAAATTTTTTTGACATAAAAAACCCTCCTTAAACTGCAAACTGCGGTATAAATTGCGGCTAGGGTTTAAGCCTGTCCATCAGACGGGGAAAAGCAATAGTCTCCCTTAGATGCTTTGAGCCGCACATCCACGCCACCATTCTTTCAATGCCCATGCCGAACCCCGCATGCGGCACGCTGCCGTACCTGCGCAGGTCCAAATACCAGTCAAAGGCTTCAACGGGCAGTTTTTGTTCTTTAATGCGTTCCACAAGGGTATCGTAGTCTTCTTCCCTCTGGCTGCCGCCTATAATCTCGCCGTAGCCTTCGGGGCCGATGACGTCAACGGCAAGGGCAAGGCGCGGATCTTC
>CAZNCX010000029.1:511-1543 GCA_964571655.1 uncultured Elusimicrobium sp. | reverse complement strand
GCCGATGGCCGCGATCGAGTAGCCGCGGTTCAGCAGGTTGAACCAGGCGGGCAGCGGCTCTCTGCCGAGCAGCGCCAGGGTCGCCACCCGGGCCTGCGATGAGGTCGCGGTGGCCGCCACCACCGCCGAGGTCCATGTGCGCGGCAAGGGCAAGGCGCGGATCTTCGGGATCGCGTTTCATATAAAAGGCTTTTATCGCCGCGGGGTAGCGGTGTATCATGACGGGGCGGTCAAAGTTTTCGGAAATTAAAGTTTCCTCGTCTCCGCCGATGTCGCCGCCCCAGGGGGTGGCGTTGCCTTTCTTATTTAAGATTTCAATAGCCTGCGTGTAGGAAATGCGCGGGAAAGGCTTTTTGATATTTTCAAGTTTAGTTATATCGCGCTCAAGCGTTTTGAGTTCGCTTTGACAGTTTTTTAGAACTTTTTGCACTATGTAGCAGATGAAATCTTCGGCCAAATTCATATCGTCCTCAAGGTCGTTGAAGGCGACCTCGGGCTCTACCATCCAAAACTCGGTAAGGTGTCTGCGCGTCTTTGATTTTTCCGCGCGAAACGTCGGGCCGAAACAGTAAACTTTGCCCAAAGCCATTGCGGCGGCCTCGGCGTATAACTGCCCGCTTTGCGAGAGGTACGCTTTCTGATCAAAGTAATCGGTTTCAAAAAGAGTGCTTGTGCCCTCGCAGGCGGCGGGGGTTAGTATGGGGCTGTCCACAAGCGTAAAGCCGTTGTTTTTGAAATATTCTCTTATGGAAAAAATTATTTCATCGCGGATTTTAAGCGTTGCCGTCTGCCTGCTTGAGCGCAGCCAAAGATGGCGGTTATCCATAAGGAAAGCGGTTCCGTGTTCTTTGGGGGAAATGGGATAGTCTTTTGCGGCCTGTAAAATTTTTATATCGCTTACGCCGAGCTCAAAACCGAGGGGGGAGCGTTTGTCTTCCCTCACCGTTCCCGTGATTTCAAGCGAGGATTCCTGCGCAATTGCGTCGGCGGTTTTGAACATCTCTTCGCCGACATCGCCTTTGAAAACGACGC
>CAZNCX010000029.1:0-501 GCA_964571655.1 uncultured Elusimicrobium sp. | reverse complement strand
CGTGCCATCGCGCAGCTGCAGGAAAACCAGTTTCCCGCTGGAGCGTTTGTTATAAAGCCAGCCTTTTAAGGTTACGCTTTGCCCCGCGTATTTGCCGATTTCATTTATATAAATTTTTGTCATAAATCCTTCTTGGAGATTAGAAATTTGATATGCTTTTTTGTAAGTTTGCGGTTCGGCCGCCTTATAAAAAAATGGACGTGATCGGGATTGAACCGACGACCTCTTCGTTGCGAACGAAGCGCTCTCCCAGCTGAGCTACACGCCCTTGCAGATATTATATCAATTTACATTATCCTCGGCAATCTCATCAACGACAACGGTAACGGCAATTTAGTGTTAACGGCAGATGGGGACAGCGCGCGATTTTTCAATTTTGGGCAATACATTTTCAGCATGCATTTTTGTCGTTATTAATTAGAGCCGTTTTTGCGCGAGGTGAGTGAAACGAACGCTCGGAAGCAATCTTCCATTTTTGTTTTGCGTGCCAACTGCACGCCA
>CAZNCX010000028.1:3035-13636 GCA_964571655.1 uncultured Elusimicrobium sp. | reverse complement strand
TCTCCTGTCCTGCAGGCGGCACCGTCTGTGCAGGCGCAGCGGACGCAGCGGGCGCTGCGATTTTATTTGCCGAGGCGGTAAAAATAAATGTATCTCCGCTCTTGGAAAAATCCCAAAACTTGGCCTGCTTTTTTAAGTTTACGGTTATAGCCGCGCCCTCAAAACGCTGGGCGGTTTTGTAACTTTCAATAAAAGAATCTTTAACGCGGACGGAAACTTCCCTCTTAATTACGGCAGAGGGTATAAAAATATCAACACGGTCCCGACCGCGCGTGGAGGTTTGGAAATCAAAATTTTGGGAAGTCTTAAAAGAAAGTAAAGAATTTTGTCCGCCGTCGGATTTTTCCTTAAAAGGCAGAAGTTCCAAAGTATAAAATTTCTCAAGCGCAATTTTACCGTCTTCATAAGAGGTCTGCCAGCCGCTTGCCTGCGAAACGGAGCCTTTGGAAAAAAAACTGAGAGGGGCGTAGAGTTTGCCGTCTTTCATAACGGGCACGCCGCTTAAAGGCTCGTCCTCGCCGTTAACAGCCGCAAATGAGCGGCCTTCCCTGATAATGCAAAAATAACCTTTAGGCCCTTTTATGTTTAACTGGCCGGAGTGGCTGAAATAACTTGTCTGCAATTTAAGCAGTTTAGCCGTTTTAAGGGCTTCAATATAAGTTTGCCAGTCGTAATTTATAATATTTATTTCGCCTTTGTCTTTGCCGGAAATTTCAACCTTCACGCTTTGCTGCGCCCTTAGAGGTAAAGCGGCGCAAAGAAAAAACAAGCAGAGTAAAAGCAGTTTTTTAGCCATCTTTTCCCTCGGGCGGGATATATTTTACGTTACAGTCTGCCATGACGGCAAGGCGGTTTGCGTTTAGCCATTTGCGGTGTTCCTTAAAAGACGGAACATACTGTTCAACGGTTTGCCAATAGTCGCTGCCGTGATTAAAAAATATAAGGTGGGCAAGTTCGTGGACAATTAAATAATCGGCCACGGCAAGCGGCATCTTTATTATGCGGTAGGAAAAATTAAGATTCTTCTTAGACGAGCAGCTGCCCCAAAGCGTCCTTTGGTCTTTTATAACAACGGAATTAAACTGCACGTTCATTTCCTGCGCGCGGCGCGTAATTTCCGCTGGCAGAATTTCTTTGGCTTTTTGACGAAGCCAGTTTTCAATTAAAGAAGATACTTCCTGCTCTCCGTCAATTATATTTATCGTAAGGAAGTTATCTTCAAAATTTATTTCGTTTTCTTTATTTTGCGGGGTTAAATTTACAACGCACTCCAGCATATCGCCGCGGTATAAAACTTTGCCCGCCGCCGCGGCTTTATTTTGCAAAACTTCCGCCTGCGCGCCCGCGGAGGAAAAAACTTCGGGCAAATCGGCCTTTAATTTCTCTATAAATATCTTAACGTCGCTTATTGTGGACTGCACGTCGCCCGCAGGCGCGCCAAAAGGGACGCTTTGAGAAGGCGCGGAAGCAATTATATCCTGCGGCTGCCCATCGGTTTCGGGTAAAACTGCAGCCTCCGCGGAGTGGGTTTGCAGCGTGTTTTGCGGTTGTTTATTATTCTGCGCGTTATTTTCCATACGTATATTCTAACAATTTTTTTATCCGTAAAAAAACCGCCTGCGGTAAATTTGCAGGCGGCGTGTTATGTAAGCTAAACGATAAACCCCCTTTGCGGACTGCGCGCGCGGAATTTTTCGCGCGCCGCAAAAGATACAAAAGACCTCTACTTTGCCGCAGCTTTTGCCTTTGCCGCCGACAAAATTTCTTTAGGCGTATTGATTATGGCTTTTGTAAGAAACGGCTTTTTTACCAGTTCCTTTATCAAAGCTTCGTCGCGCAGGGAATTGCGGTAAGAGATATCCTCAAAGCTGTAATGAAACTTAGTGTGGATATCGTAAGTGCCGTTGCAAATGGCGGCAACGTCTTCTGCGAAGACGACTTCCTCGTCCGTAGGAATCACAAAAACCTTAACTGGAGATTTTTCCGAAGAGATGCGGCTTTCGGCATTTTTTGTCATGGCGGCGTAGTTCCTTTCGTGGTCATAATAAACGCCGAATTTCTCAAGCCCTTTAAGGGCAAGTTCCCTGTAGGCAGGCCCGCGCTCGCCCACGCCGGCGGTAAAGACTATTGCGTCTATATGGCCTAAAGCGGCCATATACGCGCCGATATATTTTTTAATGCGGTATCCTTCCATATCCATGGCAAGTATACATCTTTCATCGCCTTTTTCTGCGGCGAGTTCTACGTCGCGCCTGTCCTGATACCTTTCGGTAATGCCCAAAATGCCGGATTTTTTGTTTAAGATTGTATACATATCGCGCGGGGCAATATTTTCCCTCTCCATCATCTGGAAGGCAACAGAAGCATCAAAATCCCCGCTGCGCGTGCCCATAATAAGGCCTTCAAGCGGGGTGAGGCCCATGCTTGTATCGTAGGACTTGCCTTCTTTAACGGCATTCATGCTGGAGCCGTTGCCTATATGACATATAATAAGGTTGCAGTCAAAAGGTTTCTTGCCCAAAAGCGCGCTTGCGCGTTTTGCGTTATATAAATAGGAAGTGCCGTGCGCGCCGTATCTGCGCATTTTATATTTTTCATACCATTGATAAGGCAGGGCGTACATATAGCTGCTGGGGGGCATAGTCTGATGCCATGCGGTATCTGCTATTACGACGTGCTTTATATTTGGCATTACGGCAATTGCAGCCTCCATACCCATAACGTTTGCAGGGTTATGAAGAGGCGCCAAATCGGAAATATCTTTGAGAAGTTTTATGATTTCGGGCGTAATAAGCATAGATTTTTCCAGCGGGCCGCCGTGGACTACGCGATGACCGGCCGCGCTGATAACGCTCATATCCTTTATGACGCCGTGGCGTTTATCGGTTAAAGTTTTTAAGACGGTTTCAATTGCAATTTTGAAGTCCGTGCAGGAAAAAGTTTCTTCATATTTATCTTTATTGGGGACTTCCTGGGTTATAAGAGCGTCCTGATAGCCTACCCTTTCAATGAGGCCGACGGCTAAATTTCTTTTATTATCCCAGTCAAACAAACTATATTTTACGGAAGAACTTCCGCAGTTTAAGCACAGTATTATCATTTTAAGCTGCTCCATGTGAGGTTGATAAATACATTCTACAATATTTTTGCATAAGGCCCGCATCCTCCCCGATGCGCGGGGTAAATCCCCGCGCGCGCCGCCGAAATTAGAATAAATGCTGATAAAATAATATAATAGAGGTATAAAAACAGGAGGGCTTATGGCAGATTTTTCCTTTGACATCGTCTCAAAAGTAGACTACAATATCGTTGAAGAAAGCTTAACTATAGCTAAAAAAGAAGTTGCAAACCGCTACGACTTTAAGGATGCAAACCCGTCGCTTGAACTTAATTCAAAAGAAAACTTAATAAAAATTTCCTGCGCAGACGAGTATAAACTTAAAGCTCTTTACGACGTGCTCTTAACAAGACTTTCAAAAAGGGGCGTGCCCTTAAAAAATTTCCTGCCGCAGAAAATTGAAGCCGCCCTCGGCGGAACGGCAAAACAGGAAATAAAAATACAGCAGGGCATACCCGCCGAAAAGGCAAAAGAAATAGTAAAGCTTATCAAGGAAAATAAGATAAAGGCAAACGCTTCCATACAAGGCGACCAGCTGCGCGTTTCTTCCCCGTCAAAAGACGCCCTGCAGCAGGTCATAGTCTTGCTTAAAAGCAAAGATATGGGCCTTGATCTGCAATTTACAAATTACCGTTAAAAGGGGTTGTTATGAAAAAATACGTTGTTTTTACGCTTTTGGCTTTGACGCCGCTTTGCGCTTTTGCGCAAAGCCCTTCGGCCGAACTTGCTTTTTATAAAAAACAGCTGCAAAGCGATAACAAACATCAACTGGACGCAGCCGCGCAGGCCCTAGACGCATGGCTTAATAAAAATTACAGCCTGCCCGAAGCGCAAGAGGCCCTTTTGACCAAGGCAGAGGCCGAACTTAAAGCCGAAAATTACGACTGCGCTTTGCTTGACCTTCTGAAATTTAAGTACGAGTATCCGACTTCAAAAAATCTACCTGCGGCCGCTAAACTTTACGAGCAGGCCGTCCAAAACGCAAATAAAAAATACAGCGACGCCCTTTTTGCCGCGTGGGCAAAAAAAGTAAACGGTGAAAATACCGAACAGCGCCTTGACAATTACCTCTACGCCGTAACAAAGCTTGACTTAAAAGGTACTTACGAGCCCGTTTCGCGGGAATATATAAATTTCTTTGCGCGCTTTGCGCTTTATAACGACAAAGACCGCGTGGAACTTATGTACGGCGACTGGCAGAGGCAAAATAAAAACTATCAGGCCGCTTTAATGCAATACGCAAAAGTTTACGAAACTTATCCCTCAACGCCATACAAAGCCGCAGCCTTAAGAATGACGGCCGACGTCTATGCAAGCGAACTTAAAGATTATCCTCAGGCGGAAAAACTTTATAAGGAAATTCTGGAGAAATATCCGACTTCCGTTGAGGTTCCTACGGTTTATCATCATATGGCAATCTTAGCCGAAAACCAAAGGGATTATCAGGGTGCGGCAAAATATTTAAGCAAAGCCTCAGAGGGCTATCTTGCGGCTTCCCGTCAAAACGACGCTTATGAAACCCTGCGCTACAAAGCGCAGCTTGAGGAAAAAAGACTTAAAGATTACGCCGCGGCTGCCGCCACACTGGACTCGGCGGCAAAAGTTTTTGCCCAAGACGAACAGAAATTTATTGACATAAAATTAGCCTCCGCCGAAGTTTACGCAAAACGTCTTAAAAACGCGGAGGAAGAACTTAACTGCTACAAAGATATTTTGGGCAGATATCCTTCTTCGGCGGCCAGCGAAGAGGTTTATTTTAAGGCCGGCAAAGCCAGCGAAGATATGGAAAAATATCCGCAGGCTATGGCTTATTATCAAAATCTTATAGTCAATTTCCCCTCGGGAAACCTTGCCATAAAAGCGCAAAGGCGTTTAAGTTCTTTGGAGAAAAAGGGATACTCCCCCGCGGCTGAAAATACCGTTGAACAAAAGAAACCGCGCGAGGAAAATTTGACGCCCGCGCAAAAACGCGAGGAAACCGAAGAAGAAGATTTGCTTATTGAGGAAGTTTCGGACTAAAACTTTTCCCGCCTATTTGGCTTAAAAAACTGTCTTTTCAGAAGAAACTTACGGAAGGCTCCGCTTGCGGAGCCTCCGTTTTATATGTGTAAATTGCGTAACGCAGAGCGTCCAAAGCGTGATCCTGAAACTTAACGGGCGTTTCCAAAACGGCGCCGGCGTTATCTGTTTTCCAACTGTAAGTCTGCGCTTCTTTGATTAAATTTACCGACGAGGGCGTTATGTTAAGCCCGACCGAGCGCACGGCAAGTATGCCGCATAAAATATTTTTCTGCGCGGGCTTTATGTTAAAACCCAGCGAGGATATTTCGGCTATGCGGTCGGGCTCGGCGGAATCGGCGTAAATAGTCTGCGCGCGGTCTTTGTGAGGGATAATTTCCTCCAGCCGCGCGCAGAGCGCTTTGGTGGTAAGCGAGGTTTGATATAAAACCTCCTCGCAAAAAAACTGCGCGTCTTTAATATAAATTTTTACAAGCGCGCTCGGATTGTTAAATCCGAAGTCAAGGCCCCAGATAACCTCCTCGCAGCTTTGCGGCGCGCTTGCAAGCCGCCACGAGGGGTAAATAAGCCTTTGGCTGCAACCCCATTGGCCAAGGGCAAAGACTTTATAGGCGTTTTCGTCATAATCTTTAAGCGAGAGCAGGGTGTCTATATAACTTTGCGATAAAAAAGGATTGTCCCTGTAAGTGCTGTTTATAAACAGAACGTCGGCGCGCGGCTTTAAGTGTTTTGCTATCCAGCAATTTGCGTCAGTAGGATTTAAGGTAAGAAACATTTGGTTTTGATATTGCGAGCGCGCCGATAAACGCGTAAGCAAAACAAGATAGTCCTGATAAGTAAACTCGTTTGCTTCCTCAAGCCACAGATAATTAAATTCCGAAGATTTTATTTTCTCGGCGTCATCTAAGGAAAAGAACTGAAAACGCGACAGATTGGGCAAAAGATAATAATTTTCCGTTTTATTCCAGCGCGCGCTTTGATAAAGGCCGTATTTAGAAAGCAGCTCCAAAATAAGACGGCGGGAAGTCATTTTAAGGGCGGGCATAGTCTTGCGGGTAACGCCTATTTGGGAGCCCGCCTGGTTTAAGGCGCGCATTATAAGAAGCTGAGCCATGGCATAACTTTTGCCGCTGCGCGCGCCGCCGACATTTACCACCACTTTATTTTTGGCGCGCGCGCTTTGGCGGAAGACTTTGCCGACTTTTATTTTAAGACTGTTTTTCTTCATCGTCAACATAGACTATTTGGGACGGCGCGGGCTGGGATTCTTTGGAGGGGGCCTCCTTCTTTGTCTTATTATATTTTTTGGGCAGGCGGTTTATCAGAGAAAAAGACAATATGCCCGCCGATTTTGATTTAAGCGCGCTTTCAAGCAGGGCAATTTCAAGTTTAAGATTTACAATTTTATCAAATTCTTTCAAGAACTCTTTATCTTTAATTAAAAAATGGCAGAGCATATTTTTGGGAAGGCAGCTTATTTCAAGGGCTTCGCAAAGCGTGTCGGACTGCTCAAGAGCGTCCAAAAATTTCTGTTTTATTTGTTTATCGTCCTGCGCGGCGCGGGACTTGGCGGAAGCGGCGTATGTTTTTTTAGGCATAAAAGAGGGCTGTTTAGATTTTACTAAACGGCCCTCTTAACTTTTTTATTATAGCAAATTACGACGGTAACGTGCAAGTAGAGCAAAGCCCGATAACAGCCATGCCATCCATTTTATTGAACTTAAGTTCTTTGATAATAAAGTATTTGCTAAAGTATCTCCCGAGTTTTGTGTTATTATGTTTGACGGCTGTTTGATAAGAATTTTCCTTGTGCTTATTTTGTATCCTGAAATCCGAACCGTTTTCAATAAGGGCAATAGCTATGTCGCTTCTGTCAGAATCGGCGGCAAAATAGTGCAGGGCCGTATTTTCGTTGGGGGTAGTGTCTTTGATATTCATATCTATCCCTCCCTTTGCAAGCATAGGCACTTTGGAGGCGCTGTTAACTTCAAAAAGACAGGTTTGCCCTTTTTTATCCGCAAAATTTAAGTCGGCTTTATACTCGGGTTTTATAAGTTCCGCCAAATATTTGTCGGGACGAATGGACGCCGCGTAATGCAAGGGCGTTTTGCCGTATCTGTCAGGCATATTGGGGTTGGCGTGATTTTTAAGAAGGACGACCATTGCTTCAAAACCGTCCCCCATAACCGCATAATGTAAAGGCGTCTGCCCAAAGCGGTCCGGCGTATCAGCCTTATAGCCGGCCTTTATCAAATTATTAACCAAGGCAGGCTTATTAAAAAAAGCCGCCTCGTGCAAAGCAAGATCCTCTTTAACATCTGCAGCAGGAGCTTGGCACAAAGCGTTTTGCGCAAAAAACGGAACAGTTAAAAACAAGACAATAAAAAGTTTTTTCATCTTAGCCTCCAAAACAAAACCTCGGGACGTACCCGTCTGTTAATATATTCTAGCGCGCAGAGGTTTTTTACGCAAGGGACAAAAGGCCCAGCCCCCTATTGAAAAAAGACCTATTTCAAGAAACGCCCTTATCTTTATTCTCAATCAATTCCAGCAATTTCTTGACGGTGGAAGGCCCGTCGCAGACGATGCCTAAATCGGCAAAATTAAAAATGGCCGCAGCCGCGTCTTTATTAAGAGCAATTATATAGTCCGAGTCCTTCATGCCGACCGTATGCTGCACCGCGCCCGAAATGCCGCACGCCAGATATACCGGCGGCTTTACTGTAAGGCCGCTTTGGCCTATCTGGTGATCTTTGGGTTTCCACCCCGCTTCAATAGCCGCGCGGGAAGCACCAACGCCGCCGCCGAGTATATCGGCAAGTTTGTTTAGGGCGGCAAAATTATCCGCACTTTTCATGCCGCGGCCGCCGGCTGCTATAAACGGGGCCGTTTTGAGTTTATTTGCTTCCTTGGGAGGGTTAATCTGCCTGCTTACTATGCGCACTTTTTGTGCTTCAGGCGGCGGTAAAATATCTTCTTTTACCACGTTAAGCTGCGGTCTTGAGGGCAAAGGCAGCTCCTCTTTTACCATAACGTTGGGGCGCACCGTGGCCATCTGCGGACGCGTTGCGGGCGTTGTTATATCGGCGTAAATATTGCCGCCGAAGGCGGGACGAGTTTGTACCAAAAGGCCGTCCTTGACGGACAGGGCCGTACAATCCGCCGTGAGGCCCGCGTAAACTTCCGCGGCGACTCTGGGTGCCAAATCGCGGCCGAAATAAGTTGAGGGAAACAAAACCGCCGAAGGTTTATATTTCTTTATTAAATTTATCATCGCGTTTGCATAGGCCGCCGTATTATACTGCGCGTAGGCGGGGCCCTCAACGCTGTAAATTGTCTGCGCGCCGTAAGAGCGCAGTTTCTCGTAATACTTTGCGATGTCTTGTCCGATAATTACCGCGCAGACCTGCTGATTTAAGCAGGAAGCAAGCTCACGCGCTTTTGTAAGAAGTTCTAAAACCACGGGGCGCACTATGGGAATTGCCTTAGAAGTATTTATCTCGGCAAACACCCAGACGTTTTTATAGGAAGAAAAATCTTTTTGAGCAGCCGCATTTTCATTATTCTCAAGACTAAGCGCTTTTACGGGGCACACTTTTACACACGCGCCGCAGTTTGTACAGGCAGAGCTTGCCTGCGCTTTGCGCCCCATTTTATTTTCCTGAGTAGCCGCCATGCTAAGCGCACCGAAAGGACAAGAAGAAACGCATTTGCCGCAGCCTATGCAGGCCGAAGAAATCTTTATCATTTGATTACCCCCTTTTCAAGCAGGACGTCGTAGATTTTCTGCGCGGCTTCCTGCGGGCTTAATTTGTGCAGGGCGCATTTAGGCCGCTCCGGAGGGGCAAAAATGCGGCTTACGCGCGTGGGGGAACCCTCTAAACCCAGCTTGCTTTTGTCTGCTCCTATATCTTGGGCCGACCAGACTTCCAAAGGCTTAAGCTGCCCTTGGTAGGCTTGAGCAAAAGAAGGATACTGCGCAATATAATCGTCGGGAATGCTTAAAGTGATTAAGGCGGGCAAATCGGCCTCCATAATCTGGTAGCCGCCGTAAATTAACTTGCGCGCAACGGCTTTTGCACCCTGCGCGCTTAAACTTACGTCAAGGGCATCGCAAAAAGTAATCTGCGGGATTTGCAGATGGAAAGCCATCTCGGGCCCTGTTTGGGCTGTGTCTCCGTCTATGGCCATTTGCCCGCAGAGTATCAAATCAAACTGCCCTATTTTCTTTGCCGCGCAAGCCAAAGCGTAGGCCGTGGCCCAGGTGTCAGATCCGGCAAAAGCCCTGTCGCTGAGCAAAATGCCGCTATCTGCGCCAAGGCCTAAGGCAAGACGTAAAACGCTTTGGGCCTGCTGCGGGCCCATAGATAAAACCGTTATATGCGCGCCGACGTTCTTTTTTATCTTTAACGCTTGGGAAAGGGCAAAATGGTCGTAGGGATTTAATATGCTGGGCACGCCCGCGCGCATAAGCGTACCTGTTCTTGCGTCTATTTTAATACGCGCGCTGTCAGGTACTTGTTTAAGGCAAACTATAATTTTAAGCATAACAAAAAAATTCTCCTGTCTTAAATTTGAACGCGGTTATTTTCTAAAAAGCTCTCTCATCTTAGCCGCTATGACGTCTTTATCGTCCCTCACGCCGTCAAGACGCGAAGCTATTTCTTCAAGATTAACCGCCTTTAAGAGTTCTGCCGCATTAATGGCGCCTTTAGGCAGGGTTTCCTGCACAAGGGCCGCGCCGCTTTGCGCAAGGTAAAACGCCGTCTCCTTGGCGTTTACGCGCGCAATGGCTTTATAAGTGTCGGCGTCAAAAGGGCTGCCTTCGGGCACAGAATCGGAGGCGGCCGCAAGGCAAAGGGCGCGGGCCGTTTCGGCCTTAGCTATCAATTTGCCCAATTGGAAAGTTACAAACTGATGGCGCGTAAGCCTTTGCTGTCGGCAAACTTCTAAAACGGCGCAGAGCGCGCGCAGGCCCAAAGCAAGGACCTCACAGCCGCTGTCAAGCCCGCTTTGCTTCTCTTTTTGGGCGGCCTGCTCAAGGCCAAAGGCCATATCTATATAGTACTGGCCGCGCGTTTTTAAGTGTTCCTGCCAGCGCGCGCGGTAAATAGTCATTTCCATAATCTCGTTTGTGCCTTCGTAGATACAGGTAATTTTAACGTCGCGCTTAATTTTTTCAACGGAAAAATCTTTTGTGTAGCCGAAACCGCCTAAGGCTTGTATAGCGTCTTCGGCGGCGGCGTTGCCGGCCTCGGTTGCAAAATATTTGGCTATGGCGCCCTCGCTTGCCATGCCGTGATTGTCGCTGTCAAGGCTTTTTGCCGTCTGGTCAATAAAAGCGCGGGCCGCTTCAAAAGCTATATAGTGCGGGACTATAAGTTTTTGCATATATCCCTGCTTTTCCGCCAAAGGGCCGCCGGCCTGCACGCGGTGCAAAGCGTAGTCAACTGCAATCTCAATT
>CAZNCX010000028.1:0-3025 GCA_964571655.1 uncultured Elusimicrobium sp. | reverse complement strand
TTGCCTCTTCCCCCGCGCCCAAACCCAAAGCCGCCACCATAAGGCGCGTGTAGCCAAAAACTGCCTGCGCCTGTTGCAAACCCTGCCCCTCGGTTTCCCCTATGAGGTTTTGGACGGGAACAAAAACTTCGTCAAAAGAAAGCCCCGCCGTATTGGCAAGGCGTATGCCGTGCTTATCTTCGGCGCTGTCTTGGGTAAAGCCCTGCATGCCGCGCTCCAGCAAAAACCAGCTGGGGCCCTTGGGCGTAAGGGCTAAAACCGTATATAAATCGGCGATACCGCCGCTGGATATCCACATCTTGCTGCCGCTTATCTTGTAGCCGATTATTTTGCCGCCTTCCTCCACGCGCTCTGCGCGGGTTTTGAGGGCAATAAGGTCGCTTCCGGCGTCGGCTTCCGTCGCGCCGTAGGCAACTATCATATTTTCTTTTGCTATGCGGCTAAACCAGTATTTCTTTTGCTCTTCGGTGCCGCCTACGTTTATAGGATCGCTGCCCAAAAACGTCGCAAACACGGAAGTGGCAATACCCAGATCAACGCGGGCAAGGATTTCGCAAATACGGTAAATATCGCTTGTGGTGCCGCCCAAACCGCCGTAAGCGCGCGGCACAAGCAGAAGGTTGACGCCAAGCGTCTTGTACATATCCTTAATAATTTCATCGGGGTGTTTGTTTTGCGCGTCGCAGGCGCGTATAAAGTCAAAGGGAAGTTTTTCCTCCGCGTAATGCTTGAGACTCTCAAGCATAAGCTCGCGGGTTGTTTGGTCTATTTTAGGCATAGTATCTCCTGACATATAAAATTATAATACCATTTTATGAAACTGCGTAAAACCCCCGCCGTGTCCCGCAAAATGAGCACGACCGCCTGTAAATTGGTAAAATATATACATATAATTTTTTGATTTCACTAAGAGGCGTTTATGTTACCCAAAGCATACGAACCCAAAGCGGTTGAAGAAAAACTTATTAAATTATGGCAGCAAAGCGGCGTTTTCAAAGCTAAAATTGATAAAAGCAAAAACCCTTTTACCATCGTAATCCCCCCGCCAAACATAACGGGCGCTTTGCACGTGGGCCACGGGCTTAATGATACTTTGCAGGACGTTTTAATCCGCTTTCACCGCATGCTGGGCGAAAACGCTTTTTGGGTTCCGGGCACGGACCACGGCGGCATAGCCACGCAAAACGTGCTTGAGAAAAAACTGGCCAAAGAACAAAAAATATCCCGCCACGATTTGGGCAGGGAAGCTTTTGTTCAAACAGTTTGGGACTGGTATAAAGAATGCGGAAATGCCATATACAATCAATTTGCAAAAATGGGCTGGGCCTTAGACCAGTCAAATATCCGCTTTACCATGGACGCCCAGCGCGCAAAAGCAGTCTACGAGTGCTTCAAAGCCTGGTGGGATAAAAAATATATCTACCGCGGCAAAAGAATGATAAACTGGTGCGTGCGCTGCTCAACGGCGCTGTCTGACATTGAAGTGGAACACGAGCAGCAAAACGGACGTTTGTGGTATCTGCACTACAAGATGGAAGACGGCTCAAAAGGCATAACAATAGCCACAACCCGTCCCGAAACTATTTTTGCAGACTGCGCGGTGGCCGTCCACCCTTCCGACGAAAGATATAAAGATATTATAGGCAAAAAAGTTTTAATACCTCTCATAAACAAACCCATACCCGTAATAGCCGACGAAGCCGTTGAAAAAGATTTCGGCACCGGCGCGCTTAAAATAACGCCTGCCCACGATCCCGTTGACAACGAGGTCGGCGCGCGCCATAATTTAGAGGCCGTGGTAGTAATATCCGATAAAGGGCGCATGATTAACGTGCCGCAAAAATATATGGGCCTGGACAGGGACGCCGCGCGCAAAGAAACCGTAAAAGATTTGCAGGAGCAGGACCTCCTTATTAAAGAAGAAAAATACGCCCACGCCGTAAGTTCCTGCTACCGCTGCCACAGCGCAATTGAGCCTTATTTGAGCGAACAGTGGTTTGTCAAAATGGATAATCTTGCCAAACCCGCGCTTAAAGCCCTCAAAAACGGCGACGTCAAAATGCACCCCGAAAACTGGAAAGCCCCTCTTGAAAACTGGCTTGCAAATATTCAGGACTGGTGCATATCGCGCCAAATCTGGTGGGGACACAGGATACCCGTTTGGTATTGCAGGCACTGCTCCAAAGGCGGGCTTACTTTTGCCCAGGACAAACAGGGCAAAGAGCAGCTTATGAAAGTATCTTTTGAAGACGGCGCAAAACCAATTGTATCTTACGAGCAGCCCGTATGCCCTCTTTGCGGCTCAAAAGAAACCGTGCAGGACCCCGACGTCTTGGATACATGGTTTTCCTCGGCATTATGGCCGATGTCAGTCTTCGGCTGGCCCGAGCAAACAGACGATTTGAAATATTATTACCCCACAAGCGTGCTCGTAACTGGTTATGAAATCCTGTATTTATGGGTTTCGCGCATGATAATGACAGGGTTTGATTTTATGGGCGAAGTTCCTTTTAAGGACGTTATCTTAAACGGTATTGTGCGCGATAAGAGCGGCAAAAAAATGTCCAAATCCCTGGGCAACGTGGTGGACCCGCTTATGTTAATTGAAAAATACGGGGCCGACGCTTTAAGATTTTCCCTCGTCGCGCAGGCGGCCGTAGGTAAAGATATTCCTTACGGGGAAGACTCCATTCTCGGCGCGCGCAATTTCTGCAATAAAATTTACAACGCTTCGCGCTTTATACAAATGAACGCCGAAGATTTGGAAGGCCCGCTGCCCCTGCCCGAGGAAAAAGACCTTGACGAACTTTGCGACATCTGGCTTTTAAGCAAATATAACAAAGCCGTTAAAACCGCGCGCGCCGCCCTTGAAAATTACGATATGGCAACCGCGGCCGATACGCTTTATCACTTCCTCTGGGGCGATTTTTGCGACTGGTACATAGAACTCTCAAAGCCGCGCTTTGAAGGCAAAGACAAGCAAAAAGTTATGGCTCTGCTTGTTAACGTTTTGGCAGGCACGCTT
>CAZNCX010000027.1:0-14476 GCA_964571655.1 uncultured Elusimicrobium sp. | reverse complement strand
CTTTGGGCGTTGAAGCTTTGGGCGGTTTTCTGGCGGGCATAATAGTTTCGGGCCAGTTGCTTGCGGTGTTTATGTCAAACGCGGGCGGTGCGTGGGATAACGCCAAAAAGCTTATTGAGGACGAGCCCTCGGACCCCGCAAATAATACGGGCAAAGGCTCCGAGCGCCATAAAGCAAGCGTTGTAGGCGATACCGTGGGCGATCCGCTTAAAGATACCGCGGGCCCTGCGCTTAACCCTATGATTAAAGTGGTAAATATGGTGTCGGTAATCGTTGCGCCTATAGTGGTAACGTTTAATAACCAGTACACTTCGCTGACGGCGTGGGGCTGGTGCTGCGTAGTGTTTATGCTTGCCATTTTAAGCTGGGTTGTGGTAAAAAGCAAAAGACAAATAAACTGAGCGTACGCTTGAGTTTTTATAAAAAACCCTGTGGTCCTACGGCCGCAGGGTTTTTCTTTTGCGGCAAAAGCTTAAAAGGGGTAAAAGGGCCTAAAGCGCTTTAGGTCCTTTTACCCTTGCGGCGCAAACGGTATTTTGGGAAAATATACATATAAATAAATTTACTAAGGAAGAAGAAATGAGAACAATTAAATTTGTAAGTGCTTTTATCTTTATTTTAGCTATGGCGTTGTCGGCCTTTGCGCAAGTTCCGACAAGGCTTCACGTGGCGGTTATGCAAGGGGACGCGGACAGAGTCAAACAGCTTTTAGCGGAAGGTGCCTATATAAATGCCGTTGATGATACGGGAGATACGCCGCTCCATATGTCTATAGTATACGACAATACGGAGATTGCAAAGATACTTATTGATGCGGGAGCAAATGTTAACGCAAAAGATGACGAAGGATATACGCCCCTTCATATGACGGCGATTTTTGGACGAAACAATATTTTTGATTCTATGATGAAAGTGGAGAGTCTAAACGTGAATTTGCAGGATAATAGAGGTTACGGCGCTTTACACTTTGCGGCAGCAAAAGAGAGGGCCCATATTTATGAAATTCTTGTCGCAAGGAAAGATATAAACTTGAACCTGAAAAATCAAGAAGGCAATACTCCCTTGCACGTAGCCGCCATTTGGGATAGCGGGAGGGCGGCCCGCATACTTGTTATTGCCGGAGCGGATTTAAGTATTAGAAATAATTGCTTCAGAACGCCTAAGAACATAGGCAAAGACAAACCTAATTTTATGAAAGGCTATGAAGAGGGCGTAAAAGTCCTCAGAGAGAAGCATAGACGCGAATTGCAAAAAATAGCCCAAGAGCGCGTAATGAAACAGATGGAAAAGAGGCTTCACGACGACAGTTTGATGCGGGCTCTTAAGGATAAATATTACACTTCCGGTACGCGTTAAGTTTTAGAAAAGTTATTTGACGCAAAGAAGCGCGCCTGAGAAAAACTCAGGCGCGCTTTTAGTTTGTTTCGCAAAATTATCTTAAAACCTATAATATCCTAAAATAATATCTCAAAATAATGTCCTAAAATCAAATAATAAAATCAAAAATAAAGGTCAAGGGAATCTATTTTCTTGTTCTCGTGGGTGTAGACGCGCAAAGATAATTTCCTGTCCACAATGCTTATTTGCGCAAAATGCGGCGTTTCGTAATATTTTGCGCCCCATTCGTTTTGATATTCCATAGGCTCAAATAACTTTCCGCCGCCGCCCACGGTTACGTAAATGGGGCCGCTTCTTGCCGGCGCACCTTTGACTATGGGTTTAGTTCTCTCGTAAGCGCCCTGATGGCCCTGTATGACCAAATTTACGCGGTAAGCCTCAAACAAAGGTGCAAGAAAAGAGCTTAATTTATCTTCCTCTTTGCCGCTTGAGTAAACGGGGTGGTGCATAACGACAATTTTCCATTTATCGCTGCCGGCAGATGACAGAGCGCTCCTGAGCCACTCATACTGCGTTGATTTGGCGGTAAGGGCGGGCGCGTCAATTACGCCGTAGACATTGTTTGTATCAATAAAAATTATGCGCGCGTTTGCCGTGTCAACGTAATAGTAGGAAGGCGTGCCCCTGCTCCACGGCATAGTGTGTATTTTGCGGTAATTGGCTTTCAGGAAGCCGCGTCCGCTTTTATCGGCGCGGTTTGGGCCGTACTCGTCCTCGCCCAGGGCGATAAGAAGGGCCGCTTTTGAAATGGGGCCTCTAAAGGGGGTAAAAAACTCGCGTCCGCTGTCCTCGTTTGCACCTGTTGAGACTATGTCGCCCGTATGTATTATAAAGTCGGCGTCGTAACTTTCCATGGCGGCGGCAATTTTATCTTTTATTTCGTTTGTGCTTTGCTCGGCCGCATCAGATGTGTTGCCGATTACAAGAAAATTTAATATTTTGCGCTCGGGCGTGTAAAGGGTGCTAAATTCTCCCGATACGCCTTCCTGCACGCCTGTTTTTGTGCTGTTTTCAACGTAAATCGTGTAGCAGAATTTAGTGTTCGGTATAAGCCCGTAAAGCGGCAGGGTGTGATTGTATTTGCTTGAAGATAAAGCCATTATCTGCGAGCATTTGCCCTGCGGCCCGTACTCAATCCATGAGGGCGAGGCCTCCGAAACCTGCCAGTTTATGGTAGCGGTATTATTTTGCGGCGCTTCCACGTAAGGGCCGCGCACGATTTCTGCGGCATTAAGCAAGGCCGCCGCGAAGAGAAATAAAGAGTATATGAGGGAAATCCGCAAATGTTTCATAATCTAATTTTACAAAATAAAGCATAAAATTGTCTCTATTAAATCTTTACATAGCGCAATCAAAATGTTAAACTAAAAAAGTACACGTATATTTTGTTTAGGAGAGTTTATGCCCCCGTCAGATTTTTTGTCGGTATATGCCCCGTTATGCGGGGCAATTGTACCTTTAGACCAAGTGCCGGACCCTATTTTTGCAGAAAAGATGTTAGGAGACGGCATCTCAATTGACCCTCAGGAAAATGCAGTTTACAGCCCTTTTGACGGCGTAATAAAAACTTTACATAAAGCTTTGCACGCGGTAGTAATTGAATCTCAGGGCGTTGAAATTTTAATACATATAGGCGTTGAAACGGTTAACCTTAAAGGCCAGGGCTTTAAGGCCTTTGTCCAATGCGGGCAGACGGTTAAAAAAGGCGATAAGCTTATTGAGTTTGATAAAGAATATATTTCCAAAAACGCGCCGAGCAGCCTTATTATAGTTCTTGTGGCAAATATGCCAGATATTCCCGTTACGTCTCTTGCGGCGGGTTCTGTGCAAAGGGGGGAGCTTCTCTATAAAGTCCCGCCGGCCAGAAGGCAGAGCGATATTGTCAAACAAGACGACGAAGACGTATTTACCTCCCCGATAATAGAAATAAAGAATAAAAACGGTTTGCACGCTAGGCCGGCCTCAATAATTTCCAAAATAGCCGCGGGCTGCAAAGAATGTGTCGTAAAAATAATAAAAGGCACGCAGCAGGCCGACGCCAAGAGCATGGTGGAAATACTGGGCCTTTCCATTGACTACGGCGATAAAATCCAAATTTACGCCGTGGGCCCCAAGGCGCGCGAGATTACCCAAGAGATTGCCTCCGCCGTTTTAAGCGGGCTCAACGAAGGCGTTGTAAGCGCGGACGTTTCTATCTCAAAAACGGGCGAAGAAGATTTTGATTTTACAAAAGAAGCCAAACTTAAAGGTCAGGGCATTTTCCCCTCGGTAGTAATAGGGCGCGCTCATATTTTGCAACGGCAGGAAGCCGATATCAAAGAAAATTCTTCCGACGCAAGCGGACAGAGCCTTGCTTTTGACGCCGCGCTTGAGAAGGTAAAAAAAACCCTTCGCGAGGAAGAGCAAAACGCCGCCGCGCAAAGCAAGCGCGCGCAGATAATCTCGGCCCATTTGGGGATGCTGGAAGATCCTTTCCTTTTAACTTCCGCGCGTGAGCTTATAGCGCAAAATAAGACGGCGGCTTTTGCCTGGAGGGCGGCTGTAAACAAGAGCATTAACGTCCTTAACTCCACGGGCAATAAACTATTAAAAGAACGAGCGGCAGATTACGAAGATATCTGCCTTCGTGTTGTTATGGAGCTTACGGGCAAAACTTCCGACAAAACTGTTTTTGAAGAAAACTCCGTTGTAATCGTAAACGAGCTTTTGCCTTACGAGCTCAGCCTCTTTGACAAAAACGTAGCAGGCGTAATTATGGCCGAAGGCTCTTCAACGGCCCATATTTCCATAATGCTTAAGAATTTAGGCATTCCTTCCATTATTTGTGCTGGCGCCGCGGTCTTAAAGATACCAAACGGCGCTCCTCTTGTTATGGACAGCCAAACCGGCGACATAACGGTTAACCCTCAAAATATTGAAGAATTAAAAGAGAAGAAAAAAGAGGCCGACGTCCGCCGCGCCGAAAACAAAGAACATTGCTTTGAGCCCGCCGTTACAAAAGACGGCGTGAGGATTTTAGTTAAGGGCAATGTCGGCAGCGTGCAGGAAGCGCGCCTTTGCGCCGAAAACGGCAGCGAAGGCATAAGCCTTGTCCGTACGGAATTTTTATTTGCCGGCGCAGAACAGGCCCCGAGCGAAGAGGAACAGTATAAAATTTACTCTGAAATTGCCTCTTCCCAAAAAGGGCAAAGCGTAATTATCCGCACGCTTGACGTTGGCGGCGATAAGCCTTTAAGTTACTTCCCGCTTCCTAAAGAAGAAAACCCGATAATGGGGCTTCGCGGTGTGCGCAATTATAAACTGAGGGAAGATATTTTCCGCGCGCAGGTGCGCGCTATTATGCGCGTTGAGCCTTACGGCACTGCAAAGATAATGCTGCCTATGGTAGCTTTTTTGCAGGAATTTTTTAACGCTAAAAAGATAATTGAGGAAGAGCAGCAAAAGCTGGGCATAGACAAAGTTTCCGTCGGTATTATGGTGGAAGTGCCGTCTGCCGCGCTTATGGCCGAGCAGTTTGCAAATTACGCTGATTTCTTTTCTCTTGGCACTAACGACCTTACGCAGTACGCCCTTGCAATTGACCGCGGGCAAAGCGCTCTAAGCAGTTTATCGGACAGTTTGAACCCTTCGGTTTTAAGTCTGATATCTTCAACGATAAAAGGCGCTCAGGCCCACGAAAAGCCTGTAGGCATCTGCGGGGCGATGGCGTCTGATTTAGCCTCTGTGGTAATTTTAGTAGGGCTCGGGATAAAGGAACTTGGAGTAGTAACCTCTTTAATTCCCGATGTTAAAGCTTTTGTGAGGACACTTGATTCTTCACTATGCCGTCAATACGCGCAGTCGGCCCTGCTTATGCGCGGCGCGGGTGAAGTAAGAGATATAATAAAGAAAGAATTTGGTTTGTAACGCTGCGGCAGTATTGCTGCCGCTTTGCGCTAAATAATTTCTATGCCCCTTTGCGGGGTTTGCCAAACGGAGATTAAAGATGAAAAATGTACTTTCAAAAATAGGAGCGTTTTTTGTAAAACTGGGCAAATCGCTGATGCTGCCCATTGCTGTGCTGCCCATTGCTGGTTTGCTTTTGCGCTTTGGTCAGGCCGATATGCTTAATATAGCTTTTGTGGCTCAGGCGGGCGGGGCGGTTTTTGATAACTTGCCCATTATTTTTGCGCTCGGCGTTGCAGTAGGCTTTGCAAAGGAATCGCACGGCGCGGCCGCACTTTCTGCCTTTGTAGGATACGTCGTTATGACCGCCGGTATGAAAACTTTTGATAAAGACATAAATATGGGTGTCTTCGGCGGTATTTTTATAGGTGTTGCGGCCGGCGTTCTTTATAATAAGTATAAAGATATCAAACTGCCGCAGTATCTGGCCTTCTTCGGCGGGCGCAGGTTTGTGCCCATCGTAACGGGTTTTTTCGCTTTAATTTCAGCTTTAATTTTCAGTATTATCTGGCCGCCCGCACAAAACGCCATAAGCGCTTTTGGCAACTGGATAATAGGCTCGGGCAATATCGGGCTTTTTGCATACGGCACAGCAAACAGGCTGCTTATACCGCTGGGCCTCCATCACGTCTTAAACACTTTAGTCTGGTTCCAGTTCGGCGATTTTGCAGACCCCGTAACGCAGGTAATCAAACACGGCGATTTGTGGAGATTTTTTGCCGGAGATCCGACTGCAGGCTCTTTTATGTCGGGCTTTTTCCCGATAATGATGTTCGGTTTGCCGGCCGCCGCGCTTGCTATGGTTATGGAAGCCTATAAAGACAATAAAAAAGTGGCCGCGGGCATTTTACTTTCGGCCGCGCTTACTTCTTTTCTGACCGGTATTACGGAGCCTATTGAGTTTGCTTTTATGTTCCTTGCCTTCCCGCTTTACGTTTTGCATGCGGTGTTAACGGGGCTGAGCATGGTGGTGATGAATATCCTGCACGTAAAGATAGGCTTTACTTTTTCGGCGGGGCTGTTTGATTATCTGCTTAATTACGGCATCAGCAGCGAGCCGCTTTTACTTATACCCATAGGCCTTGCCTACGGCGTTTTATATTTCCTTCTCTTTAGGTTTGTAATACGCAAATGGAATCTTAAAACCCCGGGAAGAGAAGACGCCGCCCCCGCATCAGCCAATACGCAAAAACAGCAGGAGACAAAAATCGCGCCGCAGGAAGTTCCCGCCGCCGCCTCCGCACAGCCAGTATCTGAAAACAGCGCGCGCGCGGCCAAATATTTGGCCGGTTTGGGCGGGAAAGAAAATATAAAGACGCTTGAGGCCTGTGCAACGCGCCTTCGCGTTGAAGTGGTTGATAACGCCAAAGTGGACGAAGCTTTGCTTAAATCTGCCGGCGCGCGCGCGGTCGTAAACGGCATAAAGGGCAGCACGCAGGTTGTAATCGGGCCTGAGGCGGACTTAATTTCCGACGAAATAAAAGAGGAAATGAAAAAATAGTTTTAGGACGTTAATTATCGGACTTTCAGAGGTTTTTATATGGCGCTTAAACTTATTGTAACCCACGACGAGGTGGGATATGTGGCGGCTTCTTACATAAGAAAAAGAATAGAAGCCTTTGCCCCGACGGAGCAAAGACCTTTCGTAATCGCTTTTCCTACGGGCGGCACGGCCGTGAGCATGTATGCAAGCCTTGTGCGTTTTTGCAGGGAAGGCAAATTAAGTTTCAAAAATGTGGTAAGTTTTAACTTGGACGAATATGTGGGCCTTGCCCAAGACGACGCTTTGAGTTACCATTATTATATGCGCAAAAACTTATTTGACCATGTTGATATGCCCGAGCAAAACATCAATATCCCCGACGGCAACGCTCCTGATCTTGAAAAATTCTGCCTTGCTTACGAAGAAAAGATAAAAAGTTACGGCGGCATAGAATTATTTTTAGGCGGCGTCGGGCAAAACGGGCATATAGCTTTTAACGAGCCCGGTTCGGATTTTAATTCCAAAACTCACGTCGTTACTTTGCAGGAAAACACTTTGCGGGCCAACGCGCGCTTTTTTAACGGCGACGTAAACGCAGTTCCCAAACGAGCCGTTACTATGGGCCTTGGCACTATACGCGCCGCGCGCGAGGTAATTATTATGGCCATAGGCGCAAAGAAGGCGCAGGCCGTCCAAAGAGCCTTTGACGATAAGCCCGACGTAAATTGGAGCATTACCGCCCTTGCTTCCCACCCCGCCGCCTATGTTCTGGCAGATGAGGGCGCGGCCGGTCTTGTCAGCGGCCTTAAATTTCAGGATTGCGGCGCCTGCTGTTTCAGGCCGCCAAAGAAATAAGAACATAATGCAGTAAAAAAGGGGGAGCGGTATGAAAACAATCTATAAGAATGCAAATATAGTTTCAAAAGGCATTATTTCCGAAGGCATTTTGCTTGCCGAAAACGGCAAAATCCAAAAAATTTTTACCGAAGGTCCGCTGCCCGCGGCAGATGAAATTATTGACTTAAAAGGAGATATCCTCTGCGGTGGTTTTATTGACGGGCATATACACGGAACAGGCGGCTTTGGCACCGACAAGGACGATGCAAATTCTCTCTTAAAGATGTCTGAAATTCTTTTAACGCAGGGGGTAATGGGCTTTCTTCCCACGCTTTACCCCGCTCCTAAAGAGAAACTTCTTAAAACGCTTGCAGTCTTAAGCGAAGCTTTTGGCAAAGAGAAGGGCGCAAAGCTTGTAGGTTTTCATCTGGAAGGCCCGTTTATTTCCCCAGAGAAACTGGGCGTTATGACGCCAAACTCCTTAAGTAAAATAGATATCGGCTTTATGGAGGAACTTTATAAAGCTTCCGACGGGCATATCTCTTCTATGACGGTCGCCCCCGAACTTGAAGGCATTGAATTTCTTGCAAATTACGCTCGCAGGCACAATATAGTTCTTCAGGCGGGGCACAGTAACGCGCTTGCAAAAGATATTGCGCGCGCAAAAGAGCTGGGCATAAAACACTCCACCCATCTTTTCAACGCAATGCGCGGATTTAATCACCGCGAGATAGGCTGCGCGGGCGCAATTTTAAGCGACGCGGATTTCTCCGCCGAGGTTATTGCAGACGGCTTTCATATTGCCCCTTCGGCCGTGCAGATGATCTTAAAGCTAAAAGAGCCCTCTAAAATTATTCTTGTTACCGACAGCCTTTCCCCCACAGGCACCCGCGGCGGCCTGGCCAACGGCGAGGAAGTTTATTTTGACGGCGTTGTTTTCAGAAGAAAAAAAGATAATGTTATTGCCGGCTCGGCCTTAAAAATGCTTGACGGCGTTAAAAATCTTGTTAAGTGGGGTATGCCTTTGGGTGCGGCCCTTTGCACTGCAAGCGAAAATCCTTCCCGCCTCTTTGACCTTAACTTCGGCCGTATTGAAAACGGAAGAGAGGCCAAGTTCCTCGTCTTAGACAAGGACCTTAATCTAAAGCGCACAGTTGCGTAAAACAGTTGCGTGAAATAATGGAAGAGAAACTTCTCTCAATCTGCATACCTACCTTTAAGCGCGCCGCTTATTTAGACAGCCTTTTAAGCAGTATTTACAAGCAAAAAGAGGCGCGCTCGGTAGAAGTTATAGTAAGCGACAACGCTTCGCCCGACGCTACGCGCGCCGTCGTAAAAAAATACCCCTCGGTCATTTATCACAGAAATAAAATCAATCTCGGCTTTGACGCCAATTTGCAAAAAGTTTTCACTTACGCAACGGCAAAATACTGCTGGTTTCTGGGCGACGACGATGCCATGGAAGTCTGCGCGCTTTCTTATATCCTTGCCAATTTGAAAGACGAAGATGTTTATCTTACGTCGCTTTCCTTATGTAATAAAAATTTAGAGTTTTTGGAAAACTGGCAGTATCTTGCCCCCGCTTTTCAAGACGGCCTCTTTGCCTTAGGTTCGCCTGAGGATAAAGTTAATTATCTTAATGCGGTGCGCGGCAACGCGGGCCTGTTCGGCTATATCGGCGGGTTTATTTTTAAGAGGGAAATTTGGCCTCGCGCCCCGCTGCCCTCTGCAATAGACGGGCTTGGCTGGGCGCACGTTTATTTGATGTGGAGCGCGCTTTTGGCTGAACCAAAGACGGCGCGTTATCTGCCGCGCCCCGCCGTTAAAATACGCACAGGCAATGATACCACGACAAAAGAAAAAGGCCTTGTTACGCGCCTTGCAATGGAATTTAAGGGCCTCTATATGATTGCCGAAGATTTATTTAATAGTCGCGGACAAACGGAAGTTTTTGACGCCTTTTTAAGCGCCGTTTCGCGTTATATAAGACCGCGGGCCGTGCCGCCCAAAATCCTGCTTAAACACGCCGAGGCACAAACATGGCGCGAGATGATAAGTTATATGCAAAAATATCCCTATACGGCAAAAGAAAAACAAAATTTTGATAAATTTACGACGGTAAACCCGCTTTACTTCCTGCGGATTTTAATTAACGGCCCTCTGCATTTTGCAAAGCCGCCGCTAAAGAAACTAAGAGATAAGCTCCAGCTCGGCAAATAAAATGTTATGGTCGGAAGCGTCGGTTTTAAGAACATAGGATTTTTTTACCGCAAGCCCTTTTACAAAAATATAGTCAACAGGTTTCCTGAGATATTTTGAGCGCGTGTCTTGCTCAAATTTAACTTCGCTTAAGCCCAAGGAATTTGCAAAATTTTTAAGCGCGTTCAAACGTTTTTTGCTCCACGTATTAAAATCGCCCGCTATGATGCAGGGCGTTTTTATTTCAGAAAACAGGCGCAGCGCGACCTCCAGATTTTGCTCAAAGGCTTTTATGCCCTTAAAATTTACGACGTGCAGGTTTATTACCAACAGCTGCCCGAAGCCCATGCTGTATAAAGCCGCCTGCGCCATTTTGGGGATGTTTACAAGCGGTTCTTTGGGCGCTCTCTCAAATTTAACTTCAAGCGGCTTTGCCTTTGCGCCTATGCAGACGCCCACGGGATATCTTTTTGCAAGCGAAAGAAAACTTACCGCAAGCAGCCAAAACATTTTATTTTTTTCAAGAGAAGTTTTTACTTTGGGGGTAAGTTTTATTTCCTGCCCTAAAAACAAATCGCACTTTTTTGCCGCGCGCAAAAACGTTTCCGCCCAGTTTTTGCTCTTGCATTTTTGCATATTCCAGACGCAAAGTTTTATATTTTTGCTAAGGCGTGTTTTTGGGGCCGAGCCGCAGCAAATAATCTTTCTGTCTTCGCGCGGGGTGAAAATGGACATAAAAATTCCCTTGTGCAACCGTTTTTATAATAAACTTAATAGTAAGGCGTAAGAAGTCTAAAAGCATTGTCCCTTAAACGTTTTAAGACGGGCAGTTTCTTAAATTCCAACTTGCGGGCGGAGCGTTTTTTATCTTCCGCCACGGCTTCAAGGCGCGAGGCAAGCTCTCTGTCAAAGCACTCAATATTGCACTCAAAATTAAGTCTTAAACTGCGTTCGTCCCAGTTTGAAGAGCCCATAAAACACCAAGCCCCGTCAACTGTCATAAATTTGCTGTGGTCAAAGGGCGGCTTTGCGCGGTAAATTTTTACGCCGCGCTTTAGAAGACGGCCAAAATTGGCCGCCATAGCCCAGTCCATACCGAAGATATTGCTTTTGGCCGGCAAAATAAGCTCCACCTCAACACCGCGCAAAGCCGCGATTTCAAGTTCGTTAAGAACCGAGGCTTGCGGCAGAAAATACGGCGTTGCGATAATAACTTTTTTCTGTGCGCAGTTAAGCGCGCCAAGCAGCATAAATTCTATTTTGCCCGCGTTGCTGTCGGGCCCGTCGGGTATTATGCGCGCAATTACATTGCCCTTAGGTTCGTGCTTTTTGCCGAAGGCCAAAGGCCTGAAAGAAGGCTTTTTTGCAAAAAGCCAGTCTTCAAGAAACACTCTTGCCATTTGCTCGCTAACTTCCCCGCTTACTTCAAAAGTTACGTCGCAAATTGGTTCTTTTGGTGCGCTTTTTACCAAGTTGCCTTTAGCAATGTTCATGCCGCCAAATACGGCGGCCTGCCCGTCAACGATAAGCATCTTGCGGTGGTTTCTTAAATTTACAAAAGGCAGATTAGCCGGCTTTCTTGAGGGCAGAAACACGCCAAAATCAACGCCTTTAATATTTTCCAGCTCTTTTTGTATGGTAGGGCGGCTGTAGTTTAGGCCTACGCCGTCTACAAGCACGCGCACGCTTGCGCCGCGCGCGGCGGCTTTTTTTATGGCCTCAACAAACATTTTGCCCGCTGCGTCGTTGTCAAAAATATAACTTTGCAGCAAAACTTCTTTTTGCGCATTTTCTATCATGCGGCACATAAGGGGGTAGGCTTCGTCTCCGTTACGCAGCGGGCGCACAAAGTTGCGCAGGGTGAAATACTGCGGATGTATTTTATAGCCCAAAGCTATAAGCTGAAGGAAGTTTTGCGGTATTTTATCTTTTATTTCTTCAAAGGTTTTTGTTGTTTGCGAAAGTATATCGGGCCCGCTGTTTCGCAGGGCAAGCGCTTTTCTCTTTACGCGGTTTAGACCGAATACTATATAGATTACCGTTCCGGCCACCGGCGCCAGCCACACAAGGCCTATCCAGCCTATGGAACTCTTCACGTCTTCTTTATACAAAAGAATATTTACCGTGACCAGTACCTGCATTATAAGCAGCAAAGCGCCCGCGATAAAAGTGCATAAAAGGCTGTATTCCATAACCCCTCCGTGTTAAAAGTTTAGCATATTTAACGGCGGGCTAAAATTATATAATTTAAGTGAGGGCCGATTTGCCTTAAGCAAACGGCCGCTTGCGGTAAAACTTAACAATAAGGCCGAGCTACGCTTTTTTGCGGGCTCAGGAGGACAAAATGATACTTACCCTTGACATAGGCAACACCAAAACTTTCGGCGGGGTTTTTGACAAAGGCAAAATAAAAGCGCGCTTTCGCAAAACCTCAAAAGACACTCTTACTTCAGACGAGCTGGGCATCTTCCTAAAATCAGTTTTAAGGGAACATAAAATAAATCCCTCAAAAATTACTCAAATAGGCATCTCTTCGGTTGTGCCCGATTTGCTGCGCACGGTGGTAAACTGCTGCATAAAATATTTTAACATTGAGCCCTTTATTTTGGATATCGGCGTAAAAACGGGCTTAAAAATAAACGCCGTAAACGGAGATAAATTGGGCGCAGACCGCGTGGCCGACATTATGGCTGCGGTCAAAAAATACCCTTCCCAGAACTTAATAGTGGTGGATTTTGGCACGGCAAACACTTTTGACGCCGTCTCAAAAAACAAAGAATATATGGGCGGGGCAATTACGGTGGGGGTGGGCGTTGCGCTTAACGCTTTGTGTCAGAACACGGCTTTGCTTTCCAAGGTGGAAATTGCGCGCCCGCGCTTTTGCGCGGGTAGTACGACGCAGACTCAGCTTCAGTCGGGCTTATATTTTGGCACGCTGGGCTCGGTTAAGGAATTTATTTTTCGCTTCAAAAAAGAATGTTTTAACGACGAGCCCTGCGTTGTTGTGGCAACCGGCGGCATGGGCAGAATGTTTGAGCGCAGCGGGGCCTTTGACTGTTACGATCCCGATTTAGTCTTAAAGGGCATTTATTTTGCTATGGAAACAAATGGCGCGCAAAACTGCAAAGCGCGCGCGGAGGCTTTAGATTAGGCGCTTTTTCCGCCGTTTAATTTGCGTTCTCTGCGGGCTTTTCTTTTTTCAAGACGCTGCTGTTTGTTTTCGCGTTTGGAGTAGCCGCCTATGCGTTGGGGCAGGGCGGAAGTTTCTTGCTCAAAGGCGCCGTTCCACTCAAACTCTTTTCCGGCGACGAGTATTACGCTTCCGTCGCTGACGCCGCTTTTTTGCAAAGCTTTCTCAAGCCCTATTTTTTTGAAGATGCGTCTTAATCTTTCCACGGCCTCGGGCTGGTTAAAATTGGTCATGGCTATCCACTGCTCAATTTTTTTGCCCGTTATTTTTATGCGATTTTCATCAAGAACTTTTATGGTAAAAAGAGGCTCCACCTTATGCTCCGCGGCCGAGGCTTTTTCTTCCTTTTTTATTTCCGTTTTTGCCGTTGAGAGGATTTTTATTACCTCGTCAAGAAGTTTATTTACGCCCTCTCCCGTTGCCGCCGAGATAAGAAAAACGGGTTTCTTTGTTTTCTTTTTTATTTTCAGGTAAACTTCTTTTGCGCCTTCAATATCTTCCTTATTTATGACGATAATGCGCGGTTTGTTAAATAAATCCTTATCAAAATCTTTAAGTTCGCTTTCAATTATCTTTATTGATTTTTCGGGCGTTAATTTATCATAGCCCTGCGGATCGGTCATATGCAGCAAAACGCGCGTTCTTTCAATGTGTTTGAGGAACTGGTGTCCCAGCCCGCGGCCCTGGCTTGCGCCTTCAATAATGCCCGGGATATCGGCGACGACAAAACTTTTGCCTTTATGCGAGCAAATGCCTAAATTGGGGTTTAGGGTGGTAAAAGGATAATCGGCTATTTTGGGGCGCGCAGAAGATACCGCGCTTAAAAACGTGCTTTTGCCCGCGTTTGGAAATCCTACTAAGCCCACGTCGGCAAGCACCTTAAGTTCAAGGATTAAGGTAAGTTCTTCCCCGGGCTGGCCGTTTTCGGCCAATTTGGGGGCGGTGTTAAATCTGCTTTTGAAACTTTGGTTGCCTCTGCCGCCGCGGCCGCCTTTTGCTATGACGGCGCTTTGCCCCGCGCGCGCCAAATCGGCCAGAACAAAACCGTTTTGCTTTATAACCGTGCCTAAGGGCACTAAAAGTATTTTATCTTCCCCGTCAAGGCCGCTTTTGTTGTAGGTTCCGCCGCGCGCGCCGTCTTGGGCTTCAATGTGGGGGTTATAGGCAAAATCCTGGAGAGTGGTTAAATTAGGCTCGGCCTTAAAGATGACATCGCCGCCCCTGCCGCCGTTTCCGCCGTTGGGGCCGCCGAACTCAATAAATTTTTCTCTGCGGAAAGAGAGGCACCCGTCGCCCCCTTTGCCCGCTTTTACGTAAACTTTTACGCGGTCAATAAAATTGTTAGCCTGCATATATTATATTTTACCTTTTTGCGAAGTCAGTTGCGCGGATTTAGAGTGTAATCCTTTTTACTTTTTAACTGG
>CAZNCX010000026.1:0-14922 GCA_964571655.1 uncultured Elusimicrobium sp. | reverse complement strand
ACCAGTTAAAAATAGCCATGCATAGTGCCGTCTTCGCCCATAGCGCCGTGCAGAACGGGAAAGAAAAAATCGGCCTTCAAAATCTTGCCGACCTAAAGCATTATATTGCCTTTTTTTGAGACAACGGGGCTTGCGCAAATATCGTCCGTTTTAAGTGCGCCGCATATCTGCTGCAAATACCAAAAGCCGTCTTCTTTGGTAATAAGTATCTTTATGACTTTATATTTTTTTGAAAGCAGACGGCAGACTTCCGCCGCAGAGTGGACGGAGACTTCATGCTCGCTGCTTTTACCGCCGTATAAGACGGCTACGGTAAGTTTATTTTTAGAATTTTCAGACATAAAAATCTGCCTCCCTAAGAGGCGCAAACAGTAAAGAAGGTTTTAGTTTATTCCTTAAACAGAGACCATTTAATTCTAAAAAACATACTTCTTGTTTTCTTAAGAAAGTCGGAATAAGCCTGCGATTCCCTGTAACTTTGCGGCACCCTGCCGACGGGTTTTCTTTCAATGCCGTGCTGGCGAACACTGTGGTCAATACCTTCCGCAGCGCCGTAAGGGGCAATGTTATCGGCAGCCTCCGTATCATTGGGAGCAAACTGCGTATCCCTTAAATCAGGCTGGGTGGCTTTTAAGGCCATCGGTTTTATGGTGGTATCCTTCAAAGTATTTGTTAAAGCCGTATCCTTAAATTCGGTTTTGGGCTGATGGACGGTAAAAGTATCTTCGTTAAAAATCGCGCTCAGATCCATTTCCTCCGTGCCTAAATTTACTTCTTCCACCAAAGGCTGAGGCTCGGGCAAATCAACTAAAGATAACTGCTCCTGCTCTTCTGTCCTGACAGCGGCCTGCCGCATAAGTTCGGTAGAAGCGCGTTGAGGCGTAAGGGGCATATTCTTGCCTGTTATGGAGGAAGAAACCGGCTTGAAAGCTTTTGCGCGCATAGTTTTCTCGCCGAAGGCGGAAACTTCCTGCGCGCCGCCGCCTTTTACCACTATGCGTTTGATAACTTTTTTGCCTTCGGGAGTAGTCGTCCTTACGTAGCGGATAATCTTTTTTGTTTCTTCGGGCAAATCTTCAGAAGATGCGCTTTGCGAAGCAAATCCCCCGCCCGACATAAATTCGGATTTAAGGGCGGTTTGCTCCTCGGTTTCTGCCTGCTCTTCCTGTTCTCCCTGCTCTTCCTGTTCTTCCTGCTCATTGTCCGCCATATCTTTAAGCAGCGTTTTACCGTACATTGTGGAAAGTTTTTTGCTCTCGCTTTCAACTTTATTAAGCTGGGTTGCAAGAACTTCCTGATGCACCTGCGAAACTTTTTGCAGTTCCTTGAGATTTTTATTTTCCGCAGTTAAGAGCATGATTTCGTGTTTAAGGTTTTCTATGACCGAATCATTGCTGTCAATTTGCTCTTTTAAGACGTTGAAGGCCGTCTGTTTTTCTTTTTCTCTTTCGGTAAGTTCCTCAATTTGCTTATGCGTTTGCTCAAGCTGGGTTTTGAGGGAATCCCTGTCCTGCGTCACGCGCGTAATCTGCGCGCCCAAAGCGGCCGCTTTAACTTTAACCAAAGCCGTGGCAGAGCTTTCTTTATTTTTATATTCTTCCAGCTGTTCGGTAAGGGTTTGCACCTGTTTTGTAAGGGAAGAGAAACGCTCTTCCTTGCGCACGCGTTCTTCTTCGGCGTTCCTGAGCATAATATTATCGGTTCTAAGCTGCTGTATTTCCTTAACCTGTTTAGCGCAAAGGGCGGAAGCGTCTTTTAAGTCCGTCTCAAGCTGGACGACTTTTTGCTCGTATTCTTTCCTCAGAGACACCAGCCCGTTCTGGAAACCAAGGCTGTTAAAGCCCGTCTCGGCGCGCTCAAGCTGCTCTTTGAGCACCAAAATCTCTTTTGTCTGCTCGGCCGATTTTTGCAGGGCGGAAAGTTTTTCTGCCTGAACTTTCTTGATTTCTTCATCAAGGGAGCTGTTTATTGCCTTAAGCTCGGTAGTATGCGCCTGCAGGTTCCTGACGTTAAGAGTTTCCTGCTCAAGTTCTTCTTTTGTTTTGGAAATTTCGTTTTTAAGGGCGGAAATTTCGCGCGCTTTGGCGGCGCTGTCTTCTCTTACGGCTTCGTTTTCCAGTTTAAGTTTGCTGACTTCCTGCCCCAGCACGCGCACGGAACCCTGCATTACCGTAAACTGTTCCCTTAACTGATTGATTAAGACGGTGTCCTGTAAAAATTTACTTTCCGCCTTTGTAAGCTGAGAGCGAAGAGATAAAATCTCTTCTGTCTGTTCGGCAATTTTTTTGGCCTTTTGGACATTGTCTTCCCTGACGTCGGAAGTCCCTAAATTGAGGTCTGTGCGCTCCTCCTCAAGGGAGGCGATTTGGTCTTTAAGAGAGGCTACTGTATCCTCGCTCTCTTTAAGGCGCATTTGGGCTGAAGAAAGTTTATCGCCTAGTACTTTGGCCTGATTTTCTTTCTCAAGGCGCAGGGCCAAGACTTCCTTCTCGTAAGCTTCGCGGTAGCGCGTAAGTTCTTTATCTTTATCTTCAAACTGTTTTAAGATATCGCAGCGCTCGGCGGAAGCTTTTTTGAACTCGGCTTCAACTGCGGCGCGCACTTCTTCCAAAGAAGATAAATCGCTGTTAAGAAGATTAATTGTATTTTCCCTTTCCTTTATAAGGGATAGAGCTTCATCAAGTTCTTTTTGTTTGCTCTCAAGCTTTTCAAGCGCTTCTTTGCCGACAACGTCTTTTTGCTTTATATCTTCTTCATACTTAGCTTTAAGGCCGGAAATCTTCTCATTGCTTTGGGAATCTTTGCGCGACAGTTCCTCTTCGTACTTTGTTCTAAGGCCGGAAATCTTTTCCCTGCCAAGAAGATCTTTTTGGGCAAGTTCTTCTTCGTAGCGGGCCTTTAAGTCGGCCAGGGCTTGTTGCTCGTCCTGCTGGCGGTTTCTAAGTTCAACTACGGTATCTTTAAGTTCGGCGGAGGCATGGGCATAATCTTTTTTAAGCGCGTCAATTTCTTCAAGATATTTGGCGTTTTGGGAAAGGGCGTCGTCGCGCTCGCTTAAAACTTTTTTGATTTCTTCATTTAAGTTATATTTTTCTTTCTCAATATTTTCAAGCTGTTTTTTTAAGGAATTATAGGCCGTTTCCTCTTTCTCAAGTCTTTGCACGGCGGAATTATATTCCTTTTGCAGATTATCAATTTCCGCCTGATGACTCTGTTTGATTATTTCTATTTCCTGCGAAAGCTTGGCGGAAATGCCGCTTTTTTCCGTCTGTAAATTTTTAACGTCTGCGGTTAAAGACTCTATTTGCAGTTTTAAGGTGTTTACGAAAGTTTGTTCCTGACGGTATTTATCTTCGGCTCGGCGCAGCTCTAAAACGACGCCCTGCGTTTCCTCTGCCTTTTGATTTTTGATATTCTCTATTTCCTGCAGCTGCTCTTGACGTATTTTTTCAATCTCTTGGCTGTGCTTTGCGCGCATTTCTTCAAGGCGGCGCAGATTTTCCTGCGTTTTTAACTGGAAAGTTTCTTTTTCGCTCTGGATACGCTGTAATTCGCTTTCAAGCGATAAAACTTTTTCTTTCAACGTGCCGGCTTCCTGTGCGGAGGCCGTCAAAATTTCTTCCTGCCGCGCAACGTCGGATCTTAAGGCTTCTATCTGGCGCTCGTAGGCGGAAGCTTTGCGTTTTGCGTCTTCCCTCTCGGCGCGCGTGGAGTAAACTTCGCCGTCTAAGGCGGCGCGCTGCTCTTCTACGGTTTTAAGCTGTTCGCGTAAAAACTGGGCCTGCACTTCTTCCTGCTTATATTTTTCTTCCGTGCGGGTAAGCTCAAGGCGCAGCGTCATTATTTGCTTAGTTTGCTCTGCGCTGCGGCGCAGGTTTTCAAGTTTCTCTTCGCGGACTTGGCGTATTTCCTCGTCAAGGGAAAGTTTTTCAGCGTTGACTACGGCAAACTGCTGCTCCAAACGCGAAAGTTTGAAGTCCCCGTGGCGCGCTTTTTCTTCCACTTTGGTAAGCTGCATACGCAGGGAAAGCAGCTCTTTTGTCTGCTCCGCGCTGCGGCGCAGGCTTTCAAGCTTTTCGTTTTTGGCGCGCTTAACTTCGCTGTTTAAGGCTAAATTGACGGCTTTGAGGCGGGTAGTCTTTTCTCTCAGGCGGGTAATTAAACTTTGATCCTGTCTGATTAAAGATTCTTCGTACTGCAAACGCGCGCTTACAATATTTTCAAGACTGCCTTTTAAGGTTTCAATGGTGGTGGAAATGTTTTGAAAAAACTCGTCGTTTGCCTTTGCGTTGGGGACGTATTGGATATCTTCCTTGTCGTCCTCAAGCTCGGCTTTCATGGCGGCGGCAAAAGATTTTTCTTTATTGACGTCTTCAAAGCGGCTTTCAAGCTCGGCTATCTTATCTTCAAGATGTTTTATCGTCTGCTCTTTAAGCGATTCTTCACCTTCAAGGCCGTAGCTGCCTTCGGGCAGGTCGCCTTCATATTCTTCGGCGGAGGGCATTTCTTCCTCGGCACTTTCTTCCTCGGCGGAGATAACGGCCGCCTTAGGCTGAGGGATATCGGCGGCTTCCTGCGGCTGAAGCTGCGGCTGAGGCTGGGAATTTATCGCCGCGTTTTGATTTACAAAAGCGTCAATATCAAAATTATCGGAAAACGGAAAACCCTCCCCCCCGATAGTGGATTGCTTTTCGTCTTCTTTAAGAGACTTCAAAAAGTCCGTTATGTCGGAATGCTCCTGTTGATTGTTATCCTTTTCCTCAGCCATAGCCCCTCACTATAATTTGCGAGCGTGGTAAAACATAAAAATATATATTACATTAAACAACAAAACGCGCCCCGTGTCAACGGTCTGTAAGAAAAATCGCGCCTAAGACGCCTTTGCGCGCGGGAAGGGCAAAAGAGAAAATATTCTGAAAGTGCCTAAAACGCAGACGGGGGATTTAAGCACCTTAAGATTGATTTCGCGCGGATTTTGCGCCAGAACGGCGGAAGGAAAATATTTTTTGAGTTCCTGAGGCTTCACACCGCAGGCTTCATCTGCACAAGTCAGAATTACATTTTCAAAAACGGGCTTCAAAATGCGCGCGCAAGTTTTATAATCTTTATCTTTTGCAACGGCGTAAATCAAAACCGCGTCTTTGGAAAAATATGGCGACTTTTTGTAGACTTTCACAAATTCTTTTACCGCCGCGGGATTATGCGCGCCGTCAAGTATAAAAACTTTACCGCCGCATTTCTTTATTTCAAAGCGGCAGGGCAAAGCCCGCAAGTTTAACCCGCGCAGGCAGGCCGCCTGCGGCAGGCCTAAGCGGCGCACGCAGGCAAAAACAATATTTTTGTTTTGCGCAGCAGCCGTTTGCGCCTTGGGGGTAAAAATCTGCGGGGCTCCTTTTGCGCGCGCCGCTTTGCGCGCAGAGCGCGCCGCCTGCGCGGCCATAGGGCCGCAGATAACAGGAACATTCTTTTTTATTATACCCGCTTTTTGCGCGGCTATTTCTTTAAGCGTTTTACCTAAGATATTCTGATGGTCTTTATCAACGGAAGTTATGACCGACAAGACGGGATTTACTATATTTGTGCAGTCTTTTTTACCGCCGATGCCGCATTCTACAACGGCGTAATCAACGCCTTTTTGCTTAAAATAAAGGAGTGCGCAAAGCGTCAGGATTTCAAAATATTTAAGTTTGCAGGTTTCTTTTTCAACGACTTTTCTTACGCAGTCGGCAAAAGTTTTTTTTGCTATTTTTTTGCCGTTAATTTCTATTCGCTCTCTAATGTCATACACATGCGGGGAGGTATAAAGACCAGTCTTAAATCCGCTTTCCTTAAGCGCGCTTGCAAGCATAAGGCAGACTGCGCCTTTGCCGTTTGTTCCCGCAACGTGGATAATTTTATAAGGAAGTTTTTTAAGCCCCAAAGCGTGCGCGGTTTTTTTGAAATCGGGCAAAGTATTTTTTTTATTGCCAAAGCCGCGGGCTGCAAGCAAACGCAGGCTCTCTTTATAGGTCATAACTCTTCTGCAACGGGGTTTACTCTTTTTATTTTAGCGCCCAGCGCGCGCAGTTTAAGTTCCATATTCTCATAACCGCGGTCAATATGATAAACCCTTTCCACCTCGCTTACGCCTTTGGCGCATAAAGCGGCTATCACAAGCGCCGCGCCGCCGCGTAAGTCCGAAGACATTACCGTTGCCGCTTTTAACTGCCTAACACCGTTTATTTTGGCGGCGTTTTTGTCAATTATGATATCTGCGCCCATTCTTATAAGTTCGGCGGCGTGCATAAAGCGGTTTTCAAAAATATCCTCGCGTATTTCCGAGGAGCCGCCGCAAAGACACATCAAAGCCATCCACGGGGCTTGCAAATCCGTAGGAAATCCGGGAAACGGCGCCGTTTTAATATCAACGGGTTTTATTTTTTTTGTGCGCGGGGAAATTTTTATAAAATCTTCTCCCGTCTCAATGCTAAAACCGGCTTCCTCAAGATAATCAAGTAAAATTTCATTATGACGCGCAAGACAGTTTTGTACGGTTACCTCTCCGCGCGAAGCGGCCGCGGCAATAAGATAGGTGCCCGTTTCAATCCTGTCGGGGGTAACGGTATGCTCCATAGAGCCAAGCTCTTTTTGCCCGTCTATAATTATGCGTGCGCGCTCGTCTAGCGAGATTTTCGCCCCCATAGAGTTAAGCGCGCAAATTAAATCTTCAATTTCTGGTTCTCTTGCGGCGTTTTCAAGTATCGTGCGGCCTTCAACCAAAGAAGCGCACATAAGCAAATTAAGCGTGGCTCCCACGCTCGGGAAGCTGAAAATTATTTTAGCGGGTTTTAATTTGCGCGCTTTTATGACTACGTTTCCTTTTTCAACGGAACAGACGGCCCCCATCTTCTCAAAACCTTTAAGATGTATGTCAACGGGACGCACGCCCAAAGCGCATCCGCCCGGCAAAGAGACGACTGCCTTCTTAAACCTTGCAAGCAAAGGCCCCGCAGCCCAGAAACTTGCGCGCATAAGTTTAACTAAATCGTAGGGCACCTGCGTTTTGAGTTTGCGTTTTTTTTGTACGGTAACAACGCCGTTTGCAAAAGTTACTTTTTTGCCCAGCTCTTCTAAAATTTTTAAGGTTGTTCTTGTGTCGCGCAAATTGGGCACGCGCGAGATTTTGCAGGGTTTATCGGTAAGTAAAGTGGCCATCAAAATAGGCAAAGAAGCATTTTTTGAACCGGAAATTTCTACAACGCCTTTAAGCTTCCTGCCGCCGGTAATTATAAATTTATCCATTGTTAGCGCCGCCTTATTTTTTAAGTTTTTTGCGCCGTTATTTTTAACGCTGTTTTTTAACGGCGAGGACAAAACGCTCTTTATCGTTAAAGTCTTTTTTAATTTGCGCGCTCTGCCAAATATCGTTATTAAAAAATTTTACTATTTTTCCCGCTTGATTTCTGCCAAACTCAAAAGCCAGAAGCCCGCCGCCCCTTAAATAAGAAGGCGCGTCTTCAATTATTTTTTTTATAAGTTTAAGGCCGTCTGCGCCGCCGCGCAGGGCAAGCTTGGGTTCAAAATTTACTTCGCGAGAAAGGCTTTGCATATCCTCGTCACAGACATAAGGCGGGTTTGAAATAATTATGTCAAAGCGGCCTTCTATATTTGAAAATAAATCGCTCTTAAGCGTTTTTATATCGGCATTTTCAGCGGTAAGTTTTTTTATGTTTTTTCTGGCAACGGCAAGCGCGCTGGCAGATTTATCTGCACATAAAACTTCGTCTTGCGCTCGCGCAAAAGCCCAGCTTATTCCAAGGCACGCGAGGCCGCAGCATAAATCCAAAACCTTCAGTTTTTTGGCGTTGGTTTGCGCGGCTTTTGCGCGGCTGCGCGCAAAATTAAGAGCGGCCTCCAAAAGTTCCTGCGTTTCGCCGCGAGGGATTAAAACGCGGCGGTCAACATAAAACATATGCCCGCAGAACTGCGCCTGATTTATGATGTATTCAAAAGGAAGGCCGCTTAATTTTGCGCGCAGATATTTTTCAAATAATTTTACTTCGCGCGGGCTTAAAGATTTTTGTAAATCGGCTAAAAGAAAAGTTCTGCTTACGCCTAAGATATGAGCCAGCAGGATTTCGGCATTGGCGCGCGCGTCTTCAATGCGGGCCGCTTCAAGACGGCGCGTTGCGCGATTTAGGAGGGTTCGGGCGGCCAGAGGCATTTTTACTCCGTCAGGTTTTTAAGTTTCTCTTCCACTCTGAGTTTGCGCAAACGCTCTAATATTTCGCCGATGCCGCCTTCCATAATTTCGTCAATATTATAAAAGTTTTCATTTAAGCGGTGATCGCTCACGCGGCTTTGGGGAAAGTTATAAGTGCGTATTTTTTCGGAACGGTCGCCCGTACCTACCTGTGATTTACGCGCGTCATAAATTTCTTTATTTCTTTTTTCTTCTTCTATCTGATAGAGCTTTGCTTTAAGCATTCTCATCGCTTTCTCGCGGTTTGCGCCCTGATGACGCTCCTCCCGACAGCTGACGACAATGCCGGTGGGCTTGTGTATAAGGCGCACCGCAGTCTCCACCTTATTTACGTTTTGACCGCCCGCTCCGCCGGCGCGGCAAGTTTCCATTTCAATATCGGCGGGATTTATCTGTATGTCAATATCCTGCGCCTCGGGCATAATGGCTACGGTAATGGTGGAAGTATGCACGCGGCCGCTTGCTTCGGTGTCGGGCACGCGCTGGACGCGGTGAGTGCCGGCTTCGTCTCGCAGCCACGAATAAGCGCCCTCGCCCTTGATAAACATACTGGCGTATTTGCAGCCTTTTAGGCCGGTGGGGGTATAGTCCAAAAGTTCCGTCTTCCAGCCTTTTTGCTGGGCAAAATGCTGATAGACGCGCAGCATCTCGGCGGCGAAAATTGCGCTCTCGTCGCCTCCTGCGCCCGGGCGGATTTCAAGGTAAATATTTTTGGAATCGTTTGGATCGGGCGGGATAATAAGCAGGCGCAGCTCTTTCATAATCTGCGCGGGTATATCTTCAAGTTCGGCAAGTTCGGCGGCGGCAAGGGACGACATATCTTTGTCGGAGCCGTCTTCAATAATTTCCTTTGCCTGTTTTATCGCGCTTTCAACGCGCTCAAGCTGTTCTATTTTTTCTATGACGGGACTTAAAAAAGCGTGGCGTTTTGTTTTTTCCAAAAAAACGTCCTGGGGCAGACTGCCTTTTGCAAGCTCGGCTTCTATCTGGCTAAATTCTTCCTTAAATTTATTTATATCCATAATTTATCCGTAATAATAAAATTTTGCGTTTATATCTATAAAAAAGCATACCCCCGCTTTGGCGAGGGTATGCTCATAAAACGAACCGCGCTACTTTGCTTCTTTCTTGGCTTCTTTTTTAGCTTCTTTGGCCTTTTTGGCTTCTTTAGCTTTCTGAGCGGCCGCTTTCACGGGCGCGGTAGAAAGAACCATTTTCTTGACGACTTTTTTTGCCTTTACTTCGGTCTTGGGTTTCCTTGTTACCATCTTACCCTCGGTTGCGGCAAATTTTTTGTTAAATTTCTCCACACGACCTTCGGTATCAAGCATTTTCTGCTTGCCGGTAAAAAACGGATGACAGGCGGAACAAATATCAAGTTTAACGGCTTTCATTGTAGAGCGCGTCTTAAATTTGGCGCCGCAGGCGCAGACGACTTCTACCACTTCGTATTTAGGATGTATTTTCTCTTTCATTATAATATACCTCAAGAAATTTCTTAAATATATTATACAAAATTTTTGCGGCTCTTATCCGTACGCCAAAAGCGCAGGCCCCTGTAAGATAAAGTGTCTGCCTCCAACGCTGCCTTCTGTTACCCGCTTGCGGCAAGCCCGCGCCGTCTTTATTAAATCCAAACGGCTTTTATCAACGGATACTTGTGAAGTTATACCCAATTTGCTAGAATATATTTACTAAATTTAAGAGGTACAAAAATGGCAAAACTAAAAACCGGCCGCCACACCAGCGCCTTAAAAGCCCAAAGGCAGGCGGTCAAAAGAAATTCCAGAAACACGGGGCTTAAAAAAACCATACGCTTAACCGCAAAAAAAGTTACGGCGGTTAAAAATCAGGAAGCCTTAGACACGGCGTCTTCGGCATTGGATAAAGCAGCCAAAAAAGGCGTTATTCACTGGAAAAGCGCCGCGCGCAAAAAATCGCGTCTCGCAAAACTGGTCAATAAAGCTAAAGCAAAATAATTTGGCATTGTATAAAAAATTAAAAACCCGTCTTTCTAAAGAAAGGCGGGTTTTTAATTTTAAGATAAAACGCAGAACTTATTTATACGCAGAATTATTTTGTAAAAGTCTGTGCGCGTTAATCCTTATCCGTTGAAGGATAAAAATAAACGTCCAATTGTTTGAAGAGAAAACCCGCCTCCGCCAGTTTTTTGCGGCTTATATCCCAGTATTTGGAATTTAGGGCGCGGGCAAGATCCTCCTCGGTTATTTTCAGAGCCAAGGAAACTACCTGCAAAGAATAATCTCTCTGCAAGGCGACTCTGGGCACATTGGTATCGCCTAAATACAACCCTTGGCATTTATACACAACGCCCCTGTAAAGAAACTCATAATTGCATAAAATCTTTCTCAGCATATTGTTACTCTTTTTTTATTAGTCTAGCATATTATCCTAAGTCTATGATATTCCATTGCTTTTCGTAAAGGGTTATAAGGCGTCTTTTGAAAGCGGCGTTTTCGGGCTTTTTTAAGTTCTCGTCGGTTTGAAGAAGGAAGTTTCGGTCCTCAACAGCCCAGCGCAAAACTTCTCTGTCGCGCAAAATATCTCCTGTCTTAAATTCCAGCTCGCCGCTTTGACGCGTGCCCAGAATTTCGCCCGGGCCGCGCAGGGCAAGGTCCTGCTCGCCTATCTTAAAGCCGTCGGAGCAGCCGCAAATGATGTCAAGCCGCTTGCGTCCCGCCGCACCCGTTTGTTTTGAGGGCACTAAAACGCATTGGGAAGGAACCTCCCCCCGGCCTATGCGCCCGCGCAGCTGGTGAAGGCTGGCCAGGCCAAAGCGTTCTGCGTTTTGTACGACCATAACGGTGGCGTTTTTAACGTCAATGCCGACTTCTATTACCGGCGTTGCGGCCAAAACGTCTATTTTTCCGTTTGCAAAAGCTTCCATTATTTTTTGCTTCTCTTTGCTTTTCATCGCGCCGTGTATCATCGCAATTTTATAGGCGGGAAGCAGGGTTTTCAGTCTTTCAAATTCTTTGGTTACTGATTTAAGCGAAAGTTTATCGCTCTCGTCAATTAAAGGATAAACCACATAGGCCTGACGGCCCAAAGCAAGCTCCCCTTCAATAACTTTTACGGCGGCTTCTTCGTCTTCAAGGGTGGTCTTTATCTCTTTTCTGCCCGGGGGCAGAGCATCAATTGTGGAAACATCCAAATCGCCGTAAAAAGCCATGGCAAAAGTGCGCGGGATAGGCGTTGCGGTCATTGAAAGCATATCGGTATAAGCCGCTTTGGCGCGCAGGGCCGCGCGCTGTTTTACGCCGAAGCGGTGCTGCTCGTCAATAACGATAAGCTTTAGGTTCTTAAAGAGCACATTGTCCTCTATCAAAGAATGCGTGCCCACCACGACATCAACGGCGCCCGCGGCAATTTCGCTTAAAATTTTCTCTTTTTCTTTCTTGGGCGTTTTGGAGGTCAAAAGAACCGTCTTTACTTCAAGCCCGCGCAAAAATTTCTGCATGGTTATAAAATGCTGGGCGGCCAAAATTTCCGTCGGAGCCATAAAAGCCGCCTGATAATTATTTTCAACCGCAAGCAAAATCGCGCTTAAAGCGGCGACGGTTTTGCCCGAGCCCACATCCCCCTGCAGCATTCTTGTCATCGGAAAATGCGAGAGCATATCTTTGAAAATCTCGTTTATAACTCTTGTCTGTGCAGGCGTAAAATCAAAACCTAAATTATTTCTAAAAGGCGTAAGCAGCGTGCGTTTAATTTCATATTTATGCGGCTTTACCACTTTGCGCCCCTGCTTTTGTTTTATGCCCCAGGCCATTGTCATAAGCAAAAACTCTTCGTAGACCATACGCCTTCTTGCATGTTCAAGTTCGGTAAAAGAGGAAGGAAAATGTATCGCTTTTAAGGCCTGCCTCAAGCTGAGCAGTTTGCGCTTTTCCATAAGAGCGCGCGGGAGCGGATCGCTTTGCTCGCAGAGATATTTTTGCAAAGCGTTATGTACCGCCAAACGGAAAAATTTATTACTTAGCCCCTGCGTAAGCGGGTATATCGGAACAATGGCGTTTGCGTTTATATAAAGGTCGGGGCTGTCAAAGGGGTAATATTCCTCAACGGTAATGCGGCGCGAGGTAAAAGAGTTTTTATCCTCCCTTTTGCCTATAATCCAAAACTTTGCGCCGACCTTGAAATCTTTTTTTAACTGCGCCATAGCGTCAAACCTAAAAGAGCGTTTTTTGAACCAGGTGGCTTCGTAAATTTCTTTTTTATCGTCCTCAAGCATAGCTTTGAAAATAAGCAAAGACCGCGTCGGTAAAACGTGCGCGCTAAGAACGCTCATCGGCCCGCTTATTTCATAGGCCTGCCTGAACTCGCCCAAAGGGGCGTTAAGCCTGCGGTCCTCATAAACGCGCGGATAATAGTGCAACAGGGCGCTTACGTCCTCTATGCCGACATTAGCCAGCAGCTTTGCCTTGACAGGCCCTATGCCTTTTATATATTGCACGTCAGTCATAAGTTAATTTTCTTCCTCCCGATAATGATGCGCGGCAAGCACGGTAAAAGCCAAAGCGGGCAGTAAAAAGAAAATGCTGCAAAATAAAGCCATCTTAAGGCCCCAGCCGTCTGATATTTTGCCTATAAAGGCGGGACTTAAGGCGTCTCCCAAAGCATGTATGATAAAAATGTTAAGAGCAAAAGCCATAGAGCGCACTCTGAGTTTTGTAACCGAAACTATTACCGCATTCATAGGCCCGCTTTGCATAAAAATCAGTACTACAGCCACGCTCAAGCAGGCCAAAACGATGTGAGTATCTCTGAGAAATAAAGCCATAACGCCAAAAGGCAAAGCCGTCAAAAAGCTTAATCCCGAGACAATAAAATACGCTTTATTTGTTTTGACAAGAAGTTTATCTGCCAGATATCCGCCCAAAAAAGTGCCCGCCGCGCCGCAAACTACCGTTATAAGGCCGAAGGTAAGGCCTGCGTCTGCCACGCTGAAATTAAGATATCTGTGAAAGAAACTTGGCATCCATGCGGCCATAGCGCCCAAAGTAAAAGTAGCCATTGCCTGCGCAAGACAGGTGTAAGAAAAAGATTTGTTTTTAAGCAGCTTTGCATAAGCGCCAAATTTAGGTCTTTGTTCTTTTGAGGCAAGACGTTTGTCTTTAACCTTAAAGAAAACTATAAAAGCTATTAAAGCGCCCGGGATACCGACGATAAAAAAAGCGTTTCTCCACCCCAAAGACGGGCCCAGCCACCCTCCTAAAATATAACCCAGCGCGCTGCCTAAAGGCAAAGCCGCGCCAAAAAGCCCCAGTATCTGAGCGCGCTTTTTTTTGGCAAAGCCCTCACTCACAAAAGACGGAGAGACGCTGGTAAAACCGGCTTCGCCTATGCCGACTGCGCTTCTTGCAAAAAGAAGATGCGCGTAATTTTTGGCAAAACCGCTTAGGATTGTAGCCAAGCTCCAAATAAACGCGCTTAAAGAAATCCAGATTTGACGCGGCGTCCTGTCGGCAAAGAAACCTATGACGGGCGCGGCAAGCATATAAACAATCATAAACATTGAGGCCAAAACGCCAAGCTGCGTATCGGTCAAAAACAAATCCTGCTTTATAAGAGGGAAAACCGCAAACAAAATCTGTCTGTCAATATAGTTGAGCAGGTTTAAGGACATAAGCAAAATGAAAACCGCGCGCGGGCTCATAGCGCCTCCGTCGTTTTGCAGAAATTTGTCTGGCGCAAAGCTTCGTAGAGGCAAACCGCCGCGCAAACAGATAAATTAAGCGAACGCGTATTTACGCCTATGGGGATTTTATAGAGGAGGTCTTTATAAACTTCGTAAAATTTTTTGGGCAGGCCGCAGGACTCGCTTCCAAACACAAGGTAATCCCCCTTCTTAAACTTAATATCCCACAAACTTTTTTTGCCGCGCGTGGAAAAGAAAAATAAACGCGCCGAAGGCGGCAAAGACGCCAGGAAATCATCAAAAGAAGGCACAATTTCATAATTTAATTTGGGCCAGTAATCAAGTCCGCTGCGTCTTATTTCTTTATCGTTTATCTTAAAGCCCAGTTTGCCGACCAAATATAATTTAGTGTCGGTCGCAACACAGGTGCGCCCGATATTGCCGGTATTAAAAGGAATTTCGGGGTTAAGCAGCACTATATTCATCTTTACATTTTACTTTTTTTGGCTTTCTTATGCAGACAAAAGCGGACGTCTTTTTGGGACGTCCGCTTTTTTTTGTTTCAAACAAATTTTATTTATTTTCGCTTTGTTCTTCGGCCCCTTCTTTTTCTTCCGCAGCGGCGGACTGGCCGTTGATGTCAATTACCGGAATAGAAGGCTCACCCCGCAAAACCTCGGGCTGCGCTTGAGGCTGAGGCTGCCCGCTTTGCTGAGGCTCAGGAGCAATTTCTTCGGCTTTTGGCGCGGGCGCAATATCCTCCAAAACCGGCATTGAAGAAGGCTCTTGCGCGGGAGCTTGCGTTTCGTTTTGTTCCGTCGCGGGCTGCACAAGTTCTTTTTCGTTTTGGTCTTTTGAAGAGGACGTCTTTTTTTCAAGTTTCAAGACTACTTTACGCCATTTGCCCTCGCCTTCTGATACGGTGGTTATCTCAGTGTTATCCGCCAAGAAACGATGTACGTATCTGCGCATCTGGGAAGGCATAGGGGTAAATCTGTAAAACTTTCTGGTCCTTTTA